>JAWLEU010000069.1:0-11017 GCA_041685965.1 Desulfosalsimonas sp.
CTGCCTCCGGGCCTGGAAGTAACTATGCAGGCGTGCTGCCTTACAGCCTCATGGGCGTCTGCTACTGCAATCCCTACACCCACGCTTTTCATTATCCCGATGTCAATAAGGTCGTCGCCAATAAAAGCTGTCTGCTGACTGCTGCATCCTGCCTGTTCAAGGATTCCTTCAAGCAGGGCCTTTTTATCCCGCGCGCCGAAACGGCAGAAATCGATTTTCAGTTCCCCGGCCCTGCGTTCCAGTGCCTCGGAATGACGGCCGGTTATAATGCCGGTCATCAGACCCGCTTCTTTTAACATGCGGATTCCAAACCCGTCCCTGACGTCAAAGGATTTGGATTCATCCCCGCCGCTGCTGTATACTATCTGTCCTGTGGTAAGAACCCCGTCTGCATCAAACAGCAGAAGCCTTATTTGTTCAAGACCGTTGTCGCTCATGATTCAATCCGCGCCATTGCATCGTCTATGGCTTTGAGACCGGTAAGTATTTTTTCCGCATCGTCAAGGGCGATGGAATTCGGTCCGTCTGACATGGCCTTATCAGGATCCGGGTGTATTTCCATGAATATGCCGTCAGCTCCGGCTGCCAGAGCCGCCCTTGCAAGTACGGGCGCGAACTCGCGCTGGCCGGCCGAGGCTCGCCCGGCTCCTCCCGGAAGCTGGACACTGTGGGTGGCGTCAAAAATTACCGGGCATCCGGTATCCTGCATAATTGGAATGCTTCTCATGTCAGATACCAGGTTGTTGTAGCCGAAAGACGCGCCCCGTTCGGTAAGGACAATCCGTTCATTGCCGCTATGCATTGCTTTTTCTGCCGCATTGGCCATGTCCCAGGGAGCGAGGAACTGGCCCTTTTTAATGTTAACGGGTTTGCCCGTCCGGGCGGCTGCAGCCACAAGGTCGGTCTGGCGGCACAAAAAAGCGGGTATCTGTATCATATCGAGGACTTCTGCGGCAGCATCAACCTCCTGGGTGCTATGAATGTCAGAAACTATCGGGACATCTGCCTCCCTGCGGATCCATGCCAGCACCTCAAGGCCTTTTTCAAGGCCCGGGCCCCGGTATGAATTGATCGAGGTCCGGTTGGCCTTGTCGTAGGAAGCCTTGAAAATAAAAGGTATTCCCAGTTTCCTGGTTATTTCCCTGAGACTATGGGCTGTGCGCAATGTGGTTTCAGGATCCTCAATCACGCAGGGTCCGGCCACGAGAACAAACTGCCCTCCGCCCAGAGCTATGCGGTCTACGTATACCGGTTTCATGTAAACTTTCCTTTGCCGTATGTTGCTTTCCAGGCTTTTTACCTTGATCTTAAACTTTTTACGGCGCCATCTAACAACTTACTTTTTAAGATTCTGTCTTACCTTAACATTTTAAAGTCCTTATTTATAGCAGCGGCCATTGTATTGCGCCGCAAAATTCATGCCTCCTGTTACCCCGCAGGATTGCAAAAGTCAAGATGCGAAAATAAGGCCTTGCCACAAAAACACCGAGCTGGTAAAGATACTTTTCAATCAATATCAGACAGGAAAGAGGTTATGTCATCAAGAAAAAGACAGCAGGGAAAAGGGTTTAAATATTTTCTGGCCGCGGCTCTGGGAGCACTGGTGATCGGTGCGGCTGTATGGCTGGTATTTTCAGGCTTTGAAGGCGGAGAACCGCGCATTGAGCTCAACATGGAAAATGAGTATATCTCAGAAGATCATCGGATTGAAGGTGAAGCATGGGATGAAAAAAGCGGGGTCCGCAGAATAAGGCTCACCTTAGTGCAGGATGAAAGTGAAGATGTGCTCATTGATGAGCAATATGAAAAGGGCGATTCCGCAGGCAAACACGACCCGCAAGGCTTCAGCATAGACATGGATACCCGGGAACTAGGAATTTCAGACGGCAAGGCTCTTCTTCGTGTGGAGGCATGGGATTACTCCTGGAGAAACGGATTTTCCGGCAACAGGGCCATATCTGAAAAGGACCTGGTGGTTGACACAACTTCTCCCCATGTTGAGGTGCTCACCGGTCAGCATAATGTAAGCCAGGGCGGCGCGGGCCTGATTGCATACAGGCTCTCAGAAGACTGCCCCAGGCACGGTGTTTCAGTGGACGGCCATTTTTTCCCCGGATACAGCGGCTACTTTGATGATCCCGAGATATGCATTGCATTTTTCGGTCTTGCCCATGACCAGGACACGGACGTGGACATGTACGTTGAGGCAGAGGACAGGGCGGGAAACACCGGCCGAAGCGGATTTCCGGTTCACCTCAGGCAAAGGCGGTTTAAATCCGCCACTCTTAATATAACAGATGGTTTTTTGAAAAAAATTCTGCCCAAATTCCATGATGCGGAAGGCTTCCCGGATGACGAATCTCCTGTGGATCAGTTTTTGTATATAAACCGGGAACTCAGGAAGAAAAACAATGAGACCATCCTTTCATCCGGGGAACAGAGTGATTCTGTTATGCACTGGGAGGGCAGTTTTCTCCAGATGCCGAATTCCCAGCGCATGGCCAGTTTTGCAGACCGCCGAAGCTACGTGAACCAGGGAAGTGAAATAGACAAGCAGGTGCACATGGGCACAGACCTTGCCTCTGTAAGGCATGCTCCCGTGCCTGCAGCCAACGGAGGAAGGGTTGCTTTTGTGGGCCGGGCGGGTATTTATGGCAATGTCGTGACAATTGATCACGGCTTCGGGCTGTTTTCTCTTTATGCCCATTTAAGCCGGGCCGATGTTTCGCAGGGCGACAAGGTCGACAAGGGCGATATACTGGGCACTACAGGTACGACCGGCCTTGCGGGGGGAGATCATCTTCACTACGGTATGTTTATTAACGATATTTTCGTGGAGCCGGTAGAGTGGTGGGATGGTTCCTGGATTAAAAACAATGTCACCCAAAAACTAGACAATGTGAAAGAGATGTCTGAGGGAAGGTAAAGCTGTTGATATCTCTTCTAAATTGAGCTATTTTTATACTTTGCTTATTGAAGTCACCGAAAACGTGTTTGATGCTGAAAAGAAAACCGAAAAATAATACGGGGCAACATTCCGGCGAGGAGGGCCAAAAGCGCAAAAGCAGGCTCAGGGAAAACCTTGAGGCAATTGTTATTGCGGTTTTGCTTGCCCTTTTTATCCGGGCGTTCGTGGTGCAGGCCTTTAAAATACCTTCAGGTTCAATGGAGCCGACACTGCAGGTGGGCGACCATATTCTTGTAAACAAATTCATCTACGGAGTCAGGCTGCCTGTAACCAATACCACAATCATTCCTGTGAGTGAGCCTGAGCGGGGGGATATAATTGTTTTTGAATATCCGGTGGAGCCGGACAAGGACTTTATAAAAAGAGTAGTGGCTGTTCCCGGCGATGTTGTGGAAATAAGGAACAAGGAGGTATACGTCAACGGAAAACGCGCTGATAATTATACCGTAAAGCATAACGGAGACGGAATGATTCCGGCATCCGAGAACAAGCGCGACAATTTCGGTCCTGTAACGGTTCCTGAAGGGGGATACTTTGTACTCGGCGACAACCGTGACAACAGCTATGATTCCAGATTCTGGGGGTTTGTGCAGGAGTCTGCCATAAAGGGAGAGGCTTTTATAATTTACTGGTCCTGGGACAAGGAAGATTTCGGGGTCAGGTGGGGCCGGATCGGCAAAATTTTGGAATAACCGGGAATCGTGCCAATGAAGTGGACAAAGAAGGATATCCTGGACATTGAGTCGCTTTCCGCGGAAGAAATCGATCTTATTCTGGAAACCGCATTCGGCTTAAAGGAGATTTCCAGAAGGCCGATTAAAAAGGTTCCCACTCTGCGCGGCAAAACCATAGTTCTGTTTTTCCTGGAGCCGAGCACCCGGACCAGGATTTCCTTTGATATTGCGGCAAAGCGTCTTTCCGCGGACAGCGTGGCCATTGCCGCCGCGACGAGCAGCATCGTCAAGGGCGAAACCCTTCTGGATACAGCCAGAAACCTACAGGCAATGAGTCCTGATATAATCGTGATGCGCCATTCGTCAGCAGGCGCCGCCCGGATGCTTGCCCGCAGCCTTGACGTCTCTGTCATAAACGCGGGCGACGGGATGCATGCCCATCCCACCCAGGCCCTGCTCGACATGATGACAGTAAAAGAGGCCAAGGGGACGCTTGAGGGTCTCAACGTTTCCATAATAGGTGATATTGCACACAGCAGGGTGGCAAGATCAGACATTCTCGGATTTTCCAGGATGGGTGCAGCAGTAACTGTTGCCGGACCCGCAACCATGATACCGCCCGGCATAGATCACCTCGGTGCGGAGGTTGCAAAAAGCGTTGACGATGCTGTCACAGGGGCTGACGTGATTATCATGTTAAGAATCCAGAAAGAACGCCAGCGAAGGTTCCTTTTTCCCACCGAAAGGGAGTATGCAGCGCAGTACGGGCTGAATACCGCAAGGCTTGCAAAAATTAAATCTGATGCGCTGATTATGCACCCGGGACCAATGAACCGGGGTGTTGAAATCTGCCAGGAGGCTGCAGACGGGCCCTTTTCAGTTATCCTGGAACAGGTCGCCAACGGAGTCGCACTTAGAATGGCCCTTTATTACCTGGTCTCAGGAGGTATGCGGGATGCAGATGCTTATTAAAGGCGGGCGGGTCCTCGATCCCGGGGCTTTTGACGCCGCTGCGGATATACTTATTGAGGACGGCAGGATTGCAGAAGTTCGAAAAGTCGGTGAAGGCCGGGCAGCAGACCCCGAAGAAAGCCTGGATTCTGCCGCAGTAATAGACGCAGCCGGCCTTGTGGTGGTCCCCGGCCTTATTGATATGCATGTTCACCTGCGCGAACCGGGCCAGGAGTACAAAGAAACCATAGAAACAGGCACCAGGGCTGCGGCTGCAGGAGGATTTACCTCTGTATGCTGCATGCCCAACACTTCCCCGGTAAACGATTCCGCCTCTGTTACCCGCTACATAATCGAGCATGCATCACGCTGCTGCGGGGTAAGGGTGTATCCGGTGGCTGCTGTCAGCGCAGGACTCTGCGGTGAGCAGCTTGCTGAATATGGTGAATTAAAGGACGCCGGCGCGGTTGCGGTTTCTGATGACGGAAAGCCGGTGGCTGATTCCCAGCTCATGCGCCGGGCACTGGAATACGCCGGGGGCATCGGGCTTGCCGTGATTTCGCACTGCGAGGATCCCGGTCTTTCAGGAGGGGTTATAAACGAGGGAGCAGTATCGACTCTTACCGGCCTTTCCGGTGTTCCCAACGCAGCCGAGAGCGTCATGGTTATGCGCGATATTGCCTTAAGCGAGCTCACTGGCACGCCTGTTCATATTGCCCACGTGAGCACGCGGCAGTCAGTGGAGGCAATAAGGGCTGCAAAGGCAAGAGGCGCGGCAGTGACCGCAGAGACCGCCCCCCATTATTTCACACTCACGGATGAAGCTGTGAAATCCTATGACACCCGTGCAAAGATGAACCCTCCGCTTCGCTGTGAACCAGACAGGCAGGCTGTTGCAGATGGTCTTGCAGACGGCACAATTGACGCGATTGCTACGGATCACGCCCCGCACGCTCAGATTGAAAAAGAAGTTGAATTCGATCTGGCGGCAAACGGGATTATCGGACTGGAAACCTCTCTTGGTCTCGGGCTTGCACTTGTTGAAAAAGGAATTCTATCCCTGCAGCAGCTCGTTGCGGCAATGTCGAAAAATCCTGCGAAAATCATAGGAAAACCCTGCGGAATTGCCCCCGGGTTGGCAGCTGATATCACGATAATCGATCCTTCATACGAATATACATACAGAGCTGACAAGGGCCGTTCCAAAAGCCGCAATTCCCCGTTTGACGGATGGAACCTCAGGGGGTGTGCTGCTTACACCATTGCCGCAGGCGAAGTTGTATACCATCTTTCAAAAGACTCCTAGCAAGAGCTTTTCTGCCATATGACAGACCGGGCAAACCTTCTGATAGTTGACGACGAGCTGAGCATGAGGGAATTTCTTGAAATAATGCTCAGCAGGGAAGGCTACGGAGTAAAAACCGCTGACACGGGCCGTCAGGCAAATACCATGCTTGAGCAGGACTCGTTTGATCTTGTGCTCTGCGATATCCGCCTGGGCGACATTAGCGGTCTTGACGTTTTGCGCAAGGCCAAGTCCGTGAACCCTGATACTGTTATGATAATGATTTCCGCCTACGCCACAGCGGAAAATGCGGTTGAGGCCATGAACGAAGGGGCATATGATTACCTTCCCAAGCCTTTTGACAATGACGAGCTCAGGCAGACCATATCAAAGGCCCTGGAGTTAAAGACTCTTTCGGATGAGAAAAAGCGGCTTGAAGACGAACTGCGCGAAAGTCTTCATTTCGGACTCCTGGTGGGCAACAGCCCCAGGATGCAGCATATTTACGCGCTAATCGAGCAGGTGGCCCCCACCAGGACTAATGTGATGATCACTGGTGAAAGCGGCACAGGCAAGGAGCTTATTGCACAGGCCATCCATAACCAGAGCGAGCGTGCAGGCAGGCCGTTTGTAGTCATAAACTGCGGCAGCATCCCTGAGTCCCTTATGGAAAGCGAGTTTTTCGGATACAAAAAAGGTGCTTTCACAGGGGCGGCCGCAGACAAAAAAGGACTTTTTGAAACCGCGGACACCGGTACCGTTTTTCTCGACGAAGTCGGGGATTTAAGCCAGGCAATGCAGGTCAAGCTGCTGCGGGTGGTCCAGGAGCGCTCATTTAAGCCTGTGGGCGCAAACGAAGATGTTTCCGTGGACATAAGGATAATTTCAGCCACCAACAAGCGCCTGGAAGACGAGGTGATCGAGGGGCGTTTCCGCGAAGACCTTTATTACAGGTTAAATGTGGTTGAAATCAAGGTCCCGCCATTAAGGGAGCGCAAGGGGGACCTGCGCCCGCTGGCCCAGCACTTTCTGGAAAAATACTCCAGTCAGGCCGGAAAGGAGATGACCAAGATTTCATCGTATGCAGTGGACCTGCTTCAGAAATATGATTTTCCCGGAAATATCCGTGAACTTGAAAATCTTATAGAGCGCAGCGTGGCCTTGTCCACAACAAACATCCTGCTGCCTGACAATCTTTCCCTGTCAATTCACAAGCGCCGCTGGATAGAAGGAATTGAAAACCGTAGGTTCGATCTGGACGAGGTCGCCAAAGGAGTTAATCTCGACAGTATCCTGGAGGAAATCGAGCGCGCTTATCTTGAAAAGGCGCTTTCCTGCTCAGGCGGCAACAAGAACAAGGCTGCCGATCTGCTGGGCATAAGTTTCCGCTCTTTTCGCTACAGATGCAGCAAATTGGGAATAGATAAAGCGTAGAACCAGCCATTGTAAGTATTTAAGGTCAGAAGGGGCCAAGGAAAGTTTAAATTCGAAATTCGAAATCCGAAATTCAAAACAAATTCGAAATTCGAAATCCGAAATCCGAAACAAATTCGAATCACCAAAATCCAAATGACCGAAACCGGGTCCGCTCTTACTTAATAGAAAGTCCCGAATTCTTTTTTGTTTTGAGCATTTTGAATTCGGATTTTGGATTTGTTTCGAATTTCGTGCTTCGGATTTCGAATTTTGCACTTCTGGCTTCGGATTTCGAATTTTGTTCTTCGTTTTTATCCGTTATTTTAAAAAAATTTATACTGGCTTAGCAACCGTTTGGACAGTTTGGACTGTAACCGGGTATGATCAATATCGAGGGATTGAGCAAAAGCTACGGCGGAACCGTGCTTTTAGACAATATCAGCTTCCGGGTCAACGCCGGAGAGCGCGTGGGCCTTGTGGGCAGAAACGGCCATGGAAAAACCACTCTTTTCAGGATAATCCTGGGAGAAGAGTCCGCTGATTCGGGCACCGTAAGCTGTCCCAAAAATTACCGAATCGGCCATGTCTCCCAATCGCTTGAGTTTTTCTCCCCCACAATTCTTGAAGAGGCTATGAAAGGCCTTCCGGCTGATTCAGAGGGGCAGCACTGGCAGGCGGAAAAGATTCTTGCAGGGCTGGGTTTTTCTGCAGAGGACATGCAAAGGCCGCCTTCCGAATTTTCAGGCGGCTACCAGGTCCGGCTTAATCTTGCAAGGGTTCTGGTGTCAAGACCGGACATGCTTTTGCTCGACGAGCCCACCAACTACCTGGACATAACCTCAATACGCTGGATCAGGCGTTTTCTTGTAAACTGGCCTGGAGAGCTGTTTGTTATAACGCATGACAGAAGCTTCATGGACCAGGTGGTCACCCATATCGCCGGCATCCACCGCAGAAAGGTGCGAAAGGTCGCAGGCAGCACTGAAAAGTATTACTCCTGGATCGCACAGGAAGAAGAGGTATACGAAAAAACCCGGCAGAACGACGAGAAGCGGAGAAAGGACATAGAGCGCTTCATAAACCGTTTCCGGGCCAAGGCCAGGCTTGCCAATCTCGTGCAGTCAAGGGTAAAGACACTTAACAAGCTCACCCGGAAACAGAGACTGGAAAAAGCAAAGACCCTGGATTTTTCATTTAACAGCATTCCGTTTTCCGGCAAATACATGTTGAGCGCGCAAAACCTTTCTTTTTCCTATGATTCGCAGCAGGGCGAAAGCGAACCTTTGATTTCCGATTTTTCACTCACCATAGGCCCCCGCGAGCGCATCTGCATTGTAGGCAGAAACGGTGCAGGCAAGACCACCCTGCTCAGGATGCTGGCAGGAGATCTTTCCCCTGAGTCAGGCAGAATTGAAAACCACCCCAACAGCGCAAAAGGCCTGTTCGAGCAGACAAACATACACACCCTTTCAGACGAACGTACCGTGGAAGAAGAGGTTCTGTCTGCAGACCCTGACATGGGGCGGCAGGGGGCGCGCAGCATCTGCGGGGCCATGCTGTTTGAAGGAGAGCAGGCCCTGAAAAAGATACGGGTGCTTTCAGGCGGTGAAAAATGCAGGGTAATGCTCGGCAGGCTCCTTGCCAGGCCGGTGAATTTCCTTTTGTTAGATGAGCCCACAAATCATTTTGACATGGAGTCCGCCGATGCACTTCTTTCCGCCATTGATAATTTTGACGGCGCTGTGGTTATGGTTACTCACAATGAAATGTTTCTCCATGCCCTTGCCGAACGCCTGGTTGTGTTTCAGGCAGGCGGCATAGATGTGTTCGACGGCACTTATCAGCGGTTTTTAGAAGATGTGGGCTGGCGGGAAGACGACGATACTGCGCAGAACTGCCCTGTTGCGTCAGACCGGCAAAACGCCCCGGAAATCAGCAGAAAGGAATTCAGAAGGCTGCGATCCGAGATCCTGGCTGAAAAGGGCAGGGTCTTAAAGCCCGTAGAGAAAAAAATCGAAAATACGGAAGACGATATTGTGCAGTGGGAGGCCAGACTCGAGGAGCTCAACCGGAAAATGCAGGAAGCCTCATCAAACGGCGGAGGAGGGGAAATCGCGGAGCTTTCCCGGCAGCTGCACGAATGCCGAGAGAAAATAGACGCAGGGTTTGAACGCCTGGAGGAATTGTCCGCAGAGGCTGATGCCAGGCGCGCGGATTTTGACGCGCGCCTGGAAAATCTGGAAGCAAAAAGGCCGTTTTAGAAAATTTTTCCCGGTGTTCTGCCTGCAGTCGGTTTACGCCTCTTTTTTTGCTTCGTGTTATATGGAATACTCCAGGGCCCCTGTTGCAGGTTTCCAGAGGATCTTGTAAAGGTCGTTTCTCCGGCTCTGCAGGTTGCGCACGCTTCCCTGCTGGCGCAATTCCTTTAAAAGGTCGAGATCCAGGTCCACCATGAGGGTCATTTCCGTGTTCGGTGTAGCTTCTGCAGCTATTGCGTCGTGTGGAAAGGCAAAATCAGAGGGAGTAAACACCGCTGCCTGGGAATACTGGATGTCCATGTTTTCCACCCTGGGCAGGTTGCCCACGCTGCCTGAGACGGCAACATAGCACTCGTTTTCAATGGCCCGGGCCTGGGCGCATCTTCTTACGCGCAGGTACGCGTTTTTGGTGTCTGTCCAGTAGGGCACCAGCAGTATGTTCATCCCCTTGTCCACAAGATGCCTGGAGAGTTCCGGGAATTCTATGTCATAGCAGACCAGTATTCCGATCTTTCCCATGTCAGTGTTAAAAACCCTCAGGTCGCTGCCTCCGCGCAGGCCCCAGTAAAGTGACTCATCCGGCGTTATGTGCAGCTTGTACTGGGCATCCCATGTTCCGTCCCTCCTGCACAGATAAGAGACATTGTAGAGATGATCGTCTATGTATTCAGGCACGCTGCCTGCAACTATGTTGATGTTGTAGGCAAGTGCCATCTGGAGAAACGATTCCCTTAAAGGCTCGGTGTATTCAGCCAGCGAGCGCATGGATTCAGCCGGGTTTTCCTGGTTGAAGTTGCGCAGCAGGGGCGCGTTTAAAAGCTCAGGGAAAAGTACAAGATCCGAGTTGTATCCGGCCACTGCGTCCACGAAAAATTCAGCCTGCTGTATAAAGTCGTCAAATGAGGCAAACGGGCGCATCTGCCACTGCACAACCCCGATTCGCGGATATGCTTTTCTGCCTCCGAAGAGCTTGCGCTTTTTTTCGTAATATATGTTGTTCCATTCCATCAGGATTCCGTAGGCCCGGGACTGGCTGTCTTCGGGAATATAGTCCTTGAGTATTTTTTTAATGTGGAAATCATTGGCAAGCTGAAATGAAAGTACAGGATCGTAGATCTCGTTGTTTTTTACCTTCTGAATGTACTGCTGGGGAGTGAGTTCCTCGTGGTGTTTGTTGTAGCCGGGGATGCGGCCGCCGAAAATAATTCCCCTGAGATTGAGCTCTTCGCACAGTTCCTTTCTGGCGTCATAGAGCCGCCTGCCCAGGCGCAGGCCCCTGTATTCCGGGTGAACAAATATGTCGATTCCGTAGAGCACGTCTCCGTCGGGGTCATGGTTGTTTAATCTGCCGTTTCCAACTACGTCGTCGTAAGAGTGCTTTTCCTCATAAATGTCTGAATGCACTATTATGCTCAGGGCTGCTGCTATCACCTTGCCCTTGTCCTCTATGCAGATCTGGCCCTCC
>JAWLEU010000070.1:0-10848 GCA_041685965.1 Desulfosalsimonas sp.
CGTAACGCAGATATTGGACTTCCAAGGAAGCCCAAGGTCGGGATCGGTTTTTGATGCGACATTGAGCGCTTGCGGTCAGGAGCGAAAAAACTGATCCCGACCGCAGGGCTTCCTTCCCGCAAAAACATCGGGCTATGTGAGATGCTTTTTACGGTGCCATCAATACTGAAAAATTTCAAAAAGGAACATACTGCATGCTGCTGCGACAATTTCCTGAAAAAAGCGAATTTGCAGGCTATTTCCGGGACCACAACGTGGTTCCGGTCTGCCGCGAGATTCTGGCGGACATGGAAACCCCTGTGTCTGTGCTCAAAAAGCTCTATCATAACCAGTCCCCGGCATTTCTGCTCGAAAGCGTGGAAGGAGGAGAGCGCTGGGGACGCTACAGCTTTTTGAGTACTTCGGCGCGCACAAGGGTAAAGGTGTATTCGGATACCGTGGAAATCGCAAAAAACGGTGAAAATGAGATAATCGCTCATCACGGCGATCCACTGCCGGTGCTGCGCAGCCTTATGCAGCGCTACGATCCGGCAGTGATCCCCGGTCTTCCCAGGTTCTGGGGCGGGTTGGTCGGTTATTTCACCTATGAAGCGGTTTCGTTTTTCGAGAAAATCGAAAACCGCCTTCCTGCTGACCGGCCTTTGGCTGATTTTGTTATTCCCGACGAGATGCTTATTTTCGACAACATAAAAAACACACTGATGATGGTTGCAATCTGCTTTAAAAAGGATCACCCGGATTCCGATTCAGCCTACGCTGCAGCGGAAAAACGCATCAGCAGCATACAGCAGGCAGTCAGGGAAAAAAGCGCCAGGCCTTTTCCGCAGGCTGAGCCGCCCGGAGACATCAGCCTTTTTCCCGTCCATGACCCTTCTGTTTACAAGCAGAACGTTGAAACCGTGAAATCAAGGATAAAAGACGGCGAAATAATCCAGGCTGTAATATCGCAGCCTTTTTGTGGGAAACGGGTCCCTTCCGACCCCACTGCCCTGTACCGGGCCCAGCGCTATATAAACCCCTCGCCCTATATGTTTTTCATGCACCTCGATGATACCGTCCTGGTGGGCTCATCTCCGGAAACCATGGTGAGGCTGGAAAACGGAATTGCAGCGCTTCGCCCCATTGCAGGCACCCGCCCGCGGGGAAAGACAGAGCAGGAGGACAGGGCCCTTGCAGATGAGATGCTGCAGGACGAAAAAGAGCGGGCAGAGCACCTTATGCTTGTGGATCTGGGCAGAAACGACCTGGGCCGCGTGGCGGAAACCGGCACGGTCCAGGTTACCAACCTGATGATAGTGGAGCGCTACTCCCATGTTATGCACCTTGTCTCAAACATCACATGCGACCTGACCGAAGGCTGCGATGCCTGGGATCTTCTGGCTGCGACCTTTCCTGCTGGCACGTTAAGCGGCGCTCCGAAGGTAAGGGCAATGGAGATAATCTCCGAACTGGAGCCCGAACCGCGCGGGCCCTACGGCGGGGCTGTCGGCTATATATCCTTTCACGGGAACATGGATCTTGCCATTACCATCAGAACAGCGTGTATAAGCGGCGGCACCCTGACTGTCCGGGCGGGAGCGGGCATCGTGGCTGACTCCGAGCCTGAGGCAGAATACACGGAGACAGTAAACAAGGCCACGGCAATGGGCCGCGCCCTGGAACTGATCCGGAACCAACTCCTATAAGAGGCTGACATGATATTCGTAATAGACAACTACGATTCATTTACCTACAACCTGGTCCAGTACCTGCGCCAGCTGGGAGCAGAGGTGGAGGTTTGCAGAAACGACGCATTCGACCCCGAAGACCTGGCTGCAAGACCGGTTTCCGGCATTGTTGTCTCTCCCGGGCCGGGAAATCCGCAAAAGGCCGGCAGATCAGTGGAAACAATAAAAAGGTTCTCGGGCAGCATTCCAATTTTAGGGGTGTGCCTGGGACACCAGGCTGTGGCATACGCATTCGGCGGGAAGGTTGTTCACGCTGACAGGCTCATGCACGGCAAGGTCTCAACCGTAAACGCGGACGGCAGAACCATCTTTTCGCGCATAAACAAGCCTTTCACAGCCATGCGCTACCACAGCCTTGCTGTTGACAGGCAAAGCATGCCCGAATGCCTGGAAATAAGCGCGGAGACAGAGGAAGGCGAGATCATGGGGCTGCGCCACAAACAGCACCCCACCGAAGGCATCCAGTTTCACCCTGAATCCATAATGACCCAGGCAGGCAAAAGGATTCTTCGCAATTTTCTTAAAATGTGCGATTAAGATAAAAAAGATGCCGGTTTTCAGGTCCGGATTTCGTGCTTCGGATTTACAGATTTTTTTCCATCTTTTAGTGCTGCTTTAGCAGCAGGAAACGGTTATTTACCCTGAGAGAAATACAGGAGGAAAGACATGTTTCGTGATCTGCTCTGGAAGATCTACCAGCGCAAGGATTTAACCGAAGAAGAAATGGCGGCAATGCTGGGCGAGATTTTTTCTGGAAACACCACTGACGCGCAGGTCGGGGCTTTAATGGGTGCGCTTGCCACAAAGAAAGAGACCTATGCTGAACTTGCAGGCGCCGCACGCGCCATGCGCAGAAAGGCAATCCGCATTCAAACCGCTGCAACCGACGTTATAGATACCTGTGGAACCGGAGGTGATTCAACAGGCACTTTCAACGTATCCACTGTAACCGCTCTGGTGGCCGCGGGCTGCGGGGCTGTGGTTGCCAAGCACGGCAACAGGTCAATTTCCAGCCAGTGCGGAAGCGCGGATGTGCTCGAGGCCCTGGGGGTAAACCTGGACCTTGACCCTGAAATAGTCGAAGAGGCAATAGAAGAGATAGGCATAGGATTCCTGTTCGCACCCAAGCACCACGGGGCCATGAAGTATGCTGCAAACGCCAGAAAGCAGATCGGGCTGAGAAGCATTTTCAACATGCTCGGCCCCCTGACCAATCCGGCTGCAGCCAACCGTCAGCTTGTTGGGGTCTTTGCCCCGGAACTCACGGAGATGTTCGCGCTTGCCCTGCAGAGGCTTGGCACAAAGCGGGCCCTGGTGGTCCATGGACACGACGGCATGGACGAGATCTCAGTGTGCGCCAAGACCAGGGTATGCGAGCTCAAAGACGACAGGATTACAACTTACGACATCTCACCTGATACCTATTTCGGACGCCAGGCTGACCCCGAAGAGATCAGGGGCGGGGATCCGTCACAAAACGCAGAAATTACGAAAAGCATACTTTCCGGGCAAAAAGGAGCCTGCAGAGACATAGTTCTTATAAACACCGCGGGCGCGCTCATGGCTGCAGGCAGGGCCGAAAACATTGAACAGGGTATTGAAGCCGCGGAATCAGCAATTGACACCGGGGCTGGAATGGAAAAACTCAATGCCCTGGTGGAGTTTAGCCGGGAGAACGCATAAATGGCAGCAGATATCCTGGAAAAAATCGTTTCTCACAAAAAAGAACAGATCCTTGATTCGCAGCGAAGAGTTCCCCCGGACAGACTCAAGGCCTCAGCCGAAAATACGGACGGACGAAGATCGCTTTACAGTGCCCTGCAGGACAGCTCAAAAGTACATGTTATTGCCGAGATAAAGCGGGCCTCTCCTTCAAAGGGAGACATCAGGCGCGACCTTGACCCGGCTTTGCTGGCCGCGGCATACGAACAGGGAGGCGCATCTGCTGTTTCAGTGCTCACTGACAATGCATTTTTCAAGGGAAGCATGGATGATCTGGTATCAGCAAAAAACGCCTCAGGCCTGCCTGTTCTGAGAAAGGACTTTATCATCTCTGAATACCAGGTTTATGAGGCTGCAGCCAGCCGGGCGGATGCGGTTTTGCTGATTGTGAGAATTCTGTCCGGACAGCAGCTCTCGGATCTCATGGGCCTTTGCGCAAAGCTGTCATTGGATGCCCTGGTTGAGGTGCATACGCAGTCTGACCTGGAAACCGCGCTGAATGCGGGGGCTGTTTTGATAGGGATAAACAACCGGAACCTTGCCTCGTTTCAAACTGATCTAAGCACTGCAACAGCAATGGCGGCATCCCTCGGCCCGGGGCATATAGCGGTTGCAGCAAGCGGCATTTCTTCGCGAAAAGACATTGAAGAAAACCTGGCCGCAGGCATTTCCAGGTTTCTGGTGGGAGAAAGCCTTGTCCGGTCAAACAGCCCGGAGGCTTTATTAAAAAAACTGATCCACGGCTAAGGGGTTTATGTATACAGGAGAATCAGGCCGCCGAGTTCACGAACGCATCCAGGTAAAGATCTGCGGCATAACAGAGCCAGAAGATGGCCTGGTATGCGCGGCATGGGGCGCAGACGCCGTGGGGCTGGTATTTTATCCCAAAAGCCCGAGATTCGTGACCCTGAACAGGGCGGCACAGATATCCTCGGCTCTTCCTTCGCACGTGGCAAGGGTGGGAGTTTTTGTAAACGAATCATTGGACACCGTGGTTGACACCGCGCAAAACTGCGGGCTTTCCGCAGTGCAGTTACACGGGAGCGAATCCCCGGAAGTGGTTGAAGAACTGAGGCAAAAGGGGCTGACAGTTATCAAGTGCCTTTACGCAAACGGCCGGCCGCCTATTTCATCCGCAGGGCACTACAATGCCTCTGCCTTTTTGGTGGAATGCTCTGCAGGCGTGCTGCCCGGAGGAAACGCCAGGACCTGGGACTGGTCTGCAGCCAGGGATTTTGCTGAAAAACATCCCACAATAATTGCCGGAGGACTTGGCCCTGAAAACGTGGATAAAGCAATTAAAGCGGCAGTGCCGGATGCGGTGGACGCAAGCTCTTTATTGGAATCATCACCCGGCAGAAAAGATACTCATAAGGTGCGCGACTTTATATATGCAGTGCGCCTGTGTGAAAGATCCAACAAAACAAGGAGAATATTCTGATGTCTGATTTCCGAGCACATAATTTCTCAGACCCGGAAAAAAACATAACAGGCTACCCGGATGAAAAGGGTCATTTCGGCCCCTACGGAGGCCGTTACGTGGCTGAAACCCTCATGCCCGCGTTGCTTGAATTAGATGAGGCCTACCAAAGATATGTACTTGACGATTCCTTTCAAAAAGAACTCTACGGGATGCTAAAGGACTTTGCAGGCAGGCCCACCCCGCTGTATTTTGCAGAGCGGCTCTCCGAAAAGATCGGCGGTGCCTCGATATATCTGAAGCGCGAAGACCTGGTGCACACAGGGGCGCATAAAATAAACAACACCCTCGGCCAGAGCCTTCTGGCAAAAAGGATGGGCAAAACCAAGATAATAGCAGAGACCGGCGCAGGCCAGCACGGGGTTGCAACAGCCACTGCAGCCGCTTTTTTCGGCATGGGGTGCAAAATTTTCATGGGCACCGAGGACATACGCAGGCAGGCGCCCAATGTCACCCGCATGAAACTGCTCGGCGCAGAGGTGATCCCTGTTGAATCTGGCACAGGAACATTAAAGGACGCAATGAACGAGGCAATGCGCTACTGGGTATCTGCTGTGCGCGACACATTCTACGTTATAGGCTCCGTGGCAGGCCCCCACCCCTACCCTGCCATGGTGCGTGATTTTCAAAAAGTCATAGGAGAGGAAACCCGCAGGCAGTCAATGGAGCAGATCGGCCGGCTTCCTGACATTCTTGTTGCCTGCGTTGGAGGCGGCTCCAATGCCATTGGCCTTTTTTACCCGTTTTTAAAGGATTCTGCGAGAATGCTCGGAGTAGAGGCCGCAGGCAAGGGTATTGACACCGGCAGGCACTCAGCCACCCTATGCGCCGGCTCCCTGGGGGTGCTGCACGGATCCAAGTCCTACTTGCTGCAGGACAACCACGGCCAGATCAAGGAAGCCCATTCCATATCAGCAGGCCTGGACTACCCGGGCGTGGGCCCGGAGCATGCGCTTTTCAAGGACCTGGGAAGAGTAGAGTACTTAAGCATAACAGACGAAAGCGCACTTGAGGCCTTTGAAAAACTGTGCAGAACAGAAGGAATAATTCCGGCACTGGAAAGCTCGCACGCGCTTGCCGCTGCCATGGATACGGCAAAGGATTTGTCAGCCGAACAGACAATAGTGATAAATCTTTCCGGCCGAGGGGACAAGGATCTGGGAATTGTTGAGGAAGCCGGGTTGCCGACGGCCTGTGATGAGTAATGATTTGTGAGTAATGAGTTATGAGTAATGGGTTATGAGTAATGGGTTATGAGTGGACAGTGGGCAGAAGATAGTTGAAAGGATATATGAGATGACACGGATTGAAGAAACGTTTAAGCGTTTGAAGGATAAAGGGGAAAAAGCCCTGGTGGGCTTTGTAACCGCCGGGGATCCTGACAGGGACACATCCCTGGAGGTTGTTTCCGCAATGTGCGAAAACGGCGTGGACATCCTCGAGCTCGGGGTGCCTTTTTCAGACCCCACGGCAGACGGCCCGGTAATCCAGCGCTCGTCAGCCAGGGCCTTGGAATCAGGGATCCATCTCTCGGACGTGCTGGAAATGACGGCAAAACTAAGGCAAACCACTGAGATCCCCATAATTCTGTTTTCCTATTACAACCCCATCATGGCCTACGGGGTGGGGCGTTTCTACGAAGACTCGGTTTCCGCGGGTGCAGACGGCGTGCTTGTGGTGGACCTGCCTCCCGAGGAATCAGGTGAACTTACCGGGACCTGGACTGATGAGCAATTCTGCCTTATCCGGCTTGTGGCCCCAACCACCCCGCAAGACCGCATGAGAATGATCGCGCACAACTCGTCAGGATTTTTATACATGGTTTCCATGACAGGCGTGACAGGATCAGTGGGACTGGACGCAACAGGAATAGGAGAACACGTGGAAAAACTCAGGCAGGCAACTGATCTTCCTGTATGCGTGGGCTTCGGCATTTCCACCCCCGCGGACGTAACTGCTGTTTCAGCTGTTGCAGACGGCGTGGTCATAGGAAGCGCTTTTGAAAAAACCATAGAGGAAAACCGGGAAAACGCGGATCTTGCGGCAATTATCGGAAAGCAGACTTCCGCATACAAGGATGCCACGCGTTAAACCGCCCTAGAGCCGCCAGAAGTGAAAACCGTTTTGCCGGATGGCCCCCGGATCAAGCACGCCCTTGATATCCAGCAGGCATCCTCCCGGGGCCAGGTGGTTTAAAAAATCCGAAGGGGCCATCTCGCGGTACTCCCTGTGGGCCACTGCAATGATGATTGCGTCCAGATCCACCAGGTCATGCCAGGTGCACATGGAAATTCCGTAAATTGCCCGCGCCGAATCGGCGTTTGCCAGGGAATCGTGGATAAGCGGGGTGATTCCGTATGCCTGCAGCTCGGTTACAATGTCTATGACACGGGTATTTCTCAGATCCGCGCAGTCCTCCTTGAATGTCAGCCCGAAAACCGCCACCCTGCCGCCTATGACGTTTCTTCCGGCCCTGCACATGAGCTTGATTGCTTTTTCCGCAACAAACTTGCCCATGTTGTCGTTTATCCGCCTGCCTGCAAGGATCACTTCCGGATGATAACCCATGGTTTCAGCCTTAAAGGTCAGGTAATAAGGATCAACACCTATGCAGTGCCCGCCCACAAGACCGGGCTTAAACGGCAGAAAATTCCACTTGGTGCCCGCGGCTGTGAGCACGTTCTGCGTATCAATTCCGAGGTTGTCGAAAATAACTGCCAGCTCGTTCATCAATGCGATGTTTAAGTCACGCTGGGTGTTTTCAATTACCTTTGCAGCCTCCGCCTCCCGGATGGACTCTGTCCTGTGGACTCCTGCAGCCACTATCGTTCCGTAGAGTCCGGCAAGCAGATCCAGGGTTTCTGAGTCGTCTCCTGCCACCACCTTTACGATTGTTTCGAGGGTGTGCTCCTTGTCACCGGGGTTAATTCGCTCCGGGGAATAGCCCACGTGAAAATCCTTCTTCCAGGTCATTGCCGAGGCTTTTTCCAGTATGGGCACGCACACCTCTTCGGTCAGGCCGGGATAAACAGTTGATTCATAGACGACAACCGCACCCTTTTTCATGTAGGTGCCCGCGGTCTCAGAAGTTGAGGTAATGGGGCCGAGATCAGGCTGCCTTGCTATATCAATGGGCGTGGGCGCAGCAACGATTAACACGTCAGCCTCTGAAAGCCTGTCAGGGCTGTCTGTATATTCCAGAAGGGACGCAGCCCTGAGTTGCTGTTCGCCCAGCTCGCCCGTGGGATCTTCGAACCGCCGGTAGCACTCTATAATCTCGGGCTTTATATCGTATCCTATTGTTTTGAAATGCCTGCCAAAGGCCACCGCCAGGGGCAGCCCCACATATCCGAGCCCGATTACCCCGATCACAGTATCTTTCATGTCCCGCCCTTTCTGTTCAGTCATCCCTCATCCGCCTTCCGTCTTCTGCCTTCCGTCCTCTGTCCTCTTTCATCTGTCTTCTGCTCTGCTACAAAAGCACCACCCACTGCAGCTTGAAGCTTGCGGCTTTCACCTATATAAACCCCCTGTTGCTCAAAAAAAGCAGTATCTCCTGGGCCGCCTCTGCGGGGGTTAGATCGGTTGTGTCAATGCGCAGCTCCGGGTCTGCGGGGGCTTCGTAGGGATCATCCACCCCGGTGAACCCGGAAATCAGCCCCGCCCTTGCCTTTGCATACATGCCCTTGCGGTCTCTTTTTTCACACTCCTCTATGGGAGTGTTGACGTGCACCTCTATAAATCCTCCGTAGGCCTCTATGGTGCGCCTGACCTCCCGGCGCGTGACCTCGTAAGGGGCAATGGGCGCGCAAATTGCCACTCCCCGGTTCTTGGTTATCTCGCTTGCCACGAACCCTATACGAAGAACATTTATGTTTCTGTGCTCCTTGGAAAAACTGAGCTCGCTTGAAAGGTTGCGGCGCACGATGTCTCCGTCGAGCAGGGTAACGGGCCTGTCTCCTCTTTCCAGGAACTTGGAGTAGAGAACCTTGGCGATAGTGGACTTGCCCGCACCTGACAGCCCGGTTAAAAACACCGTAAAGCCCTGGCGCTCAGGCGGGGGGTAGGCGCGCTGGAGTTCCTCGACCACTTCCGGAAACGTTGCCCATTCCGGTATTTTTCTGCCCCGCCTTATTCTGCGCCTGATATCTGAGCCTGACAGGGATATTGTTTCAGTGTCGCCTGGCACCCGGTCCTTGCTCCTGTATTCATCTTCAAACGGCAGGTAAACCATTTCCTCAAAAGGCACTATTTCAACGCCTATTTCCCCGCTGAATTCAGCAGCAACCTGGCGGGAGCGCTCCGAGGGATAAAAAGGGCTGCCGTTTCTGTCCTTTCCCGGGCTGGCGTGATCGTGGCCCACGATAAAGTGAGTGCACCCGTAGTTTCTTGCGATAATTGCATCCAGCAGTGCGTCCCTGGGACCGGAAAGCCTCATTGCCAGGGGAAGCAGGGTCATGACCTGTGTGTCAGGCGGATAATGCTCTGCCACGTGCCGGCAGCAGCGCACCCGGATAAAATGGTCAAAATCACCCGGCCGGGTCATGCCCACCACCGGCATTATCAGAAGGTTTGCCCGCGCCTGGCGCATGGCCTTGATTGTCATTTCAAACTGGGGCCTGTGAATCGGGTTTCTGGTCTGAAATCCCACTACCCTCTGCCAGCCGAGTTTTTCATATGCACGGCGCACTTCTGCCGGGTAAAGCCTCATCTGCTTGAAGTCAAAATGAATGGGAAGACTTACCACCTCGATGTTTCCGCCTATGTAATAATCACCCGACCTGTTGAAAAGATAATCCACTCCGGGATGGCTGGTATCAGTTGTACCGTAAACCTGTTCGGCCTCTTTTTCCGGCTCCAAAGGCCAAATGTCCCGGATGTGTATAACCCCGAGCAGAAATCCCTCGGGATCGCGCAGTGCTGCTGACTGGCCTGCCTCCAGAGTCTCCGCTCGCGCGGCTGAAACATCAAGGCAGATGGGCACCGGCCAGAGCAAATCGTTTTGCAGGCGCATGCGGTCGAGCACGGATTCGTAGTCCTCGCGTACCATGAATCCGTTCAGGGGAGAAAACCCTCCTGTGGCCAGAATCTCCAGATCGCACATGTTTCGCTCGGACAGGCTCAAATCCGGCAGGTTCATGGCGATTTCCCTTAACAGCTCCGCCCGGTCCTCATCCACAATGAGATTGACCAGCCCCCCGCCGTGTGCCTCTGTCTGTGTATCTGTCATACTAAAATATCCTGAATTTTAACAGAATCGTAAAAAGCTTCTCACATAGCCCGATGTTTTTTCGGGAAGGAAGTGTTCCCCCTGGGCCGCAGCCCCTGAAGGACATGGTTTCAATCCGCTCTTTGCTTATAGACAATAAACCAGGGATTGGTCAGATTTTCCTTGTTGTAGCGCAAAGGACTGCCGGTCTCAAACTCCAAAACAGAACCTCCCGCCTGCTCCACTACGGCCTGGCCTGCTGCAGTGTCCCATTCCATGGTCGGGCCAGTGCGCGGATAAATCTCCGCCCTTCCCTCTGCAACCAGGCAGAACTTAAGGGAACTGCCTGCTGAAATAAAATCCACTTCGCCGTGCTCTCTTCGCTTTTGCTCCACAAAGGCCTCCAGTTCCTCCGAGGCATGCGAACGGCTTCCCATGATTGTATAAATGCGGTTGCCGGAGTCTGCCAGGGGCAGCTTCATGGATGCGGAAACAAGCTGCCTGGCTGTATTTGCGTGCGATCCTGCGGCATTTGCCTCTTCGATCCTGTAGGCCCCCAGATCCCGGGCGGCAAAATAGAGAAGGTCTTTTACGGGCACGTACACCACTCCCAGCACCGGCCGCCCCCCTGAAACCAGGGCGATGTTGATGGTAAACTCCCCGTTTTTCTTCACAAACTCCTTGGTGCCGTCCAGCGGATCAACTATCCA
>JAWLEU010000071.1:0-10808 GCA_041685965.1 Desulfosalsimonas sp.
CACCTTTCTGGGAGGGTTCATGGCAGTGAGCCTCACGGATTTTATCCAGGGAATCCTCATGTTCTGCGCCCTTCTGCTGGTGCCCATGCTGGTTATAAATATCCTGGGAAGCTGGGACACTGTAACGGCAAAGACAGCAGAAGTCGACATTGAATACCTGGATGCTTTTTCCGGCATGGGTCTGGTAAGCATTATTTCCCTTATGGCATGGGGGCTGGGATATTTCGGCCAACCGCACATACTGGCCAGGTTCATGGCCATCAAAAATGAAAAAGACGTGCCCAAGGCAAGACTGGTGGGAATGGCCTGGATGGTGTTTGCGCTTTTCGGTGCAATTTTTACCGGTTTTGTGGGGATTTCTTTTTTCGCCGACTCTCCGCTGGACAACTCGGAGACCGTGTTTATCGCCCTGACCCAGGCTGTATTCAACCCGTGGATTGCCGGAGTCCTGCTGGCGGCTATTCTGGCTGCTATCATGAGCACCGTGGACTCTCAGCTACTGGTCTGTTCCAGTGTTATCGCCGAGGACTTCTACAACCAGATCCTGCGCAAGAATGCAAAACGAAATGAACTGGTATGGGTGGGAAGAATCTCGGTTCTGGCCCTGGCAATCATTGCAACCAGCATGGCAGCCAACCCGGACAGCAAGATCCTGGACCTTGTGGCCTACGCCTGGGCAGGATTCGGCGCTGCGTTCGGCCCGGTCGTAATACTTTCGCTTTTCTGGAAGCGGCTTACAAGAAACGGGGCCCTGGTGGGAATGGTTCTGGGCGCATTGACTGTGATTGTCTGGAAAAGCCTTGAAGGCGGGATTTTTGACCTGTATGAAATCCTTCCGGGATTCATTTTATGCGCGGCTGCTGCAGTTGCAGTGAGTCTGATGGGTGCAGAACCGCCGGAAAAGATACGCAGGCTTTTTGAGTCTATTTAATTTTAAAGCTGCTGCAAGCAAAGATGCACACGCCGCAAAAGGCTAAACCGGGCAAATACAGGCGGAGGCAGCCTTGAAAAATCAGTCCCTGGCCATGGTGTTCGGGCTGGGTACAGTTTTGATGTGGTCAACGGTGGCCACTGCCTTCAAGCTTACCCTGCGGGAACTCACCCCGGTACAGATGCTTTTTGTAGCCTGTGCGGCATCAGTCGTGGTGCTCACTGCAACCCTGCTGGTACAGCGCCGGCTCCATCTGGTTTTTTCCATGAGCCGGCGCCAGTACCTTCAGTCCATGGGAATGGGTCTGATCAACCCCTGCCTTTACTACCTGATTCTGTTTGCCGCATACGATCGCCTGCCTGCCCAGGAGGCCCAGCCGCTGAACTACACCTGGGCCCTGGTGCTGGCCTACATGTCTGTTCCTTTTCTCGGCCAGCGCCTGAGGGCCACCGACATCCTGGCCGGCCTTGTGTGCTACAGCGGAGTTGTTGTGATTTCCACCAGGGGGGACGTAGTTTCGCTTACGTTTTCAGATCCTGCGGGAGTTGCACTGGCCCTGGGCAGCACCCTGGTGTGGGCGTCTTACTGGATTATAGCCACCCGCGACCAGCGCGACCCGGTGGCGGGGCTGCTGTTGAATTTTGTTTTCGCGCTGCCGGTGCTGACGGTTATATGCGGTCTGACAGACGGATTTGACATAGGGCTGGGCCCCGGCACGGCCGGAGGGGTGTATGTCGGGGTGTTTGAAATGGGCCTTGCATTCGTTCTCTGGCTGCATGCCATGAAAAAGGCGGAAAACACCTCCAGGGTAAGCAACCTGATATTTATCTCGCCGTTTTTATCTCTTGTGTTTATTTACTTTATCCTCGGAGAGGTAATAGCGGCCTCCACCTATGTCGGCCTGGTAATGATAATAGCAGGGCTGTGGCTCCAGCAGAAAGGAGCACAGCGCGCCGTGCCGGCTGTTGAAAAAACCGCTTAACAACCCTTCAGACATTTTTCAGTCGCGCTGACTTGCCGGGCAATTTTCGTGTAACGCTTGTAGTCATGATTTGTAAATGATAAGCTGTTATACGGTGATTTTATGCAATCAAACCTCCCATACGGCTGCATGCCGCTTGCCATGGCGGCAGTTCTGCTGTTTTTGCTGCCTTTGTTCATGGCTGACGTCATGCTTACCGCCCTGTCCAGGCTGGGTTTAAGCCCCCAGGCCTCTATGCTGGCGGCTGCGGGAATATTCATGGGCGGGATGATCAATATACCGGTAAAACGGATCCCCAGGCAGCAAACCATTGAATCCGCTCCCAATGTTATGTTCGGCGTAGACCGGGTTTTTCCGGCGCGGACCAGGCAACGGCAACATACCATTCTCGCAGTCAATTTCGGCGGCTGCATTGTTCCTTGCATGATAGTATTATACCAGCTCGGACGGCTTACAGGATACGGACCCGGCGCAGTTGCAGCTGCCTCAGCTGCCGTCGCAGTCAACATCGCAATATGCTACAGCCTTGCCAGGCCGGTTGCCAACGTGGGAATAGCAATGCCGCCGCTGGTTCCGGCCCTTGCAGCCGCAGTATGCGCACTTTTGTTAAGCCGGGAGCTCGCCCCTTCCATTGCATTCTGCGCAGGCGTTATGGGCCCTTTGATTGGTGCCGACCTCATGCATTTAAAAGAGATAGAAAAGATAAACACCGGCGTGGCGAGCATCGGGGGAGCGGGCACTTTCGACGGCATTGTGATATCAGGTATACTGGCAACCCTGTTGGCATAATCGCAACCGGGATTATATTAGATAGAAACAAAAATCCCGCGGGAAAAAATACATTTCAGGGAGGTGGGGATATGCAGATTCTCGTTGTCTATTATTCAAAGGGCGGCAATACAAAAAAACTGGCCGAGGCAGTGGCCGAAGGAGTGGAGTCAGTTGAGGGCGCAGGTGCACTTGTAAAATCCACCAGCGATGTCTCCAGGGAGGACTTTTTGAACTCAGCAGGCGTTATTGCCGGCTCTCCGGTATATTTCGGGGTGATGGCGGCTGAGCTGAAACAGGTTTTTGACAACTACGTGGGCATCCGCAAAAAAATGGAGGGCAAGGTGGGGGCAGCATTTGCAACCTCCGGCGACCCTTCGGGCGGCAAGGAGACCACCATGATATCGATCATCCAGTGCCTGCTTATATACGGGATGGTTATTGCAGGAGATCCCATGTCAGCAACGGGTCATTACGGCACAGCCTGCTGCGGTGCCCCGGATGAAAACGCCCGTAAAAATGCGACTGCTCTCGGAGCCCGTGTTGCGGGGCTTGCAAAAAAGCTCGGGGGCTGATAAGAAGCATGAAAACATTGATTTGTATCCGTATATGGTGTACGGTACTCAGACAGCAGTTCACCGCTGAAAAAATCCGGAGAACATTTGATGGAAAAAAGAAAGGATTGGGACTGGAGCCCGGGCAGAAAAGAAATCGGTGACTTTCAGCAATGGCGCGACAGCTACGAGTGTATTTACGAACCCTACACAAGCAGTGACGGTGAAAAAATCGCAGCCATTGTTAAAACCGGAGAAGAAGAGTGGTCTGTATGCGTAAACGGCCGCACCTGGGAATCGGTTTTCGACAAGATATGGAACCTGCGTTTTCTGCCTGATGACCGGCTGCTTGCGCTGGTGTCGGATACTGCCATGTGGACTGTTGCCATTGACGGAACCGCATGGGAAAATACCTACGAATTCGTCTGGTCCCCTGTTTTCGGCCGTGACGGCAGCCATGTAACAGTGGCGGCCCAGTCCGGGCTCAGATATTTCGGGGTAAAAGACGACACCCCGTGGGAAAAAGATTTTAACGCCCTCACCCAGCTCACATCCAGCCCGGACGGAAAAACCGCTGCCGCGGTTGTCCAGGAAACCGGGTTTTCAGAGGGAGACATTGATAAATTCCAGGCAGGCTGCTTTACAGTGGCTGTAAACGGCACCCCCTGGAATACACCATATGTAAATGCCTGGCAGCTGGATTTTTCGGAGGACGGCAAACACGTTGCCGCAGAGGTTCGCACCGGGCTTTACGATTACACCATTGCAGTTGACGGCCGGCCGTGGGACAAACTGTTTTCATGCGTATGGGCCCCCAGGTTCCACCCCGAGGACAACTCGGTTACCGCTCCTGTAAAAGTTGCAGGCGGCTGGAGCCTTGCACGCGACTCAGAGCTGATATGGGACCGGCGTTACGTTCAGCTCTGGCACCAAATGTATAGCCCTGACGGAAAAAATATCGCAGCCGTTGTCGCGCCTGAATACGGCAAGTGGACCATTGCTGAAAACGACCGGCCCTGGAACATTCGCTTTGACGAGCTGGTAACTGACGCTGTTTACAGCCCCACAGGCAAAAACATTGCATGTGTGGGAAAATCCAGGGGAAAATGGTTCATTGCGGTGGATGACAAAATATGGGATTTTCAGTGTGAAATGGCATGGAAACCTGTGTTCAGCCCTGACGGCAGCCACGTGGCAGCCAAGGTGGAAAAAAACGGCAGCTATGCTATCCTGGTTGACGGTCGCCCGCTTGACATGGTTTTTGCCGAGGCATGGCAGCCGGTGTTCAGCCCTGACGGCGGCAGGCTGCTGGTAAAGGGCGTGCTGCCTGAAAACAAAGGCGGACAGTACTGCAGGTACGTACTGGAAGTCAAAGATATAGTGGCTTAGGAAAGGAGCCGCCTGATGCACGCATTATACGATCTTGCAACCGGTTTTCTGGTTTGGGCCGCTGTTTTGATTTTTATCTGCGGAACCCTGGTGCGGCTTATTATGCTGGCAAACACCGCCAAAAAAAAGGACGCAGCGGTTTATAATTACTTCAGCTTTTATTATGCCCTTCGATCGATTCTGCACTGGCTGGTGCCGTTCGGCAGCAGAAACATGCGTTTAAACCCGGTCATGACAACAGTGACATTCATATTCCATATCTGTCTGATCATCACTCCGCTTTTCGCAGCCGGGCACGTGATCCTCATCGCGGAATCCTGGGGAACCGGGTGGTGGCATCTTCCGGATGCAGCCGCTGATATAATGACCGCAGCAGTCATACTCGGATGCCTGTTTTTTTTAATAAGGCGGATTGTAAAAAATGACGTAAGATATCTGAGCACAGCCGGCGACTACATACTTCTGCTTATTGTCGCGGCTCCATTTGTATCAGGCTTCTGGACCTATCATCAATGGTATGGTTTTGAAACAGCAGGCTTAATTCATATGCTCAGCGGGGAACTCATGCTCATCTGTCTGCCGTTTACCCGGCTTTTCCACATGACGCTGTTTGCCTTTACAAGAGGATACGCCGGCTCCGAGTTCGGCGGCGTGCGCAACGCAAGGGACTGGTAAAACAATAAAGCACTTTATATAAACCCACAGGCCATAAAATGAAAAAACAAGACAACTCCAATGACAAAACTGCCACCGAACAGATCCATGACACCGGCATCGAGGAGGGGGCAACCCGGCTTAGCCCGGAAAAAATTTCTTCAGTTATAAACAAGCTTATAGAAACCGAAGGAGGCGCACGCCTTTCAGCTTATATCAACGCCTGCGTCCGCTGCGGGCTTTGCAGCGAGGCATGCCATCATTATCTGTCAAATGATCGCGATCCCCGGTTTTCGCCTGCGGGCAAGGTCAAGCAGACCATGTCTGAAATCCTTGCCAAAAAGGGGCGGGTAAGCCCCGAGTTCATGAAAAAGGCATGTGAAATTGCGTTTACCGAATGCAACCTGTGTCGCAGATGTCAGCTTTACTGCCCTTTCGGAATAGATGTATCCTACATGATGCTGTTTGTAAGGCGCGCATGCCATTTGCTCGGAATTGTGCCACAGTATATCCAGGACACCGCCCACAGCCATTCCGCAACCCTTAACCAGATGTGGGTAAGAGACGATGAGTGGATAGATACCCTCCAGTGGCAGGAAGAAGAAGCCCGCGACGAAATACCGGACCTGCGTATACCCATTGACAGGGAAGGTGCTGATATATTTTATTCAGTCATAGGGCCCGAGCCGAAATTCCGGGCCCAGCTGATATACCAGATGGCTGTTATCATGCACGCTGCCGGGGCAAGCTGGACAATGCCGTCTGCCCCGGGGTGGGACAACAGCGACATGTGCATGTACACCGGTGACGCGGAAATGACAGCCCGCTTGAAAAAGGTTCATTTTGATGCAGCCACAGACCTTAAAACCAAGCGTATAGTAATGGGCGAATGCGGCCATGCTTTCAGATCTGTCTACGACGTGGGCAACAGGCTGCTTGGATGGAAAATGCCGCCGCTGCCCATGGTTCACGCCATCTCATTTTACGCAGAGCTGTTCGAGGAAGGCAGGCTTGAACTCGGGCAAAAATTCGAACGCCCGGTAACCTTCCATGACCCGTGCAACATTGTACGCGGCAGGGGGCTGCACGAAACCGCACGCTATGTAATAAACAGGTCCTGTGAAACCTTTATCGAGATGGAGCCCAACCGGGAGCACAACTTCTGCTGCGGTGCAGGCGGAGGGGTTATAAACTGCGGGCCGCCTTTTAAAAACAAACGTGTTAGAAGCAACAGCGTAAAGGCAGATCAGCTTGCCGCAGCAAAGGAAAAGGGCGCCGAGGTGGTAATAGCGCCGTGCCACAACTGCCACGGCGGACTCGAAGACATAATCCACGCCCACGAACTCGGCCTGGAACTCAAGTTTCTCAGCGACATTCTCTACGAATGCCTAAAAAAAGAATAGGAACTATCATGGCAGTTTTCAGAAAAAAAATTCTTTTGCCGGTGCTTGCCTGCCTCTTTTTGACCGCTGCTGCAGTATGGGCCCAGGGTTATATCACAAGTGTTGAAGACAGTGCATTTGACGGGCAGCGCACCCGGCCTGCTGTTTCCTTTGACCATGATGAGCACAATGAAAAAGCGGAAATAGGATCATGCAATAAGTGTCATCACTATTATGAAGACGGCGAAGAAATCGAGGATCAGGACTCAATAGGCATGGAATGCTCGGATTGCCATTATGAAGGAAAAAGCGACAGGCTGGAATTGATAAGGGTCTATCACCTTCAGTGCAAAACCTGCCACACTAGAGAAAAAAAAGGGCCTGTCCAGTGTGGCCAGTGCCATACAAGAAAAACGGAAAATACTGAGTAACACTTAAATAATAAGTGCAGGCCGCATTGGGCATGAATGCGGCCTGCCGCCCCCTCCTGTTCAGCCCTCACCGGTTCATAGGCCACAAAGGTTTTCTGCAAAAATAAAAGCCGCTTTTACTGAAAATTGGGTCTCCGGTCTCTGACAATTTGACAAACCGCCACGCATTAATATAAATAATCTTTTGAACTTTTCACCAGAAAGCAATCTTTAAAAAAACGGACATTAAAAATGGAAAAGAATTACGATTTCTTCCAGGACCACTCCGAGCATTACCTGGAAATGGCCCTGTCTGCGCAGTATTTTGAAGTCCCGGCCAGCCCTGACGGATGGGGTAAAAACACCGGGGACTGCGGCGACACTGTGGAAGTGTTTTTATGCGCTGACAACGAAATTATAACAGAAGTCGGGTTCCGGATAGAAGGCTGCATAAATACCAGGGCGTGTGCAAACACCATAGCTCATATGGTCAGGGGCAAAACAACCGGCAGGGCCTGGACCCTGACCCCGGAAGATATAATAGACTATCTTCAAACTCTTCCAAAAGAATCCCATCACTGCGCTGAGCTTTCCTGCGGGGCCCTTTATAAGGCGCTCTCGGATCTCAG
This sequence comes from Desulfosalsimonas sp., assembly GCA_041685965.1. Classification (GTDB taxonomy): domain Bacteria; phylum Desulfobacterota; class Desulfobacteria; order Desulfobacterales; family Desulfosalsimonadaceae; genus Desulfosalsimonas. The sequence goes on from JAWLEU010000071.1 coordinate 7,700, forward strand.
GACAAATATTCGCGATCCGTGGAAAAAGAATTATATTTTGAGGTAACCATGTAAACACTCACATGTTACGGACGGAAATGCGCGACACAGTCGACACACATGATCAGAACCCGGGGGATCTGGCAGCTGTCACGGATCCGGAAGGCAATATAGTCCATATAGGCCGACTTGCGGGCAGAATACTTGGCATACAGGGAACGACTTCGAACGGAAACGACCTGTTGCTCAAGGCGGCCTCAGTGAACAGGCACGGCTTTGACCGGGTCATGGTTTACAGAGACGCCAACGGCGGGGTTTCCCGCCTTTCATTCCATCTTTCCGGCGACGGGTGGCAACGCTGGAGCGGAGCAGGGCAGCCGCAGGATCCTGAACAACTTCAGGCCCTGATAGAAGCTTCAAAAGCAATACTTGCTGCAGACAGCGTGGATTCCCTGCTGGAAAAAACCCTTGAATCAGCCTGTATTCTTACGGGATGCCGCGTTTCCGCATTCTGCAAGGCTCCTGAGACTCCCGGGGAAAACCACAAAATAATAAAATACCGCGCTTCAAACAATCCTGCTGACGGCCGGCTTGGTGCAGCCCTTAGGCAGGCCGCGAAAATGCTTGAATACCCTCCCTTTCAGCAAATCCTTGAAAATCAGGAAAAAATCAGGCTTATTGAAGCCGCATCCTTTAACCCGAAAAAACAACAGGCGGCAGACAGTGAAAATGAAGCCTCCTGCGACACGATTTTTGCGCGTATGAAGGACCGGCAAAACATTACACTCGGGGTTTTGCTGGCCCGGGATCAGTATAAAGCCGAATTCAGCCGGCAGGAAGAAGAACTGCTCTCGGAGCTTGTAGCCTATGCCTCAATCGGCCTGGAGCGTTTTCAGGCATCCCGCATTCCTGATCACATGAACGTGGAAATGGACCAGGTTTTTTCCGCGCTTGCAGAGGCCGTAATCGTCTATGACAAAACAGGCGCTCCTGTAACTGCAAACCCTGCGGCCCTTGAGATGCTTGGATTCGACCCGGTGGGAATGAGCGGGGAGGAATTTGCCAGCCGGAAGTCACTTCTCTATCCGGACGAACGCAGGGTAACGTTTGAAAATCTTCCATGCCGGCGGGCGATAGCCGGCCAGACGATAAAAGGGGAAACCTATCTTCGCAGGGATGCAACGGGTTCAACCGCTATCTATGAATTCAACGCGGTTCCCCTGATGAGAGACAACCGTATTGCAGGGGCTGTGACAGTGGCCAGAAATGAAAGCGAACGCAACAGGCTGCTCGACCAGCTTGAAACAGAGCGCACGGCCCTGCAGGCAATAATAAGCAATGCGCCGGAAGCCATCGTAGTGGTGGACGAGGAATGCAGCGTGGTAATGACCAATCCTGCAGCAAAGCGCCTTTACAGACAGTCGTCTGAAGCCGGACGCCACCGGGCAGCCGAAGCCTGGCCGGAAGATACTCCCTATGATCCGGTGGATCTGCCACTGGCGCGATCTGTGTTCCGCGGAGAGGTGATCGTGGATCATGAACTGACAACCTGCAGCCCCGGGGACGAAGACAGACACATTCTTGTCAACACCGCCCCCATCCGCAATCCTGAGGGAAAAATCACCGGCGCGGTTGGAGTATTCCACGACATAACCCAGCGCAAACGGGAAAGACTGGAACTTCGAAGGGCGCGCGATGAGCTCGAAAAGCGCGTGGAGGAAAGGACCAGGGAACTGCGGACTCTTTCCCTTCGCATGCTGGAAACGCTGGAATCAGACCGGCAGAAAATCGCCAAGGAACTCCACGACAGCCTGGGGGCAAGCCTGGCTGCAATCAAGTTCAGCCTGGAGGAAAAACTTTCCCAGATGCCCCCTGACCCCCCGGACAAGGTAATGTCGCTGGAAAACATAGTCTCCTATCTTACGGGAACAATAAAGGAGACCAAGCGCATTTCAGCCACCCTGCGGCCCACCATACTCGATGACCTGGGCCTGCTTGCCACTATCACCTGGTTCTGCAGGGAGTTCAACTCCTTTTACAAAGGCATCAGAATCGTGGAAAAAATAAAGATTCAAGAAGAGGGAATCGAGGAACCGCTCAAGATAGTCATCTACCGCATAATGCAGGAAGCCATGAACAATGCTGCAAAACACGGCCGCCCGGAAACAATAGTGCTGTCTTTGCAGAAAAGAGGCGAACGCATAGAGCTTGAAATAAAAGATGACGGGTCGGGATTTGATCCCCAAAGCCGCCTTAACTCAAATGACCCCATGAGCGGGCACGGAATACAGGGAATGCGGGAGCGGGCCAGGGTATGCGGAGGAGACTTTCTGATTGAATCCGAGCCGGGGCAGGGAACAAAGCTGAGCGTGAGCTTTCCCGGTACTTACTGCAGTGACAGGTCTTGAAACTATCCTGATTTCTGCACCAGCCCCTGCTCAATGGCAAAAGAGGTCAGTGCCGCGGCACTGTGAAGATCCAGCTTGCTCATTATATTGGCACGGTGTTTTTCAACCGTCTTTACGCTGATATGCAGCATATCAGCGATTTCCTTGTTCATATAGCCCTCGCCCAGCATCTTTAGCACCTCGCGTTCCCGCCGGGTGATGCTGTCCCATGCAGATCGGGTCTTCATCCGCTTGCGGCCTTCTATATAGCCTTCCATTACATTTTCTGCAATTCCCGGGCTTATATAGGTCCTGCCCTTTAAGACGCTGTTGATCGCCACCAGCAGCTCCTCCCGGCTGGCGTCCTTGATGCAGTAGCCGTTGACCCCTGCATTGAAGGCTTCTAAAACATACTGATCGGATTCATGGATTGTCAGGGCCAGCACCGCGACGTCAGGATGCATACGCTTTACTTCATTTATAACGCTTATGCCCCCGAGACGGGGCATGGAAAGATCCAGCAACAGCAGATCCGGGGGGTTTTCACGGATCAGGTCGATTGCTTCCATGCCGTCTTCTGCCTCTCCTGCCACCTCGAGGTCTTTTCTGCTGTCGAGCATGGCCTTGAGGCCTTCGCGGAACAACTGATGATCCTCAACAATTACTATCTTTTTGGTCTCCATACCAAATATGATTATAAAAAAAACCGCCGCATGTCAATATAAACACATGCGGCGGTTAAT
>JAWLEU010000072.1:0-10766 GCA_041685965.1 Desulfosalsimonas sp.
TCTTCGTCTATCAGGCCTGCATCAGCTGTCTTGTAATAGCCCGGGTATTCCTTTAAGTATTCATCTATATAACGCTGGTCATTTTCCCACAGCGTGGGCAGGGATCCCGGAGGCAGCGGAAGCTTCACTGACAGTGCGCCGATTTCTCCGCGGGGCATTTCCTGGTTGGATGAATCCAGCGCCCGTACGTCCCAGCCGGGAACAGCCTTGGTGGGCGATCCGTACTTTACCGGAAATCTGTGCAGTCCCATGCAGTTTGCGGCAATTGCCCAGCCTGTTTCCGTCTGCCACCAGTGATCTATGACAGGCACGTTAAGGTGTTTTTCAGACCACTGGATGGTGGCGGGATCTGCGCGTTCTCCTGCGAGGAAAAGGATCTCGAAATTGGAGAGATCGTATTCAGACAAGAGTTTGGCCTGGGGGTCCTCGCGTCTGATTGCCCTGTATGCTGTGGGTGCTGTGAACATGCACTTGACCTTGTGCTCTGATATTACCCTCCAGAAGACACCTGCGTCAGGAGTGCCTACAGGCTTGCCCTCGAAAAGCACAGTGGTGCAGCCCTTAAACAGAGGTGCGTAGACGATATAGGAATGCCCGACAACCCATCCCACATCAGAGGCTGCCCACCACACATCATCTTCGTCTATGTCGTATATGGCTTTCATGCTCCATTTAAGAGCCACCACGTGACCGCCGTTGTCCCGGACAACGCCCTTGGGCTGACCTGTGGTCCCGGAGGTGTAGAGGATATAAAGGGGGTCTGTTGCATCAACAGGCAGACAGGGGACACTGGAGGCGTTTTTGACTGCCTCTTGCCAGTCCACATCCCTGCCCTCGGCAAGATCCGCATGCTGCTGGGGCCGCTGGAAGATGATGCATGTTTCAGGCTTTGAAACACACAAGCGGATTGCTTCGTCAATTAGCGGCTTGTATGGTATTACGCGCTGGCCTTCTATGCCGCAGGAAGCCGAGGCGATAACCTTTGGCCTTGCATCATCTATCCTGGTGGCAAGTTCTTTTGCTGCAAATCCTCCGAAGACCACTGAATGAATCGCCCCGATGCGCGCGCACGCAAGCATCGCCACGAGTGCTTCCGGGATCATGGGCATGTAGATTATAACCCGGTCTCCTTTTTCCACACCCTGGTTTTTCAGGGCTCCTGCAAACGTGGCCACAGTGTCCCGCAACTCGGCGTAACTGTATTTCCTGATTGTACCTGTCACCGGGCTGTCATAAATAAGCGCGGTGCGTTCCCCCCGGCCGCGGTCGTCCACATGGTAATCCAGGGCGTTGTAGCAGGTGTTGATTTTTCCGCCTTTAAACCATCTGTAAAGCGGCTTTGCGGAGTCATCAAGGACCTTGTCCCATTTTTTGTACCAGTGGCAGTCTTCCGCGATTTCAGCCCAAAAACCTTCCGGGTCCTGCATGGATCTTTGATAGGCGGCATCGTAAGCGTTTGTCATAAAACTACTCCTTCTTAAACGGGTTGTTGGGTGTGTGTTGTCCTTAATGTAAATACTGCCTATAACATATTCCAAAACAAAGTTAAAGGGGTTAAACCATGTTTTCAACTTTTACGCTCGTATTCCTTGCGGTGGATATAATCTTAAAAAATGGATATAGTTTAAGCCATGATACATGAAGCCAGAATCAGGCATTTTATTGCAGTGCCGCCTGCAGACGGCAGGTATGTGTTTTACTGGATGCAGCAGGCCCAGCGCACCCGGTTTAACCATGCCCTTTCACTTGCGTGTGAAAAAGCAAATGAACTGAAGCTGCCGCTTGTTGTGGGATTTGTTCTCACGCCTGATTTTCCGGAAGCGGGGTTCAGGCATTACAAATTCATGCTCGAAGGCATTGCGGAACTAGACGAGGAGCTTTCCCGGTTAAATATTGCGTTTATATTAAAAACCGGCGACATGGTTGAAGGGGTCATTGAACTTGCGGGCCGGGCGGCCTGGGTTGTAGCTGATGCGGGATATCTGAGAATCCAGCGCAGGTGGCGCAAGCAGGTGGCAGACAGGCTTTATTGTCCGTTTACCGTGGTGGAAACAGATGTTGTGGTGCCAGTAACTCATGCTTCAGACAAAGAGGAGTCCGCTGCCCGTACCTTGAGGCCGAAGCTCATGAAAAAGCTGGATTCTTTTCTCGATCCCGTGGAAATCCGGTTTTACCCTGAACGCGCGATAAAGCAGCCGGCTGATTTCTCCAGGCCGATTGACCCGGAAATGCTTGCCTGCAAAATAAAACCCGAAAATCAGCACGGGGAAGCAAAAATAAGTCACAAGGGCGGACAGAAAGCCGCACTGCGGCAACTTGAAGATTTTATTAACCACAGGCTGGCTGATTACAGCAAACTTGCCAGGGACCCTGCAGCAGACTGCAGGTCAGGCCTGAGTCCGTATCTTCATTTCGGGCAGATTTCGCCCGTGGAGATAATTAGACGGGTTAGGGAGTCAAACGCCCCTGCGGAGGCAAAACAGGCCTTTATCGAGCAGGTCCTGGTGCGCCGCGAACTGGCAGTGAATTTCGTGTATTACAATTCACAATACGATCAGTATGAGGGCGCGGTTCCGGCCTGGGCCCGCAGGAGTCTTTCTGACCACGGAAACGACAGGCGGCCCTATGTTTACACCCCGGGAGAGCTCGAGGCCGGTCAAACACATGACCCTTACTGGAACGCTGCCCAGGCAGAGATGGTAAACACCGGCACCATGCACAATTACATGCGCATGTACTGGGGCAAAAAGATCATCGAGTGGTCGCGTTCTCCAGCGGAGGCCTACAGTATTATGCTTGATTTAAACAACCGGTGGCAGTTAGACGGCAGGGACCCCAACGGGTTTGCAGGCGTGGCCTGGTGCTTCGGCCGCCACGACCGGCCCTGGAAGGAGCGTACCGTGTTCGGAAAAATCCGCTACATGAACGCAGCAGGCCTTGAGCGAAAATTCAGGATCTCTGAATACGTAAAAAGGAATATGCCGCAGCATTATTAGCCACAGGAGAGCGTATATAAGCTTATATTCGGCGCCCCGTCTGCTGCGGAAATAAAAAGACAGCCCGGGGCTGTTTACCTGTCAGGCCCCGGACAGAATCTCACAGATATCCCTGACCGCCATTTCGGATTCAAGGCCTTCCACCTTTACCGCGTCCTCGAGCATGGTCAGGCAGTTGGGGCAGGCCACCGCCAGGATGTCAGCCCCCGTCGCGCTGGCCTGTCTTACCCTGATCCTTGCAGGGCTGTCAGGGCTTCCGCCCAGGAGATCGGTGTAGTAATTGCCTGATCCACCCCCGCAGCAAAGGGCGCTTTTGCGGCTGCGTTCCATTTCCGCAAGGTTTGCGCCTCCGAGGGATTTCAGAATTTTTCTCGGCGAATTGTACTCATTGTTCCAGCGGCCCAGAAAGCAGGGGTCGTGAAAGGTTATTGTCGTGTTTTCAAGTTCCGGCGCCTTTATTCTGCCTTCCCTGATAAGCTCAGCCAGAACCTGGGTGTAATGGTAGACCTCGAAATCGCCCCCGTGTTTCGGATATGTATTTTTAAATGCGTTATATGCGTGCGGCGAAAGCGTGATTATTTTTTTGGCGCCTGCTTGTTTGAATCGGGATATGTTTTTTTCAGCAAGCATCTCAGCCAGGCCGTCTTCGCCGAGAAGTTCGGCTTCGTTTCCGTCGTCTGTCTCGTCGTTTCCAAGAACCCCGAATGATACGCCGGCTTTTTGCAGTATTCGGGCAAGCGCTCTTGCCGCGGACTGCGCGCGTGTGTCAAAGCTGCCCTCGCTTCCGGCGAAATAAAGAAATTCCTGCCCCACGAACTTCTCAACTGAAAGACCTTCCATCCACCCGCTTCGTTTTTTTGCTGAAAGGCCGTAGGGATTTCCGTGCAATTGGACGTTTTCCAGGAATTTTTTAACGGGCTGAGGTACAAGTCCCTGGTCCACCATGATGTTTCTGGCTGCTGTGACCATGTTAACTATTTCATCTGAAAAAGACAGCGGGCATTTTTCCTCGCAGTTTTTGCAGGAAGCACATGAATACACTATATCCGCAAGATGCGGGGACCAATCTATCTCTCCTGTGACCCAGGCCCGGATCAGCCAGAGCCTGCCTCCGTTGGAATAGCTCTCCATTCGGTACCTGGCATAAGACGGGCAGTTGTCCACGTCCTGCCAGTCAAGCGGGAATTTGCAGTAGCCGCAGCGAAAACAGCGATGGATGATATCCATGTATTGGTACTGAGTCTGTGCCATCAGGCCACCTCCCAGTTTCCGGGGTTCATAATTCCGTTGGGGTCCATCATGTCTTTGACCTTTTTCATTATCTGCAGAGTGTTTGGATCCATCCGGTCCATGAGCAGCTTTTGTCCGAACACTGCCGGCTTCCACAGTGTGCCGCCGAGTTCGAGCACCACCTCGTCTGTCTCGTGAAGGGCCTGGCGAGCGTGACTGACAGTGTCCTCGTCTGCGCGGTTGAATGCATATGTGAAGGAAAACATCATTCCGTGGCCTGCGCCTATAACCCTTCCCAGAACCGTATAGGGGATGCCGTGCCTGGCTGATATCTCCACCCCGCGGCGGTAGCATTCAGGATAGGCTGAAACCGGAACTATGGAGCCCACGTATTCGAAACCCCCGCCTTTTCTCCAGTCAGAGGTTTTGCTCACAACCGGCCTTTCAATATCCTGGCCTGCTGCACCTATGCCGCCGGTGCCTTCCCGGATGTATTTTGAAAGCCTGTAGTCGAATATGAACTGGCGCTTGAATTCAAGCTCCTCGCGAAAGTCCCCGGTAACGTTGATCAGAATGTAGTGCAGCCTGTTAAAGGGAGGCGGGATTTCCTGGCTGACAACCACTATGTCTTCTGCAAGACCTGTATGCGTGATTTCATAAAGAATTTCAGGTACAAGCTCCTCGTCTTCCACAACAAATACGTCCTGCTCCCGTATTTTTTTGCACGGAAAAAGCCTGAGCGAGACCTTTGTGATAATTCCAGTGCTGCCGCTCCAGCCCAGAAAAAGGTTCACGTCGGGAAGAGGGTGCATGGTGTACCAGTCGTTTCCAAGGGCGCAGGAGCCGAACCTGCATATCTCTCCGGTGGGAAGCACCACCTCCATGCCGTTTATCATGTCGGAGTTAAACCCGTAGGGATGAGCAAGATCACCCTGGCCGTGGATGGCAAGGTTGCCTCCTATGGTGGCCGCAGGCGGTGCGCCCGGCTCCGAGTGCATAAGGTGCGGTGCGTTTTTGTGGAGACAGGAAGTTATTTTGCCGTGAGAAACCCCGGCTTCTGCAATCATGTAGCGCCCTTTTTCATTTAACTCCAGGATCCGGTCCATGCGTTTTAAGTCAAGTTCGATTCCGCCTTTCAAGGGCAGGGCAAGACCGGCAAGAGACATACCCCCGCCTAGGGGTACCACAGCCACCTTGTGCTCGTTTGCCATTTTTATTATGCTGCTTACCTCCTGGGTGGTTTTCGGGGCAGCCACGTAGTCAGGCCATTGCGGTTCTGATGTTCCTAGATCCTTGGAATAGGTAAACAGCTCTTCCTTCCTGTCCGAGACGTATTCTTCGCCGACGATTTCTGCAAGCGCCCTGTATATCGAATCCATGTTCATACCTCCCTTACGCGGGTAATTCCCTGATTGCCATTCTGCACAGATCGCTCATCCATATGGGCATTATTCCGTGTTCAGCCACCTGTTTTCCCATGGTCTGCATGCAGGCCGGACAGTTGAAAATACAAAGCTGGGCGCCTGCCTGCTTCATATCCTCTATGTTTTTTTTCTGCTGATCCAGGCAGGACCTGCGGCTGCCATCTTTTTTCTGAGAAATTATGGTGCTTCCGCAGCAAAGAGCGTTTTCATCCTCGTATTTGCGCAAAACATGATCCACGCCGACCATTTCAAATATTTTGTCAACGAATCCATGCGCATCCGGTGAGAGTCTTGAGGAACACGGTCGCTGGTAGGCCACCCTGTAATTCAGGGGCTGTATCTCGCTTTTGAGCTCGCTTAATCTGTTGTATAAATGCTCAAAAAGGTGAATGGATCGAAACGGCACCTCGATTCCAAAAGCCGGCGCATATGAAGTGTATGTGCCGTAGCATTCGTCATGGAAATGAACAACTTCGGTGGGCTTGTATGAGTCTATGGTTTCAATGACACCCGGCAGCCGATGATTGATCACGGAGATTCTTGCAAAATGAAGATACATGAGCTGGCAGAAAAAATGATGCATTTTTCTGCTGTCAGTGGATATAAGGGTAAGGCCTTCGAAAAGCCTGCCCCGGGCAAGGCTGGAAAGAGGGCTGAACACTCCCATGTTCAACACCGGGCCGTTTATCTCCTCTATTTCCGGCTCTCCCCTGAAAGGAATACCCACCTGTACGCCCTGCTTGACAATGGGAGCAGGCAGCGGGTCGATGCCCAGCTCCTCCTGTCTGCTGACGATAAGATAGAACGGATGGTTGCCTGCCGGGCAGTATTCCTCGCAGGCATAGCAGGTCCGGCAGTCGTGCAGGACCCTGGATTCCTCTCCGTTTATTATTTTTTGAATTTCCTCTCCTGCCTGTTTTTCATCCAGGTCCATGTACTGGCATTTTGTCAGGCAGTCACGGGTTTCGCAGGCAAGGCAGATGTTTTGGTCAAAATCGAGCTGCAGCATTGAAAGCCTCCTGACATATATTTTGAACAGTGTTCATTTTAAGGTGTGAATTTCCGGACAAGCTGATTTAAACCATACCACTATTTGAAGTTGTTATTCAATAAGGATTGTCGGGCTGCAGAAAGCAGCGGGGTCTCAAAAAAAATCGGGGCGGGGGCCGGCTTCTGCCCGGCCCCTGACCGTAGGCACGGAGTAGGGTGTAGGGTGTCTTGATTTTTATTTTAAAGAGATCACACAGGCAATCTTGTCGTCCTGGTGATTATTTAGTGTCCATCCAGAGATCGGAAAATTTGTTCAAGTTCAAGGAAGGCGAAAATTTTAACCGCAGGAATACTCTAAGTATTTTGAGGATTAAAATTCGAGCCTGACGCAGAAATTGGGCAAATTAGCCATTTCTGGATGGGCACTATTTATACGGCCTTGCTTACCTTCACGAAGTTTTCCTGATAGGCAAGCGCTCCGCCTACAGGATCCATTTTCTTGAGTGTGCCGGACATGAAGTGATGATCCGCCAGCCCCTTGCCGTAAGCCCGGCTTTCAACAGGCAGCCTGTGGCCGAAGCCGTGGATCACGAAAATCGCCTCCGGATGAATGAACTCTGTAACCTTTGCCGTGATCTGCTCTGTGTATCCGTTCTGGGATACGCTGACCAGATCACCGTCTGAGATTCCGAGTTTTTCAGCAGGCTCTTCATTGATCCAGAGGACGTTTTCCGCCATGAGTTCATTGAGAGCCGGGTTGTTGACCGTGTGTCCCTGGGTGTGAAGTGCGCAGCGTCCGAAGGTGATTCTGAACTGGCCCTCCGGCGGTCTTTCAGGAGCCTCGTAGGGTTTTAAAGACTGCAGCCCCTGGTCCTCGAGCTTCTTTGAGATTATCTCGATCTTGCCGCTTTCGGTTCCGAATTTCAGATCTTCGCGGTTTCGGTATATAGGCTTGTCAGCCAGGTTCACAACCCCGGTTTTATTGAAATCCTCTATGGAAACTCCGGTTCCTTCAAGCTGGAAGTTCCAGATATCTTCTATGCTTTCATAATCCAGCTCTTTTATGCCCATTCTGCGGGCAAGCCCGGCAAATATTTCCCAGTCAGCCTTTGTGTCGAATCTGGGCTCCAGGGCGCGTCTTCGCATGAAGAAGTAAGGATAAAGAAAGTTCTTGGCAGCAATTACGTTTTCCCGTTCCAGATAAGGAGACATGGGAAGAACAACGTCTGCGTACCAGGCGGTATCACACCAGGTAAAGGTGATTGAAACCAGAAGGTCCAGGTTGTCGAAAATCTCCTTTAACCGGTCAGGCTCCGGATAACCCATCAAGGGGTCGTGCCTGAATGCTATGTATGCCTTTACAGGGTAGGGGTCGCCTGTTTCCATGGCTTCATAAAGAAGATGTGCAAGGCCCGGGCCCTGCTCGAACTGAGGGTATTTCCAGCCTACTCCGTCTGCACGCTTTTCCTTCGGCTTTTCAAACAGGTCCTGGAATGACTTCAGGCCTGATCGTCCCACATCCTTGGGCTTGTTAACAAATGCAAGCCCGCCCTTGGCGCCTATGGACCCGAGAAGGGCGTTTATGATGTAGATTGAGCGGCAGAGATAAAACGTTGTCTGATAGCGGGCCATCATCCAGCCGGGATGCCAGACAACGTTGGGAGCGTCCTTGGCGAGCTGGGCGGCAAACCGCGAAATCTCTTTTGCCGGGATTCCGGTTTCCCCTTCCGCCCACTGCGGTGTATAGTCGCGCACAAAGGTTTTCAGTGCGTCAATGTCTTGTATGTGTTTGCGTGCATACTCCTTGTCATACTGACCGTTTGCCAGAAGTTCGTGGATCACCGCCAGGTTGAAGGCATAGTCGCTTCCGGGCCTGATCATGAAAAACCGGTCCGCCTTTGAAGCGGAAATATTGGCCCTTATGTCTATTACCGTGAGTTTGCATCCGTTCTGCATTGCATCTGTAAGGTCGTTTACTTCCGCAACACTGACGGATTCGAATATGTTGCGAAGTTGCAGCACAACGTGCTTTGCGTTTTTCAGATCGTAATACACACCCTTGCGTCCCATGCCCATAAGTGACTGGGCTGAATGCTGGACGTTTCTGGCACACGAGCTGTCATGGTTTACGTAGTTGGGAGAACCGAGTCCCCGCAGAAAAGCCCGGTGAAAATCCCTGAAAGGCCCGCCTCTGTCAGACAGCGCAACCCCGCGGGGGCCGTGTTCTTCCACCACGGCCTGCAGCTTCTGAGCCACGTGGTCCAGTGCCTCTTCCCAGGTGGCGGTGCGCCATTTACCCTCTCCTCTTTTTCCTTCGCGGATCATGGGCTGTCTTATCCGCTCATTGTCCTCGATCAGGGCCTTTCCGGCGATACCGCGGGGGCAGAGCGAGTTCTTCATGCCGGGAACGCTGGGATTGCCGTGTAAGAAATTGATTGATCCGTCTTCCACTTCGGCCACCATGGGGCATCTGACGGTGCACATACCGCAAATGCTGTAAATTTGCTCTGCTGCCATATATCGGACCTCCTTTATGCAGGTAATTGATATGATAAAAATTTTTATGAATTAAATATAATAAAACAGGATCGTGCGTAGCAAATCCTGTGTGGATTATTTTAACTCAAGTTTCATGCAAACTTTGTTCCAGCGGTTTTTAAATCGCAACTATATTTTGGTTACGACAAAATGATTGCAATTCCAAATATATATTGGAGTATTTAAAAGCAGGGCATTGGTGTTAAACCGGGTGAAAATTTATATTGCGCAATAAAAATATATCACCGGAATAAAAACACTGCATCACTACCACTATCACCATCGGTATCGGTATCGGGATCGTAATCCCGATTTTCCCCCTTAAACCAAAACCTCAGCCATTCACTCGACTCTTTATCTTTCACTGAAGGCTTGATAAGCCTGTAAAAAATCTTTTTTACAAACTTATCAACCTTGAACCTTGAACCTTGCCATTAAGGCTTGACCCTTGACTGACAATTTGTTTTGTTTAAATATAGGATCGGTCTAAAAGAAATACAACAAAACGTAAAGAAACAGACATGCAGACATCCACCACCGATCAGGACATAAACATTTCGCTGACCTCAAAACAGACAAGGCACGTAAAGCCCGGGCTGCATCTTCAGCAGACTGCTTACTGGGGTCGGCTTAAAAAACAGCAGGGCAGGCAGGCCAGGGCCTTTGACATTGAAGCCGGAAAGCAGCAGACTTATCAGGGAGATATGCTGGTGGTGATCCGCTCCATAGGCCCTGAGAGATGCATGGCCTACGTTCCGTTCGGCCCCGAGCTGCTGCCGGAAGGCACGCGGCGCGGCCCCTGGCTGGAAAAGCTGTCCGAGGAGCTCAGGCCCGGACTTCCTGAAAACTGCCTTTTTATCCGTTATGACCTGCCTTGGCAGTCTCCCTGGGTGCACGAACCGGACCGCTACACTGCTGACAATCAATGGAAAGGTGCTCCCAAGGCCAGGGTTCAGGAAATGCGCATGAATTTTGATACAGAACACTGGAACCTAAGAAAAGCTCCCACGGACCTGCTTCCTCCGGATACCGTTATGGTGGATGTAAGGCCGGAAAGGGACAGGATACTTAAACGAATGAAGTCCAAGACCCGCTACAACATCCGCCTGGCAGCTAAAAAAGGTGTGCGGGTTTATGATGCGGGAATTGAAGGGCTGCCTGCATGGTACGAACTCTACCGCCGGACAGCTGCAAGACATGCAATGAGCCTGAACGACCTTCAGTACTTTGAATCCGTCTTCCGGGTCAGAAGTCGTGACGTGGATTCGCCTGCAAGCGTGCACCTACTGCTAGCCGAGTCCGGCGGCAGACCCCTTGCGGGTATTATTCTTGCGATTTCCGGCACCAGGGCAACTTATCTTTACGGAGCGTCTTCGTGGGACCACAGAAACCTGATGGCCCCTTATGCGGTTCAATGGGAGGCCATATGCCGTGCTCACAAGGCGGGGTGCAGTGAATACGATCTTTTCGGGGTATCGCCGACCCCGGATCCTGCGCATCCAATGTACGGGCTCTACAGATTTAAGGCGGGATTCGGCGGATTTATGCTCCACCGCCACGGCTGCTGGGATTATCCCCTGGACGAAGA
>JAWLEU010000073.1:0-10570 GCA_041685965.1 Desulfosalsimonas sp.
CTCAGGCGTGGCCCCGTTTATCATAACCTGTTCAAGCTGTTTGAAATCGCGGGATTCGATTTTTTCTTCCAGTTCTTCTATCCTGGCCTCGGCTTTGCCAGCGTATTTTGCCGGGGGGTCGGTTTCAAGATAGGTGTTTAACTCATCCACGGCCCTGCTGTATTGTTCCTTGTCCGCCATCTCATCGGCTTTGGCGCCCAGGTCCCTGTATTTTCTTTCCGCCATGTTTTTTTCTATTTCAGCAATACGGTCTTCCGCCTTGTCTATGTATTGTCCGTAGCCGTCATCATCGCCGTGGTTGTCGGCAAAAGTCTGCAGAAGCTGAATTTTTGCCCGGGGCTGTTTAGTATTGTTAACCTGTTTTATCATTTCTTCAAATTCCGACTCCCTTGCCTGCCTGCGATGGTCTGCATAAAAAAATGCACCGGCAGCGGCCATTACAACAACTATCACGGCTGCAGACGCAGCTGCGATGATATATTTACGCCGCTTGTCAGGCGCGGATTCTATGGTAAGCTTTTTGCGCCTGCAGTAATCCCTGATGTATTGCACGGCCTCCTGTTTTTCCATACCGAAATCCACGGCCTTGTTTACCAGGATTTCGAAGTATTCGGGCCGAACCTTGCCGTTGATGCCGGCAATATCGATATCTGAGTCCAGTGCGGCAAGCTTGGCTCTTGCAAGGCTTACGTCATAGGCTATGCGGTTTTCCTCGGATTTAAAAATAGTGATACACTGGCCTGCAAGCGTGTTGCTAGCGGTTGCCACCGCGTCTTTTTTGCTGCTTTTGGCCAGTTGTTTTTTCTTGTGTTCAGCAGCCTTCTGAAGTGTTTCAAGATCCGCGCTTTCAGGCAGCCCGAGAAAGTCGTAGAGGGAGGACTTGTTTAAGAGCTTCAGGTTCTCGTGGATGGTTTTTTCAATTGAGCGGTCCAGCTTCCTGGGGGCGGCTGCTTCAGGCGATTTTTTCGTTTTAACCACCGGGCAGCGGACCCGCTGCATGACTTCTTCGTGTTTGGCGGAGTTTCGTTTGGCGATTTTCTCCACTTCGGATTCTGTAAGATAACCCTTTGCCATCCTGAGGGTTATCTGTTGATCTATCCGGCGGTATTTTTCGTTTTTCCTGGCATTGAGCCGGTTCTGGATCTGGCTTTCGTCAAGGCCGTGGACAGAGGCCAGCCTGGTTTTTTCCTCGGGCGTGACATAGCCCTTGCCCATGAGTATGTCTATGTGCCGGTCTATCTCAGGATACTTGCTCTCCCTGTCTCTTGCCAGCAGCTCGCGGGCAGCTTCTGCTTCCTTGGCGCGCAGTGCATCATCTTTCATAACCCTGCGGATTTCAGGGATCATGTTTATGCATTTTTGCGCATGAAGGCCCTTGGTGGGGTGATTGCGCAGCTTGCTCCATTCCGACTGTTTTTTCGTGATGGCTTTTTCTATTACTTCGGGATCTGTTTCCGGTGGATCACAGGAAAGTTCCAGGAGTATGTAGAAGTTTTCGCGTTCCATAACCTTATTCGGGCTCAGGTGTTTTTACGGAGATCCACCACCTGCGGGGGTACATGGGGATCCGGCCGTTTTTTGCGGGAATAAAGGCGGGAAAAACGGCGATTTTGGATGCGTTTGTGTTCCCGGCAAAAGACGGAATCAATGCACCACCAGCTTCTGGGATCTTTCCTTGGCTTTTTCCAGATCCTGGCCGCTGATAACCGAAGCGGTGTCAAGTACCACCTCCACCTGCCTGAATTCGCTTGTCTCCACCGCGGTTATGTGCAGCTGCCCCTCGTCGTTTAAATCAAAGGTGATTTCAATCGGCAGGTCAGCCGGGAGGTTGGCAGGCAGATGCAGAATCGCGGTCTTGATCTCCTCTGCGTTTTCAATCGGGATTTCGGTTTCGCTGGTTTCGCTCTCCATGATTCGTATTAGAACAGTCTTTTGATTCTGCACTGCCGTATAGAACTTTTTCTTTGCGTTAACAGGCACTGCAGTGTTTCGCAGCACCACGTTGAAAACGATTTCTTCGTCAGTGGGGTTGTGGGCGACCACCCCGAAGCTCTTGCTGGTGACGTTTTTGACTCGCAGCATGGCGTTTTCAACAGAGGGCAGGGTGTATCCGGTGTCATCTGCGAGTTCCTGGGCGGCCTTTTTGAAATCCTCTGCCGAAATTTCACTTTTTTCTATCATTTCAGAGAGATTTTCAGGGTGTTCGATTTCCTTGCTTGTCTTTTCGGAAATCCGGCGGACCAAGTCGTCATTTAAGGCAAGTTTCCACCCGTATATAGCCGCTCCCTTGGCAACCGCCTCATCCGGGTCAAAAACCTTTGGCGCAAGGGAAAATTCCTCCTCAATCCGCTTTGCCACCTGCGGCATGCGGGTGGCACCGCCGACCAGTATTATTTCGTCGAAGCCGGTATATCCCTTTTCCCGAGCTGCCTCGAGCATTTGCCTTGTAAAATCAACGGTCCGTTCCAGAAGGTCCTCTGTGATCTCCTCGAATTTTTCCCTTTCCATGATCAGCTTTACCCGGCTGCCGCCGTGGGTCACTGATATAGGTGTTTTAGGCCTCTGGCTCAGGATTTTTTTGGCCTTTTCCGCAGACAGCTGCAGGTCCTGCCAGGTGTCGGGATCATCCAGGATGTCTTCCGTGATCCCGGTTTCTTCCTGGAATTTTTCCACCAGGTAGGCAACTATCCGGTCGTCCCAGTCCTTGCCGCCCAGGTTGTGGTCCCCTCCGGTGCAGATGACTTCCACCGATTCCCTGCTGATATCTATCATGGTTACGTCAAATGTGCCGCCTCCCAGGTCGTATACAAGGACCACCTTTTCCCCGGAAGTGTCCACGGAACCGTAAGCTATGGCGGCCGCGGTGGGTTCGTTTATAATCTGGCGCACGTTGAAGCCCGCGATTTCTCCTGCCTTGCGTGTTGCTTCCCGCTCGTTGATCCCGAAATAAGCAGGGCATGTAATGACAACATCCGTTATTTCCTCGGATAGATACTGTTGCGCGTCCTGGGCGAGTTTTTTTAGTATATAGGAGGAAATCTCCTCTGGGCGGTAGTTTTCCGAACCGTACTCGAAAAGAAAGTTTGGCTCCCCCATTGAACGCTTGATAAAGCTGACCACCTCGTTGGGATAGAGCTTTGAGCTTTCCTTGGCGACTTCTCCCACCACGATGTTATTGTCATCAAAGAAAACCACGGAAGGCGTGACCCTTTCGTTTTCCGCATTGGGTATTATCACCGCCTTGCCGTACTCATCAACGTAAGCGATGGAGGAATATGTGGTGCCCAGGTCTATGCCGTATATACGCTTGATGTTTTTATCACTCACTGGGGACGGTCCCTTCTTTTGCTGCATCTGTGTATACATACACCGCCACCATTTCCGGCCTGAGAACCTTGCCTTCCCATTCATAGCCGGGCCTCATGGTGCCGGCGATTTTTTTGTCCATTTCCGGATCCCTGGTTTCAATCTTTTTAATCACACGCTGGCGGGTATTGTCAAAATCCTCAGTTCCGCAGGTAAACGGGGTGACCCCTTGCCAGGAGAAAAGATCCTCTATGTCCGAGGCTATATCCTCCAGAAAACTGAGAAGGCTGGGCATGGTTTGTTCCGTGGGGGGCTCGTCTTCATAATGGGCCTTTAATTTCCGGATGTCGTCAATAATCTTGATGGCATCCGTGATCATGGAATGAAGGTGTTTTTTTATAAGCCCCTCCCGGTACTGCTGGAGTTCCTGGTGCAGCCCGTCGATGATCCTGTTTTTGTGCTCGTCGTATTTCAGCTTTGTCTCAAATTCGCCGAGAAGGGCCTGCATCTGTGCGCGCAGATCTTTTACCGCAGCCTCGACGGTGTCGCCGGAACCGTTTTCCTCGTCGAATTCCAAACCCAGTTCCGTCGGGTACTCAGGCACTTTTCCTTCGGTTGTGTCGTTGTCGTCTTCCTGCATTGATTCCAGATCCGCAAAAAGGGGTGATTAAGACATAAATTTAATGATCAATATAAAAGACTTAAATGATACCATGCTGAATTGTCAAGAAAATTCCCTTACAGACTTTCGGATCCAGTCGGCCCACTCTTCGATTCCCTCTCCTGTTTTACCGGAAACTTCGAATATTGAGATATCAGGGTTAAGCTTTGCCGCCCGCCGCCTGAGCGCCTTGGTGTCGAAATCAGCAAGCGCCATCATGTCTGTCTTGTTTACCAGCAGCACGTCTGACCGGGTAAACATCAGGGGGTATTTAAGCGGCTTGTCATCGCCTTCGGGCACGCTTAATATCATTGCGTTTTTTATGGCCCCTGTGTCAAATTCCGCGGGGCAGACCAGATTGCCGATATTTTCTATAAAGATCAGGTCAAAGGACTCTGATCCTATGCCTTCGAGCCCGGTTTTCACCATTGCGGCATCCAGGTGGCAGAAACCTCCTGTGCGCAGCTGAACTGCCTCAACGCCTGCCTCCCGGATTTTTTCAGCATCCACGGTCGAATCGATGTCTGCTTCTATAACCCCTGTTTTAAACTCACTGCCGAGCGCCTCGGCAGTTTTGAGCAGAAGCGTTGTTTTGCCCGCACCGGGCGAGGACATGAGGTTGATTACAAACGTCTTGTCCCTGTGCAGTTTGTCGCGCAGCTCACGGGCTGCGGCGTCGTTGTCTGAAAGGATGTCTTCTTTGACCTCGAAGAGCTTTATGTCCCCCATTTATTCGGCCTCCATTTCCTTGATGTAGTACTCCCGCCCGGAGACAAGGGAAAAATCCCCGGTATCTCCGCATTCAGGGCAGTCGGTTGCCCAGAGTTCATCTTTGCTTATTTGTATGTTACTGCCGCATTTTTTACATTTAAGCACAATGGGGATTCTTTCGATTTTAAGCTTTGCACCCTCAGCAGCGGTCTTGCTGCTCAGGTAATCGAAGTAGTGCTGGACCCATTCGTCTTCAAGGTCGCTTAATCCGCCGATGTGAAGCGTGATTGACACCACCCGGCTCACCCGGTTTTTTTCCGCGTGCTTGAGTACAATGTTGAGGATGCTTTCAGTAACAGGCAGTTCATGCATGGCGTCAGCTTTCTCCGGTTATCATATCAGGTTTTTGGACTCTTTTTTCATCAGCGCCGCAGCATGATCAATGGAGACAGCGTAGGAAACATCACTTCTGATGGGGGTTTCGGTGTCTTTTCTCAGTTGCTCCGGCATAAGGTCCTGTGGCTGGAACCTGCCGCCTACCACGCCGATTATACGGCCGTCATGCAGGCTGATCAGGGGGGCTCCGCTGGAGCCGTCGTGGACCAGGGTGTCGAACAGAAATATCCTGATTTCATTTCTGCTAAGAATTTTGCCCGAGATAGTGGCCTGTTTTATTAACTGGGTGTATATGTGGTAATAGCCGAACGGATAACCCAGGCAGGCTGATGAGTTTCCTACAGGGATTTCCTCCGGCTTTCCGGTTATGTACTCCGGCATGGAGATTTCTATTTTATGCTTGAATTTCAGCAGCGCGATGTCGCTTCCCCTGTCAACCTGGCGGATCTCAACTTCTATGGGGGCAACTGTTTCATCGCGCACAGGGGTAAAGCCGTAGTGCTCTTCCATGGGCACCACCATGAGATCCGTCAGCCCGGTGGTAAGGTGGGCAGCAGTAAGCAGATAGCCTTCCGGGTGTATTAAAAAGGCTGTGCCCCTGAAGGAAACCTCTTCGCCCTCCCTTTTGAAAAGCATCATTGTTGCGCCCTTGTACTGAAAGTATATATCCTGGAGCATATTGAAACCTTCTCTTTCTAGTCCATCCAGTTATCGACTTTTTCAGGGTGATACCTGAGCCATCTCAGCGCCTTTTCATACGGATGGCGCCCCTTGTCCTCCTGTATCCAGAGCATGAGCTGCCCTATGTCTGCGGGCCCCCAGCGGAAACTGTCCAAAAAACCGAAAGCCTCAGGCATGTCTTCTTCTAACCCCTGCCTGACCACTGTTGCAATATGGCCTTCGTCTTCTTCAAATATTCCCTTGGGATCCTCGAGGAATTTGAGCTCCCAGCGTGCAAACATCCAGTGCGGAAGCCAGCCTGTTACCACGATCCATTCCTTATGCCTTACAGCGTGTGATAGCTCCGCCACCATGGAAACCTCGCTTCCCTCAAGAAGGCGGAAATCTTCTTCGAGCCCGTATTCCTCCATTGCCCGGCGGGTTTTTCTCATGATACCCGCCTCTGGATCAATGCCTATTATTCTGTGATTGAATTTTTCTGCATTTTCTTTTAATTCCTCTATTGAATCTGCGGTTATATACGGCCTGTTGCGCAGGCCGGTGCCCGCGGTCAGGCGCCCCGCAGTAACGTCCGGGACCACCAGCCCGATTTTTGTTCCTTCAAAATTGGGCCCAATATTAACAACTCTGTCCTTGTACTTTTCATGGTAGTGGCCGTGGGTGTCAGGAAGCCAGGCCGAAACCATGGCATCTGCTTTTCCTTCGGCAACACTGCTCCACATTTTGTCGGCAGTTGTTTCCTCCAGCCGGCACCTGATGCCGAGTCTATGTTCTAAAACCGCCTTGACAAGGTTTGCTGTGGCCACTGATGAGGACCAGTCCGTATGGACCAGGCGTATGGAATCATGGTTTTGAGCTGCCGCGCCTTGGGGTGCCGAAAGCAGCAACAGCAGGCATATCATTGCTGCGGTCGCCATCATTAAATTACGGGCCGCGTGTTTCATGTTTTCCTCCTTTTATGTTATCCAGACGCCTGCATTTTTCGGGAAATGTTTACCACAGCCGTCTCCGGCCGAAGGTCTTGTCCAGGGGCGGTCTGGTTTTGATCCTGTATTCTTTTACCTCCCTTTTGCCCACGGTTATCTCGCTGGGAGCAGCATATTCTGACAGCCCCCGATAGAGGGCAAAGCACATTCCCAGAAGAATTATGGCAAAAGGCAGGCCGGTGGTGATCGTGGCGGTTTGAAGCGCTGCAAGACCTCCGCCGATAAGCAGGGCCGCAGCCACAGCTCCTTCCGTGATTGCCCAGAAAAGCCGGGAAAGCACGGGCGGATTGGGGTTGCCGCCCGATGTTATGATGTCTATTACCATGGAGCCGGAGTCAGAGGAGGTCACGAAAAATGTGACAATAACGAATATCGCAAGACTCGATGTCACCGCAGCCAGCGGGAAATTTCCGAGCAGCTCAAAAAGTGAGATCGGAATGTTTTCCTGGACCGTTTTTGCAATACCCCCTGCACCGAACATTTCAACAAAAAGGGCGGTGTTGCCGAAAATGGTGATCCATACAAAAGTTACCATTGTGGGGACAAGAAGTACACCCAGAATAAACTGCCGGATCGTGCGGCCGTATGAAACCCGTGCTATAAACATACCCACAAACGGCGACCAGGCAATCCACCAGGACCAGTAGAAAATGGTCCACCCCTGCTGCCACTCGGTTTGCTCGTAGGTTTCGTTCCAGGTGCTTAACTGTGGCAGGTGCTGGATATAGTAGCCTATGTTTTCAAGCAGGCCGTCCAGTACAAACAGGGTGGGGCCGACTATCAGCACAAAAAGCGCCAGAAGACCCGCAAATCCGATGTTTATCTCACTGAGGCGCCGGATGCCCTTGTCGAGTCCCATGATAACCGACCAGGTGGCAACTCCTGTTATGCCGGCAATAAGCATTACCTGGACCGTGGTTGATTGTTCTATGCCCAGCAGATGAGACAGTCCGGCGTTTACCTGCTGGACTCCGAGGCCGAGGGAGGTTGCCACACCAAATAGTGTTGCCACCGTGGCAAGGATGTCTATGATATTGCCGGGCCAGCCGTAGATGCGATCTCCGAGCAGCGGGTAAAAGGCCGTGCGAATGGAAAGGGGCAGTCCCTTGTTGAATGCGAAAAAAGCCAGGGAAAGTCCCACCAGTGAGTATATCGCCCACGGGTGAAACCCCCAGTGAAGGAATGTTATATCCATGGCTTTTCTGGCCGCCTCTGTGGTGCCGGCCTCTGTCAAGGGGTTGGCCACGTAGTGAAACATCGGTTCAGCCACTCCGTAGAAAAGAAGCCCGATGCCCATGCCCGCTGAAAACAGCATTGCAAACCAGCCCGGAAGGCTGAATTCAGGGCCGGCATCAGGACCTCCAAGCCGGATGTTGCCGAAACGACCGGCCAGCAGTACCAGGATAAACACAAGCACGACATTGACTGTCATGATAAACAGCCATCCCGCGTACTCGGAAATGGAGCTTTGAATCTGCTCGAAGATGTCTCCGACGTAGTGCTGGAAAAGAATTGTTATAACAACGAAAAAGAAGATAAGACCAGCTGATATGAAAAACACCTGGGGATGTACGTCGAGATGAAACCACCCTTCCGACTGTTCCTGCTCCTGTTCGTTTTGCTTTTTATCCTCCGGTTTTGTCATGGCGTGTCCTTTCTTTGCTGCCGGTCGTCAACAGACAGGATTGTTCAATTTGTTTATTGTATATTATAATCCGGATAATTTTAAGATCAAATATTGCGGTCCGCCTGTAACCTTTGCCGGCGTTCATATTTGCAGCCGGGAAAATTCCGTAATATGTTGGGAGTTTATGCAGTTGACGGAAAATGTGGAATTCTATAACTTATTTAATATTATGTTTTATTGTTGTAATTGCGTTCAGGGCGATGGCATAGTTGAATTTTAGCCAAACGCTAAAAACTGAGAAAGCGTGACAAAAAATGGGAAAATTGCGCAGATATGCCGACTCCCGCAGCCGGGAGCGGATGGAAAAGATATTTGAAATGCGCCGCAAAGGCCTTCCGTGGGCCAGGATTGCCGAGGAATGCGCAATGGGGGTCCCCAATGTTCAGCAGGCCTACTACCGGGAATGCCGTTACAGAAAGGCTGCCTTTGAATACCCGTTTATCGAGTACATAGGCACCCATACCTACAATGTAATCCGGAAATGCTTTGGTGAAAAGATCCTTGCCTCGCCTTGTCAGTTGGCGTCCCTTGAAAATGTCAAGGCCCTGCTTTGCTGGCCAGGAGTAGGTTCAAAAACCGTTCAGGATCTGTCCGAGGGACTGGAGGAAGCAGGATACGAAGGCTTTGATCCCGAAGAGGCCTACAATCAGATATTCCATCCCCGCACACCCCGCTGATAAGTTGAGACGCAACGTCCGGATTTTTAAAGGAGAAAGTATGAGCCGTGACTTTGACAATAAGCGGCCGGCCGGAGACAGGCCCGGCGGGCGAATGCCCGGGCAGTCCGGGAATCCCGGCTGGGATAACAACTACCGGATGTGGATTTTTCTGGCCGTGGTCTTTGTGCTTCTTGGCTGGAGCATGTATGCCTCCAGGGCGGGGCCTGAAGCAATCAGCTACTCTTCATTTGTAGAGCAGCTCGAAGCCGGCAACGTGGAAAAGGTTACAGTCAAGGGCGACAAGATAACCGGCACCCTCAGGGAAAAGGCCCGAAAACCTCCGCAGGAGGGCTCAGGAGGCTTGTGGGGAGGCTCGGCAGGCAAAGACGAAAAGCAAGAAAACGGCGGGGAGAAGGGGGCAGCCTATGAACATTTCATAACCTATCTTCCTTCTTTCGAGGATCCAGGCCTGGTTGAAAAGTTCAGAGAACAGGAAGTGGAGGTTGAAACCCGTCCGGAAAGCGATACCAACTGGTGGTATCTCATACTTACCATGGTTCCCTTCGCAATTCTGATATGGCTTATTTACGCCCAGTTCAGGCAGTTTCAGGGGCAGAGCGGAGAGGGTCTGTTCTCAATAGGCAAAAGCAAGGCGCGGCTCTATGACAGAAGCCAGGAATCCACGCGCTTTGATGACGTTGCAGGCGCGGAAGGGGCAAAGACAGAGCTTGCAGAAGTTGTTTCATTTTTAAAGGAACCCGGTAAAATCCGTGACCTGGGAGCAGCAGTGCCCAGAGGGGTGATGCTGGTGGGTCCGCCGGGAACGGGCAAGACACTGCTCGCCCGGGCGGTGGCAGGGGAGGCCGACGCTCCGTTTTTCAGCATTACTGGCTCTGATTTCATGGAAATGTTTGTGGGAATCGGCGCCAAACGTGTGCGCAGCCTGTTTGAAGACGCCAAGAAGAATGCACCCAGCATTATTTTTATCGATGAAATCGACGCCATAGGCCGCCGCAGGGGCGCAGGGCTCGGAGGCGGGCATGATGAGCGCGAGCAGACCTTGAACCAGTTACTCTCCGAACTAGACGGGTTCGAGGAAAATCAAAATGTTATAGTTATGTGCGCCACCAACCGCCCCGATGTTCTTGATCCTGCGCTCATGCGCCCGGGCCGTTTTGACCGCAAGATCGTGGTGGACCTGCCCACAACAGAAGACCGCCGCAAAATACTTGAAATATATTCTTTAAACAAGCGCATGGCCGAAGACGTGGATCTTGACTCGCTGGCGCGGGGAACGCCCGGGTTTTCGGGTGCGGACCTTGAAAACATTTTAAACGAGGCCGCCCTTCTTGCAGCCCGGGAGGGAAAAGACAGAATCGACAACGAGGCAATTGAACAGGCGCGTGACAAGATACTCATGGGACTGGTCCGCCAGGGGCTGGCCCTTACTGACGAGGAAAAAAAGATGGTTGCCTACCACGAG
>JAWLEU010000074.1:0-10566 GCA_041685965.1 Desulfosalsimonas sp.
TATTTGCCCTGGCCGATGAGCTGCACGTAGCCCTGAACGTTTGCATGGGCGGGGCAGGCCTCAACACAGGGAGCCCTGTCTTTTTTGTCTATGCAGAATGTTATGGGTACAGACTGGGGAAAGCTCCGGTAAACCGCCTTTCTCGTGCCGATTCCCGCATCCCACAGGCTGGGCAGCTCCACCGGGCAGTTTTCGGCGCACTGGCCGCAGCCCGTGCAGGCATCTTCTTTTATGTAGCGGGGGTTTTTGCGCACGTTAACGGTGTAGTTGCCTATATAGCCGGACACGGATGTGACTTCGCTGTATGTAAGCAGCTCTATGTCGGGGTGCTGACCGGTTTCCACCATCTTGGGCGTACCGATGCATGCGGCGCAGTCAAGTGTGGGAAAGGTCTTGTCGAACTGGAGCATGTGACCGCCGATTGTGGTGTCCTTTTCAACCAGGTAAGCTTTGCGCCCGCTTGCTGCAACGTCGAGGGCGGCCTGCATTCCTGCTATCCCGCCGCCGACCACCAGGGTGTCGGGGTGTACTGTTACCTGGCGTGTTTCAAGCGGCCGATGGGTCCTGACTCTTTGGATCGCTGCGGCGGCAAGGGTCTTGGCCTTACGGGTGGCCTCGTCTTCATCCCCGGTTACCCAGGAGACCTGTTCGCGCACAGATGCCATCTGGAAAAAATAGGGGTTGATTCCTGCCTTGCTGCAGACTTTCTGGAAGGTTTTCTCGTGGAGCCGCGGCGAGCATGATGCCACCACAACCCGGGTGAGACCGTATTGCCGGATATCTGTTTCAATCATCTCCTGGCCGGGGTCCGAGCACATGAACTTGTAGTCCCTGGCCACAACCACGTCTTGAAGGCTGCCGGCCCATCCGGCAACTTCTTCCACTCTTACCCTGTAGGCGATGTTGATGCCGCAGTGGCAGATGTAGAATCCGATGCGGATATCCGAGGGATCCGGCAGGCGTACGGCATATTTCATCTCAGCACCTCCCGTTACAAAACTAGCACAATCCGTGCCATTTTAAAGAAGGCCCGCAATATCCGGCTTTCTTTTGCTTGTTAGGTGGTGCATGTTGTGTGCTCTGGGTTGCAGGTGCGGCACCGCCGCCGTGTAAAGAGCAAAATTCATGTTTTATCAGGAGGTTCTGGCAGCATGGGGATAGTTGCGCGCACGCAGCAGGTTATTGCATTGCTGCAACTGTATTGTGGCCGCGCTCGAGCCCGCGCCTGTTATGAAGCCGCAGGCAAATGCAGATAAAATGTGGTGCCTGTTCCCGGTGTGGAGCGCACATCCACCTTGCCGCCGTGGGTTTCCATTATTCCGTAGACGGTTGAAAGGCCCAGTCCCACTCCGTAGCCTTCCTGCTTGCTTGTATGGAAAGGCTCGAAAATACGGGGCAGGTCCTGTTCGGATATGCCGGTGCCGGTGTCTGTAACCGATATGATGATTTGTCCGGCTTTTGAGTTATACCCGGCGTTTATTTCCAGTATGCCTCCGTCCGGCATTGCGTCCACAGCATTGAATATGAGGTTGATCAGGCATTGCTGAAGCTGATTGATGTCTCCGCGTACCCGTCCGAGCTCTGGTTCTGTGCGGCGGCGCAGTTCTATGCCGGATAGCTGGAGCTTGTGCTGGCTTAACACAATGCAGCGTTCAATGAGTTCTTCTATTGATACCAGGGAAAACTGCTCCGGCGATTTTCTGGAAAAGGTCAGAAGATTGGATACGATGCCGCAGCATCTTTCTGTTTCAGACTCCACTATTTCCAGGTACTCTGAGAATTTGCCGGGGGTATCTTCACCTGCGCCCTTCCTTGAAACAATTTTTTTCATCAACTTGATGTAGTTGAGGATCCCGGACAGGGGGTTGTTTATTTCGTGTACCACGCTGGCGGCAAGGCGTCCCAGAGACATCATCTTGTCCTGGTGCAGTATTTTTGCCTGATCGGCCATCTCCCGCTCCAGGTTGCGGATTTTCCTCAGATCCCGGAAAAACAGCACGAAGCCCCCTTCCTGCTGCTCGTTTTCTGTAATCGCGGAAGCGGATACCTGCACCGGGAGCCTCCGGCCTGACCTGGTGATAAGCTCGGTTTCATAGGCAAAAAGGCGGTTTGTTCCCCCGCGGCCTTCTGATTCCAGGTTCAGCTTCAGGTTCTGGTAGCCGGGTTTTGAGAAAAGACCGGAAAGCGGTATCCTGCGGATCACCTCGGATCTTGAGTAGCCGAGCATGGATTCCATGCTTTTGTTGAACGTTATAATTGTTTCATTCTTATCACAGCCCGCTATGCCGTCCATGGAGTTTTCGATCAGGCTTTTTTCATACCTGAATGCTTCCATTAGCTCGCGGGTTGCCTGGTTCCAGCCTTCTTCGAGAAAACGGGTATAGTCTTCGAGCTTTTTTTTGTCCTGATAGCGCTTGATTGCCCGCTGCAGGGCAACGTCTAAGGCATCGTCGTGGATCGGTTTTGTTATGAAGTCAGATGCGTCCAGCTGAAGTGCGCGGATTGCGGTTTCGATGTCACCGTAAGCGGTTACCACTATCACCTCGGTGTCCGGATATTTCTCTTTTACAGCCTCCAGTACGCCGATGCCGTCCATTCTGGGCATACGGATATCAGTGACAACAATATGGGGTTTAAAGTGCCGGCATACCGAAAGCCCTTCCATGCCGTCGCCGGCGGTCTCCACTGAGTAGCCGGAATCCCTGAGGGAAATTCCGGTTACATTGCGGATGCTGGGCTCGTCGTCTATAAGAAGTATTTTCCAGGGCTGGTGCTCTGACATGGTCTTGTACCGATTTATTGAATTTTTAATCAGTTATTAAATATTTTATCCGGAAAATCAAGAGTTATTTCAGTTGATTTTTCAATTGTTACCGCGGCCCTGCTTTGCTATGGTATACAGAATGATTTCAGGTGACGCAGGGTATGCGGATAACCCGGATACAGGGCAAAACATGGAAGAGACATAGGAGAAATCTTGCTGTCCAAGGTTTTTACAGGCGCGGTGATGGGAATCAACGGGCTGGTAATGGAGGTGGAGGTAGATATTGCAAAGGGCCTGCCTGCTTTTTCCACTGTGGGTCTGCCTGAAGCTGCGGTTCGCGAAAGCCGGGAGAGGGTGAAATCCGCTGTTGCAAACTGCGGATATGAATTCCCGGATGATCGTATTACGGTCAACCTGGCCCCTGCAAACATCAAAAAGGAAGGCACCGGCTTTGATCTGCCGATCGCCGCGGGCATCCTTTCTGCATCCGGCGTGCTGCCTCCACGGGCCTCAGATCCGCATCTGCTTCTGGGAGAGCTGGCCCTGGACGGGCGGATCAAGCCCGTGAGCGGCTGCCTTCCTGTGGCTGCGGCTGCAAAGGAGGAAGGGTTTTCAGGTGTTTTGGTGCCTTATGAAAATCGCAGGGAGGCAGCCGTGGTCGAGGGTCTGGAGGTTTATCCTGTTTCAGCGCTTTCCGAGGCTGTGGATTTTCTCAGGCAGCAGCGAGATATACCGGCCCAGCCGCGCGAGACCTTTTTGGACCCGGAAGCCCGGGCTTTAGCAGAAGCCGATTTTTCGGAAGTTGCAGGACAGGCACATGTCAAGCGGGCCATGGAAATAGCAGCCTCAGGCGCGCATAACCTGTTGATGACAGGCCCGCCGGGCTCGGGCAAGACAATGCTTGCCAGGAGATTTGCCGGCATAGTCCCGCCAATGACATTTGAAGAAGCCCTGGAGACCACGAAAATTTTCAGCGTGGCAGGGCTGCTGGAAAAGGATCAGGCCCTTGTCACCGGGCGGCCTTTCAGGGCACCCCATCACACGGTCTCTGATGCAGGCCTCATAGGCGGCGGAAACGTGCCGCGGCCGGGCGAGGTCAGCCTGGCACACAACGGTGTGCTTTTTCTCGACGAGCTTCCGGAGTTTAAAAAAAGCGTTCTGGAGGTGCTGCGCCAGCCAATGGAACAGCGCAGGGTGACCATTTCAAGGGCTTCGGTCTCGCTTTCCTACCCCTCGGATTTCACCCTTATTGCCGCATTAAATCCATGTCCGTGCGGTTATTACTCGGATCCTGTACATGAATGCAGATGCAGCGCATCCCAGATTACAAGATACAGAAACCGGCTGTCAGGCCCTCTTCTCGACAGGATCGACATCCACGTGGAAGTGCCTGCAGTATCCTACGGGGAGCTGGTAAACGAAAAACCGGCTGAATCCTCGGCTGATATCCGCAGGCGGGTTGTTGCCGCCAGAAGGATCCAGGAAAATCGGTTTGCAGGAAGCAGGATAAAAACCAACGCCGGCATGAAAAGCAGGCACATAAAAAAGTACTGCGCACTGGACGCGGAATCCGGGGCCATCCTGGAAAGGGCTGCAGACAGGCTGGGCCTTTCAGCCCGCGCCTGTCACAGGATTTTAAAGATTGCCAGGACCATAGCGGACCTGGGCGGACAGGACGATATCAGGGAGCCGCATATTCTTGAGGCAGTGGGCTACCGGAGCATGGACAGAACACTTTGAAGAAAAATTCGAAATCCGAAATCCGAAACAAATCCGAAATTCGAAATTCGAATATCGAATACAGTTTTTGACACTGGTGTCCCAACGACATAACACGTTATAAGCTGTATGCCCTGAATATAGTAGCTTTTCGAGTTTTTGCTGTTGTTATCGATTTCAACTTAACTCAGAACTCGCATCTATAAAATTCAAGCAGTTATATTCCGCTTTTGGGCGTTTTCCATGTAGATGGGACAGAAGTGAGTTTTTGATATTTTTTAATTTGATCATTCGAATTTGTTTCGGATTTCGATATTCGGATTTCGGATTTATTCATTGCTGCCATCAGCATGATAAGGCGTCCCCTGGATGCCTGTCTATTGTAATAAGCTTTTAAGGAGCGTGTCGTGGTACCTTATGATGTGTGGGCTGAAATAGACCTTGCGGCTGTTTCGCAAAACATCCGCAATCTGAAGTCTGCCCTGGCAGAGGGTACACGCCTGATGGCGGTGGTAAAGGCTGACGCTTACGGCCATGGAGCCGTGCCTGTTGCAAAAGAGGTCCTTGCAGCAGGAGCGGATTGCCTGGCCGTGGCCCGGATCGGCGAAGCGGTTGAGCTGCGGCATGCCGGCATCAAATGCCCAATACTGATATTCGGCCGCACGGAACCGTCCCTTACAAGCAGGCTTATGGCGCATGATCTCACCCAGACGGTTTTTTCCCTTAATGAGGCCTCTGCCATGTCGGAACGGGCAAGGGCAGCGGGCGGAAAGCTTCGCATCCATGTCAAGGTTGACACCGGCATGGGCCGTCTCGGCGTGCTGGCCGGCGGAGGCAGGCGATTCGAGGATTCAGTCGGCGAGATTGATGCAATAAGCAGATTGCAGGGCCTTGACGCAGAAGGAATCTACACGCATTTCGCAACCGCTGATGAGTCGGATAAGACAAATGCCGGCCGGCAGTTTGATTTGTTCAGGAAAATTGTTGCACACCTGTGTGACAGGGGGGTCGGGTTTGCCCTCAGGCATGCTGCAAACAGTGCGGCTTTGCTTGATATGCCTGAAACGCATCTGGATATGGTAAGGCCGGGCATAAGCATATACGGTCATTACCCTTCAGGTAAAACAACAAAACTGGGAGTGGAGCTGACTCCTGCCATGAGCGTTCGCGCGCGGATTATTCACTTAAAGGAGGTCGGGCCGGGTTTTAAGGTCAGCTACGGCTGGACAGCCGAAACAACTGAAAAAACTGTCATAGCCACAGTGGCGGCAGGGTATGCGGACGGGTTTTTCCGCCTGCTTTCATCCCGCGGCGCCATGCTGGTGCGCGGCCGCAGGGCGCCTGTGATAGGCAGGGTCTGCATGGACAATACAATGATAGACGTCGGGCATGTGCCTGAAGCCGCAATCGGGGATACGGTGCTGATCTTCGGCAGAGAAGGCTGCAAAGAGATTCCTGCCGAGGAGCTGGCCGGTTATGTCGGCACCATAAATTACGAGGTATTATCAAGGATTTCCCCGAGGGTACCCCGTATTTATCCCCGGGAGAAATAAACCAGAATTCGCATATCTTGTGTTTGCGCCTGCCTTTGTTGCCATATATTGGATGCAGGGCAAGGCCGTAACCCTTCGGATTCACGCCGGAAACTATGTGGCGAAATCTCTTGACAATAAAGGGGTGTGGTGGTAGTTAAATTACTTTGCATAATGTTCGTATTGGAGACATATATCACTTTGATTTTTAAATATATTTTTATTTGCGGCTGAGAGTTGAAACCGGGTTCCAGGTTTAGGGATATATTTAGGGTATATAAGATACACTGCAGGGATGCGAAGGGACGGACAATATAAGGACAGTATTAATGATACGGCAATTGTGAGATGAGAAAGGAGGTGCTCACGGCTCACGGATTTATTGTTGATCTTTTAAGCTAACTTAGTGGAGTGGGAAAAATTCACTAAAAATTGACAATTCAGGAGGTAATAATGCCAAGTTTCGTCATCACCGAAAAATGCGACGGCTGCAAGGGCGGGGACAAGACAGCGTGTATGTACATTTGTCCCAATGACCTGATGGTGCTCGAGCCGAACACCATGAAGGCCTACAACCAGGAGCCGGACCAGTGCTGGGAATGTTTTTCCTGTGTGAAGATATGCCCCACCCAGGCCATTGAGGTCCGGGGTTATTCTGACTTCGTACCCCTGGGCAGCAGCATTTATCCCATGATGGGCACCGAAGACATTATGTGGACCTGCAAGTTCCGCAACGGTTCGGTCAAACGGTTCAAGTTCCCCATCCGCACCACCCCCGAAGGCGAGTCCAACGCATACAATGACCTGAAAGGCAAGGATCTCGAAAGCGACCTGCTTTCCACCGAGGAAGCAGAGGGCTACCAGGTACCGAAACCGCAGGCGACCGTATAGCCGAATTGCCCGGATGGAAGCGAACAAAACATAACCGATTCGATCTTTTAAGGAGGATATAAGATGGCATTACCGAACAAACCCAAGGGCGAACTCAAGGCCGTAAGGGATCCGGAAGTTGTGGAAAAGGAAGTTGATATCCTTATTGTGGGCGGCGGCATGGCTGCCTGCGGCACCGCCTTTGAAGTCAAAAAGTGGGCTGACAATGAAAGCGTCCTGCTCGTGGACAAGGCAGCCCTGGAAAGAAGCGGCGCGGTTGCCCAGGGCCTTTCGGCAATCAACACCTACATCGGCGACAACACCCCTGACGACTATGTTCGCATGGTCAGAAACGACCTCATGGGAATCGTCCGTGAAGACCTGATCTTTGATCTTGGTTGCCACGTTGATGACTCCGTGCATCTGTTCGAAGAATGGGGCCTGCCGGTATGGAAGAAATCTCCGGAAGGAAAGAACCTCGACGGCAAGAAGGGCCTCAAGCAGGGTACCCTCAAGGAAGGCGCCCAGCCCGTGCGCACAGGTAAATGGCAGATCATGATCAACGGCGAATCCTACAAGAGGATCGTTGCAGAAGCAGCCAAAAAGGCGCTCGGCGAAGACAATATCCTGGAAAGGGTCTTCATCGTTGAACTGCTGCTCGACAAAAACAGGGACAACCAGATTTCCGGCGCGGTCGGTTTTTCCGTGCGGGACAACGCGGTCTACATAATCAAGGCTAAAACCATGATGGTAGCCTGCGGCGGCGCGGTCAACATTTACCAGCCGCGTTCAGTGGGCGAAGGCAAGGGCCGTGCATGGTATCCGGTATGGAACTCCGGTTCCACCTACACCCTGTGCATGAAGGTCGGCGCCGAGCTGTCCATGATGGAAAACCGGTTCACCCCCGCCCGCTTCAAGGACGGTTACGGACCGGTCGGTGCATGGTTCCTGCTTTTCAAGGCCAAGGCATTAAACGGCCTGGGAGAAAGCTATGTCACCAGCGATGCTGCCAAGAAAGAGCTGGAATTCTACGCCCCCTACGGCACTGCCGCAATCACACCGACCTGCCTGCGTAACCACCTGATGCTCTTTGAGATGAAGGCAGGCCGCGGTCCGATCATCATGGACACGGTCACCGCACTCAGCGAGCTCGGCAAGTCCCTGGACAAGAAGGAACTCAAGCATCTCGAATCCGAGGCATGGGAAGACTTCCTGGACATGACCTGCGGCCAGGCAAACCTGTGGTGTGCAACAGACACCGAACCGGAAAAGAAGAACTCCGAGCTCATGCCCACAGAGCCTTATCTGCTGGGTTCGCACTCGGGCTGCTGCGGTCTGTGGGTATCCGGCCCGGATTATGACTGGGTCCCTGACTCATACAAGATCAAGGCAGACAACGGCAAGGTCTACAACCGCATGACCACAGTAAACGGTCTGTTCACCTCGGGTGACGGCGTGGGCTGCTCAGGACATAAGTTCTCCTCCGGATCCCACTCCGAGGGACGTATTGCTGCAAAGCAGATGGTCCGCTATGCAAAGGATCATGCTGATTTCACCCCCGAGCTGCCCATCAGCAAGGATGAAATCGTGGACATGGTCTACAAGCCTGTCAGGACCTATCTTGACAACAGTGAATACACCACGGCCGACGACGTCAACCCCAACTACATCAAGCCCGAGGGCATGATGTACCGGCTGATGAAGGCCACTCACGAGTATGGCGCAGGTACCGCCACATTCTACGAGACCACCAACAAGAACCTTGAAATCGTCATGGACATGCTGGAAGTCATGCGGGAAGACTGCGAAAAGCTCGCAGCCGGCAGCCTGCACGAACTGATGCGCGCATGGGAGATATATCACCGCATCTGGACGGTGGAATCCCATCTCCGCCACATTCAGTTCCGCAAGGAAACCCGTTATCCCGGCTTCTACTACCAGGCGGACTATCCGAACCAGGACGACGAGAACTGGTTCTGCTTCACCAACTCCAAATATGATCCCAAGGCCCAGAAATGGGATACTTTCACCAGGGATTATGTCCAGATCATCCCCAGCGCATAAAGGGGGCATGATCGGCGGCTAACAGGAAATACCTCCAGGTGTCGTAATGATACCTGGAGGTTTTCTTTAGATTGCCCCTTGAATGCAAAGATCTTTGAAGCTGCTGATTGGAGGCCGGATACCCGCCCCTGCAGGTATGCGGCGTCGAGTCTGCCGCTTCAAAAGGGCCAAAAACAGATAAAAAGACCATATACCAGGGTCGTTGGATATATACACGGTTAACCGAATCGAACCTATAAGCACGGAGGGACAGCATGAGTGAAGAGAAAGGAGCCCCGTTCAGCGGAAGCATCATGGTGGTAGGCGGCGGAATAAGCGGCCTTACTACGGCTTTGGAAGCTGCGGAAGTGGGCTACGAAGTCTTTATCGTGGAGAAAAATCCTTATCTGGGCGGAAGGGTTGCACAGTTGAAGCAGTATTTTCCAAAGCTGTGCCCGCCGACCTGCGGGCTTGAAATCAATTTCCGCAGGATCAAGGACAACCCGCGCATCAAGTTTTTCACCCTTGCAGACGTTGAAAAGGTGGAAGGCTCGCCCGGCAGTTACAATGTCAGCATCAGGTTAAACCCCCGCTACGTAAATGAGAACTGCACCTGCTGCGGCGCCTGTGCAGACGCATGCCAGACTGAAATTCCCAATGAATTTAACTTCGGCATGGACAAATCCAAGGGCGCCTATCTGCCGCATGAAATGGCATTTCCTGCAAAATATGTGATTTCGCCGCAGATCATCGGCACCGAGGATGCCAGGCGCTGCAAGGAGGCCTGCCCCTATGATGCGGTGGACCTTGAGATGGAGGCCAAAACCGTTGATTTCAACGTAGGCTCCATAGTATGGGCCACCGGCTGGGAACCCTATGATGCCTCTAAAATTGACAATCTCGGCTTCGGCCAGTATCCCAACATCATCACCAACATGATGCTCGAGCGCCTTGCCGCGCCCAACGGCCCCACCAGGGGACAGATCCAGCGTCCCTCGGACAGCAAGGCACCCGAAAGCGTCGCCTTTGTACAGTGCGCAGGCTCAAGGGACGAAAATCATCTGCCCTATTGCTCCTATATCTGCTGCATGGCTTCTTTGAAGCATGCCGCATACATCCGGGAGCAGTATCCTGACACCAAAGTCTATATTTACTACATAGATCTGCGGACCCCGGGATACAGGTATGAAAAGTTCTATGACAAAATAAAGGAAGATGAAAACGTCGAGTTTGTAAAGGGCAAGGTCGCGGCTGTAGAAGACGGCGGCAGCGGGGGTGTCACTGTGGTGGCCGAGGATGCTGTCACCGGTGAGAAGCTTCACCAGACAGTTGACATGGTGGTGCTGGCCACGGGCATGCAGCCCACAGCCGTCAATGCCAAGCTCCCTGCCGCGGATCTTACATACACTGAAGACGGCTTCATCATAAATGACCTGGACAAGGGCGGGATGTTTGCCACCGGATGCGCCAACAGGCCGGCAGACGTCATGATGTCGAATCAGAATGCGACCGGCATTGCCTTAAAGGCTATTCAAACCATGGTGAAGCGGTAGGAGGATAGATCATGAGTAAAAAATACGGCGTTTATATTTGCAAAGGATGCGGCATCGGTGATGCCCTGGATATAGAGGCAATCTG
>JAWLEU010000075.1:0-10495 GCA_041685965.1 Desulfosalsimonas sp.
GGGCGGGTTAAAAAAGGCAAGGACCACGAGCGTGCAATTGAAAACTATAAACAATTTTTAAAGGATATTGTCGACGGCATTGAAGTTGAGCACTATACACCGCTTGCAGAAACCCTGGCAGAGGCCGGGCGTTATTTTGCAGGCCAGGAATCGCTTTTTAATCAGGGCAGTGAGCATTACCCTGTTTCAGGCGACTACCCTGATGACGAGGCCGATGCCTTCAATCCGAATGCCGGTAATCCGCCAATCGGTCACTGGTGCAGAAAAAATTATATAATTATTATGACGGACGGCGAACCAACCAACGATAATGCCCCTGTTTTAAAAAAGCCGTATATAGACGAAACCATATTGCCTGCTTCGGGTAATTATCCGGGGTATGATGACGACGACAGGGGATACAGGTACTACAGGCTGGATCAGCCCGAGCTTCAGGACATAGCCGGTTTTTTGCACGACAATGACATTCATGACGGCCTTGAGG
Source organism: Desulfosalsimonas sp. (assembly GCA_041685965.1). GTDB lineage: Bacteria > Desulfobacterota > Desulfobacteria > Desulfobacterales > Desulfosalsimonadaceae > Desulfosalsimonas. Next base: position 485 of record JAWLEU010000075.1, read on the forward strand.
ACAGGCAGAACATTACCACGTATACCATAGGGTTTTCAGAAGGAGTGGATGAGGAAGCACAGAAACTGCTTCAGGACGCGGCTGACACTGGGGGCGGGCACGGCAATACACCCGGCAGTGACGACGGCGGGCGGTTTATATGTGCAACAGGAAGAAAAGATCTAACTGATGCGTTTGAACCTATAATGCAAGAAATTGACGAGTCAGGCAGCATGTTCGCTCCCGTGACAGTGCCCGTGACCGAAGAAAACATGGCATATGCGGGAGATTACGGATATGTCTCCGTGTTCAGACCCCGGGCGGGGGAAAACGGATGGAAAGGAAACCTTAAAAAATACAGGCTGAACCGGGACAATGAATTCGTCTCGTGCGGAAAGAGTGACGATCCGGTTCTTGATGATGACGGTGTTATCAGCTCCGATGCCCGGTCCTGCTGGTCTGATGAGCCGGATGGCCCCGCCGTGGATGAAGGCGGAGCAGGGGAGATACTAAGCAGGACCCCTGACAAAATGAGAAATATTTACACAAACATCAAAAAAGATAATTCTTTGTCGGGCTGGAGGCTTGAATCATTTGACAAAACCAATCAAGAGCTGTCAGCGCAGGATTTTAACGTTTCCGACAAAAACGAGTTGATAGATAATATCCGCAGAGTGGGAAAAGACTGGAAACTCGGGGATCTTAATCATTCACAGCCTGCGGTGGCCTCATTTGAAGGAGGGGAAAAATATATTTTCGCGGGCTCGAATGACGGCATGCTTCATTGTTTCAAAGACAGGGACGGAAGTGAAAAATGGGCTTTTGTGCCCTCAGAACAGTTCGGCCGGCTGCAGGAAGCCTTCAAAGGAGGCCATTCCTATTTCATGGACGGCTCGGCTGCAGTGGCTGATACTGAAGCAGGAAAGATAGTGGTATGCGGGGAAAGACGCGGCGGCAATCATTATTATGCACTTGACATAAGCGACATTGATGACCCTGGGTATCTTTATACCCATACAACCACCGGGGGTTCGTGTGCGGGGCCTTCCTGTAAGGGTCAGTCCTGGAAGCCCCCGCAGTTTATAAAGACTGCCTCTGGTAAGGACACAAAAGAAGCCTTTCTTTTAACAGGCGGATACGATCCTTCCTATGATTATAATGATCTTCCTGAAAACCCTGCTGGTAACTCGGTTTACGCAATTGAGGCATTAACAGGAGACAGGGTGTTCGGCTTTGATGATTCGGATCTTTCAGAAATGAAGCATTCAATTGTCAGTGCGTTTGCCGCAGATACCGTGGATGATGGAAAAGATATAATAAGCAGGATTTATGCAGGCGACCTGGGCGGCAACCTTTTTGCTTTCCGCGATGACAATGATTCCGGTTTACCTGACGGAAACTGGCATTCCATGCACCTTTTTTCAGCGACTTCGTCAGGGCGGAAAATTTTTAAGGAAGCCGATTTTGTGCGCGAAAACATGGAATATTTCAACGAACACGAAGAAAGGTGGGAGTCTGTTACGGGAGACTGGGTGTTTTTCGGAACCGGAGACAGGGCCAACCCTTTGAGGACGGACACCGTAAATTATTTTTACTGCATAAAAAACGACTGGAACACCGGATCCCTTGATGTGAATACAACCGTTGGCCAGCGCCCGGGTCTGTATAGTAGTGATACAGCTGACTCCAATATAAAGGAGAAAAAAGTGCTGGTGGATGTAACTGAAAACGAAATTCAGGACGGGGACCCTGAACAGCGGAATGAAATCAGAAAAGCGCTGAGCAGGCGATCAAACAGGGGATGGTATATCAGGCTTGAAAAAGGTGAAAAATGCCTTTCCAGCCCAACTGTCCATGGAGGTGTTGTTTATTTTACCTCATTTGTTCCGGATTCCGGAGCAGAAGACCGGGAGGAATCCGACCCTTGCAAAGGCAGGGCAAAAGGCGGCGAAACCAGGTTATACGCCATTGACTACAAGACAGGCGGGGCTGTCTACACCAATTTCGGGCAACAGGAGTCAGAGGATCCCGAAAACCCTGGGAATTCTGAAGATCAGCAGGAACCAGGAAAACAGGACAGATACATGGTTCTTGAAAACGCCCTGGTTCCTCTTGCAGCATCACCATATGTCGCAGTCACCGAGCATGGCACTGCGGCCCTGATTTTTCCTCACAGCCATAAGGCAAGGGATCAGGGCGGACTTGACATGTTTTACTGGAAGCAGGAAAATTGAGGAGAATATCACTGTTTGACCCCCCTGCGTTTCAGTCCATGTTTTGTTCCATGGATTCAATCAGGCTGTCGACTTCCATTTCTGTGGCAGATCCCCGGTCTTGCAGTTCCTGATGGCTAAAGCTTAATTCTGCAAGGGTTTCTTGCTCAGTTGTAAAATTTTTTTCCAAACCCTGCATGTTGGCCATTGCGTCTGCCGCGTGCAGTATAGCTGACAGTACATCACCCTCTGATTCAGACGGGCGGTGGTGGAATTCTATGGCATGGGTCTGGCTGGCGGGAAGCATCCATTTCTTAAGGTATTCAGAAGCCAGCTGCGCATGATTGAACCCGAAAATGGCATCTTCGGCCTGCTCAATTGTGTTGCCGTCTTCAAGATGTTTTTCAAGGTGTTTTTTTTCCTTTGCCATGTGCGGATCCATTATCAGCATGCCTGAATCGTGGAGAAGTCCGGACATGAACGCATCATCTGCCATGTCCGGGTATTTTTCTTCTGCTATGGCTCTTGCCGCCAGTGCCGTAAACAAAGAATGTTTCCAGGTTTCTCTGGCTTCAATGCCGTAGCCAGCAAGCTGCCTGCCCATCATTTTTGATGAGTTTACAACAACTATCATTTCAAAAAGGGTTTTAAACCCCAGAAGAGCTGACGCCTGCTGAACCGAGTTTACCGGCACGGTTACCCCGTAGTAGGCTGAGTTGGCAAGTCTTAAGACACGGGTGGCCATGGCCTGGTCTGATTCAAGTACCTGGGCTATTTCCCTGAAGCCTGCATTCTCGTCGGACAGGACCTGCGTGGCCCGTGCAATAACCTGAGGCATTGGAGGAAGGGCTTTTGCGTTTTCAATGATTTGCTGCATCCTTTCCTGGCCTGTTACGGGCATGGCTGTATATCTCTCCCTGATTTTAAAAGGTTCAAAGCTGGTTGGTTGTTCTTGTTTATTTATCGGCTGATTTCAGAAAAACTTTAGTGCCTGAAGCAAAAAAGGCCGCCCCGGAAGGGGCGGCGCAGAAGTCTTCAGAAAATATTGAGTCAGAAAGGCGGGCGGTTTTTTTAACGCATTGCCCGTACCGGCATTCCCTGACTTAAGTCCTGTCTGGATTCTGTTATAAGAACGGTGGAAGCCTTGTCTTCCGTGTGTACCACGATCACTGAGCCCATTTCTTCGCGCTCAAGCTCCCGGCCTTCCCCGGACTGCCCTCCTGCGTACTCCATTACAGGGTAAAGAGCGTGGTATTTCTGGCCGACTTCAACACCGTGGTCGCTTCCCTTGTCTATAAAGGCAATGATGTGTTCGCCCATGGCCTTCCAGTCGTCTTCAGACTTTATTATTTTGGCCTCCAGGTCGTTTACCCCGGGTTTTAACTCAAGTTTCTGTTCGCGTACCATGAATGGTATCAGTTTGTCGCCTTCAAGGATTTCTCTGAACGAGGCCATTATGTTGCCTATGGCAAGGTCTTCCTTGGTCTCAGTGATCTCTACTATTCCTGTGAGCAGATGCTGTACCCCTATGCGATTGTTTGTTTCAGGATCACGCACAGGGCTGATGGTGCGATGCAGAAAAAAGGTGTCTCCGTCGGAAAGGTCCCTGCCTGGTTCGGGGCGGATATATACACGGTCGCCCTGGCTTAAAAACCATTTTTCTGACATGGACTGAAACAGTGTTCCTGATGGTTCGGCAGCCGTTTGCCTGACAAAACCCACGGAGTTGATCGAGGAGAAGTTGAAGTATTCCTTTTCAGGCTCTTTTTCCTGTTTTTCCGGCTCTGGTTCCCTGTCTTTTTCTCCCAGGAAGGTTTTATTATATATACGGATGCGCTGGCCGGGGTATATAAGATGAGGGTTTGGAAGGTCGGGGTTGTACTGCCACAGATCCGGCCATTGCCATGGAGAATCGGAAAACCTCTGTGAAAGATCCCACAGTGTGTCGCCCTTCTGCACGGTATAGTAAAAACCGGTTTCAGTACTGATTATGTGATCTTCTACGTCCCCGGCTTTTGCTGATCCGGCAGTAACGAGAGCTGCGAGAATTAAAACAAATACCGGTGCAAAGAGCGTTTTCAACCTTGTAATTGAGTGTGCGTTCATGCCATGCCCCTGTAATTATGTGGGTTGAAACAAGTGACGGGATTAAAACGGCCCGATTGTATGAAACATTCATATCCGGATATTTATTCCATAAAGAAATTTTCGTTTTTTGTCAAGATATTGCAGGCATTCTGCAGAATTTTTGCTTGACCTTAGCCTGTTTCTTGCTTATGAGTTTTCAAAAAACAGGAAAAATATATTGTTTTATTGTGAGGCATTTATAAGCAACAGGTGTATTGTGAAGCAACCCGTAAACCATAATAATCTCATTGTGGCCGGCTTATATTTCCGGTGGTGGCGCTTTGCAGCCGTAAAGGCGGGGTGCCCCCTCCGGCCGGTGATTTGCTGAGCAAGCCGGCTCAGGAAGAATTAATAAAACCGTGGGGCCCCGGGCTTCACGGTTTTTTTGTTTTAAAGCGGCAAGCCACGGGTAACACTAAATTTATAGCCCAGAAAGGAAAGACCAATGCTGATAGTAATGCGCCAGGACGCAACTCAGGAACAAATAGATGCGGTGATTTACGCAATTGAGGAAAAGGGTTGCTCAGCCCGGCCAATCCCGGGCGGGGAGAGGGTTTCCATAGGGGTGCTATACAATAAATGGCCCATAGACCCTGCGACATTCCAGGGAATGTCTGGAGTTAAAGAGGCCATACCGGTAACGCGGCCCTACAAACTGGTCAGCAGGGAGGTTCATCCCCATGACAGCGTCATCAGGGTTGGGGACGTCTGCGTAGGCGGTGATAATCTTGTTATAATCGGGGGACCGTGCGCTGTTGAGAGCGAATCCCAGGTAATGAAAACAGCAGAGCATGTAAAAAAAGCAGGTGCGGATATATTCCGGGGAGGCGCGTTTAAGCCGCGCACTTCCCCTTACGCATTCCAGGGACTTGGAGAGCAGGGGCTGAAAATGCTTGCAAGGGTTCGCGAAACTTTCGGGTTTCCTGTTGTCACAGAGGTGCTGGACCTGGAGCATTTTGACATGGTGGAAAAATACGCTGACATTGTGCAGATCGGCACCAGGAATATGCAGAATTTCAGTTTGCTTCGGCGCGCCGGGGAGGCGAAAAAGCCGATTCTGCTCAAACGCGGCATGTCCGCCACCGTGGACGAATGGCTCATGGCTGCAGAATACATCCTGTCCGAAGGCAACCAGGACATAATTCTTTGTGAGCGCGGGCTGCGCACATTTGTCCGTCACAGCAGAAACACCCTTGATTTTTCAGCCGTTCCGGTGGTCCGCAGGGAAAGCCATCTGCCGGTAATCATGGATCCAAGCCATGCCGCCGGATTAAGGGACCAGGTGCTGCCGCTTAGCCGGGCCGCTGCCGCGGTGGGTGCCCACGGGCTCATGGTGGAAGTCCACAGCACTCCGGATTCAGCTTTGTGCGACGGGGGGCAGTCTCTTTATCCCGAACAGTTTGAAACTCTTTGCAGCCAGGCAAGGGCTATTCGCGATATTTTCCGTGAAAAATCAGAAATCAGGGGTTGACGTGAGGCAGATCAACATATCCGGACAGACCGGTAACTCAACCATTTTTTCGGGCGGGTCCCTGGAAAACATACAGGCCCGTCTGCCCGCAGGCGTCCGTTTGATCATAATCACGGATGAAAACGTAAAGCGGCTTTACTCCGACAGGATGCCGTCTACGGAACTCATCGTCACGGGCACGACAGAGGCTGCCAAAACCCTGGATACCGCGGCTTTTGTCTACCGCAGGTTAATTGAGCTGCAGGCTGACAGGGGCGTGTTTCTGTTAGGTGTAGGCGGAGGCATAGTATGCGACATAACAGGGTTTGTGGCTGCAACGTATCTGCGGGGCGTCAGGTTCGCCAGCGCCCCCACCACTCTGCTTGCCCAGGTGGATGCAAGCGTGGGAGGAAAAACAGGCGTTAATTTCGACGGATACAAAAACATGGTTGGAGTGTTTAACCAGCCCATGTTTGTGTTCTGCGATCCTTCAGTGCTCAAAACCCTGCCTGAGACAGAGATTGCAAACGGGTTTGCTGAGATTGTAAAGCACGCGGCAATTGCAGATGAAAGATATTTTAACCTGATAGAACAAAACGTTGATCAGGCACTTGCCCTGCAACCTGAGCTGCTGGAAAAAATAGTCTATGACTCGGTTGCCATAAAAGCAGATATTGTAAACCGCGATGAACGCGAGCAAGGGGAGAGAAAAAAGCTGAATTTCGGCCACACCGTGGGCCATGCCCTGGAAAAAACCTCGGGATTTTCGCACGGCGAGTCCGTGAGCATCGGTATGGCAGCGGCTGCCAGGCTGTCTGTGCAAAAGGGGTACTTGCGGGAAAGCCAAGAGGAGCGCATCAAGTCCCTGCTTGTACGCCTGGGGCTGCCGGTATGGACGCGGTTTGACCCGGACACTTTATTCGAGGCCCTGGCAAGGGACAAAAAAAGGCTGGATGAGAGCATCCATTTTGTAATGCTTTCCGCGATAGGCAAAAGTTTCGTGGAACCCGTGTCTCTTCCGGAGTTGAGAAAATTTCTGGGAGCCCTTGCAGCCGGGTGAATCACTTAATGGTAAAGCGCGGGTTTTCTATACGCTCGCTTTTGCATAACGGACACTTTCCGGGTTTTGTCAACCTTTTGCGGTTTTTAAAAGAATACCCGCAGGAGATACAGGAAGCGGATGCGGTTTTAAGCTTTTTACCCTGCTTTGAAATGCTTTTTGATATATGCGGAAGGTGTTCGTATACTTTCTTTTCGCTCAGGCCGAGAGCCTGCGAAATCTGTCTTGCGTCGAGCTCTTGCTTCAATAGAATGTCGATTATCTGCTGCCTGATCGTTGCCATGGGTTTCTTCTCCTGTTGCTGCTATGCCTTTTTACCATATCCGGTCCTTTGAGAGAAAACAATTAATTTTATGCTTTAAATTCCAGGCCATAATGTATTATAAATAAAACCTGTTATGCTGAAGGCAGTAATGTGCACAGGAAAAAGGAAAACCGTGCATGGATCTGATTTCATCGATTCTTTGCCGTTACCGGTCAGTTAAAAGCCGGCTAAGAGGCTTTCCCCCCAAGAAGGTGCTTGTGCTGGAAGGCGGCGGCATGCGGGGTATTTTTCTGGTGGGTGTGCTTCAGGCATTCATGGAGCGGGGATACTTTCCCTGGCGACGCATTATAGGCACTTCTGCCGGAGCTCTCATAGGCACGGCCTACGCGGCCAGCCAGATTCACCTGGCCCGGGATGCTTTGTTCTCAGAACTTCTTACCGGCAGATTCATCAGGATGACCAATATTTTCAGGCCTGAAAAGCACGTGCTCAACCTTGACTGGATGGTGGACAACTTTATAAACGGCCACCAGGATAATCTGAATATAAAGCGCCTGCGGAGGGTTTCCTGCCCTGTCACCATAGTGGCTACCCGTTATTATCAGAACGCGCTTCCGGAGCCCATGTATATGAGCACAAAAAAGGACCATATCCCGAGGGCTCTTAAAGCCTCTTCTGCAATACCTTTTTTGTACAGAAATTTCGTGCCTTATAAAAACGAGCTTTTGATGGACGGAAGCGTATGCAATCCGATCCCGTATAAAGAGGCCCTGGAACTCGGGTTTTCGGAAAAAGACATACTCGTGGTTGCAACCAGGCCAAAGGGCTACAGGAAAAACCGTGAATCCTTCTGGGTCAAGATGCTCTACGAATCCTTTTACAGACATCAGCAATACAGCTATCTGCTCGAAGCCCTTGATAGGCATTATGTCATGTACAATAATCTTCTCGATGAGCTGGACGGCAATCCGAACATAGAAGTGATATATCCGCCTGATGATTTCAAGGTCAACCGGCTTACCCGCAGCGAGGAAAAGATCCTGGAAGGCTTTGAGCATGGGGTCACTGCTGCCAGAAATTTTTTGTATCAATAGGGGGTGCGGGAAGTAAGCGCGCGTCAGCATCCCGTAAGGGAGAAACAAATCCGAAGTTCGAATAACCGAATGGCAAAGCAGCTACATATATGACCGGTTTTGCGAGCAGTTTTTCTATTCTGCATCTGTTTCGGATTTTGAATTTTGTCATTTGAATTTGTTTCGATATTCGTGCTTCGAATTTCGAATTTATTTTCTGTACTTTTTCCTGCCTTCTTTGAGGAGGCTATACGAGGCCACCCGCTATGCGGGTAGAGACTCGCTAATCCCTAATATCCGGAGGAATGTTTTAATGGGTTTGTTGAGCATTTTTGGGGGTAAAAAACCTGAAGACCACGAGGAAAAAGGTGATGAATTTTTCAGAAACAAGGCTTTCGGTGATGCCCGGATTGAATTTGAAAGGGCCCTTCATAAAATAGAGACGCGTTTTTCTGAAAAAGCCCACCTCACGGACCGCATCAGGCAGAAGCTGGATTCGGCAGGCGAGTCTCTTGCCCTGGTTCATATTGAAAACGCGGAAGCCATGGCAGAAGCAGGAGACACCCGGGAGGCTGAAGAATTATTTGAACTGGCCCTTGGTCTTACAGGCCGCGAGGAGACAAGGCGGAAAATCGCACAGGCAGTCAACCAGCTTGACGGAAACGGAAACTCGCAGCAGGATGCCGCAGAAAGCGACCCCGAGCACAGCAAAGTAAAGCCTGGGGATTATCAAAGCCGTGACGCCCTGGATAATCCCGATTTTGAGGACCGCGACGATGCCCAACTTTTTTCCGTGCTGTTAAACGCCCTTCCTGAAAAGACCGCGGAAGCCTACCGGCAGTACGGAGAATCTTTTGCCAGGGGATATGCCGCCCTTAACAGGGGCGATTTTGACCTTGCAATAGACAAGCTTTCAGCCGCCCTGGAGGAAAACCGGGATGAATTTACCCTGATTCCCCTTGAGCTTGCAACAGCATACCTGCATGCAGAAGAACACGGTCGGGCCAGGGAGCTTCTGGAATCGTTTATAAGTCAGAATCCTGAGGAAATAAGGGCATATCAGCTTTTATGCGAATTGTACTGGGAGGCGGGCGAGTTTTCAAGAGCCGGTGCCCTTCTTGAATCAGCCCCGGCGGTTATACGCAGCTCTGCCTCAATTCAGCTGCTCGACGGAGAGACCCGGTTTCAGTCAGGAGATTTAAACGGTGCCAGGGAGGTTTTCAGGGCGTGCATGGACGAACACGGCGCAGGTGAAATAGTTTTAAGGGCTCTTGCAAAGACGTGTGAAGCCGCGGGAGATATTGAAGAGGCCCGGGGCCTGTATGCGCAGATCATGAACCACTGCGCGTCCTGTCAGAGGGCGATAGATCCGCTTATCAAAAGGCGGTTTGCGGATTTGAGCCTTGAAAGCGGGGATACATCGCCAAATCTGCTGGATCTACTTTTTTCCCTGGTTCAGGAGGACCCGGATCACAGGGGTGACTATTACCTGCGCATAGGCAGGATATATGAAAAAAGGGGCGAAGAAAAAGAAGCCAGGCGTTATCTCGGGCTTGCCAGACAGCTCGGACAGGGCGCATGAAGGAGTTTTCCGGAAACACCTCACAAATAGGCTTTACCTACCGCCTGGCTTATGCCAACGGCCTTGAACAGCGCGCCGGATTCAGGCATTTTTTGTTTTTTCCGGGCATGCTGTTTGCCAGCAGGCAAAAATGGTGGGCAGACGGGGGCTTGCGGCCGGGTTTCCACGAAGGCCTCGATTTGTGTTTTTTTGAAGGCGCCGAAGGCTGCAGATTCAGACTCGACGAAACCGCCAGGGTTCCCGCAGCCTTTGACAGCCGCGT
>JAWLEU010000076.1:0-1268 GCA_041685965.1 Desulfosalsimonas sp.
TTCAGCCTGTCTCCTGTTCTTTATTTCATAGTCAATCCTTACGCCACTGTTTACTGGGGTTTTGAGTTCTACATCCAGGGAAGCTCAACCCGTGACGGGGAAAAAGCAGGGGCCACCAAAACCGGCCTGCCCCTTATAATAGGCTGCGGCTACGAGATCAACAGGGATCTAACCCTTGATGTTAACTTCGAGTACGAGGATACCGCAGGAGTCAGTCAAACATCCGCCTCCTTTGAGTTGAATTATGTTTTCTAGCATGGTCAGCCGGAAATACATGGCTTTATCCCTTGTCCTTATAGCTGGATTCTGTCTTTGCCCGGCAGGAAATAATTATTCCCGGGAGATTAAAACCAGTTTCAACACAAGCATGTCCCATGGCCTGGAAGCCCGCAGCTGGCTGGAGATTAAAAACGCAGACATAGTAAAACAGAAAAAAGACTTTTCATGCGGCTCAGGGGCTCTGGCCACAATACTGAAATATTACTATAACGAGAATATCAGGGAAGAAGACATTCTGGACTGGTTCATTGACAATAAAGATATAGAGGCGGATTCGATAGAAGAGCTCGGAGCTGACAAGGAGGTAACAATCTCATTTAACGACCTGAAACTTTTTGCTGAGCAAAAAGATCATAAGGCAGTCGGGCTTGCGGTCTCGGCAAATGCACTTAAAAAACTCAGACATCCTGCAATCATCTTCCTGGATATACGGGGGACTGAACATTTCTCGGTGTTCAAGGGGTCTTCTGCCAAATTTGTTCACCTGGCAGACCCCACCTTCGGCAATATAAGAATGCGCAAGAACCGATTTGAAAAAAGCTTCAGCACCAGGGAAAACCCTGATCTGCCCGGAAAAATACTCGGAATTCTCGCAGAAGGTGAACCAAATGAGGATTTTCTTGCAACACCGCCAGCAACAGGACTGGTTTACAGGCTGATTTCCGGCAAAGCCTCAATAAACAAGTGATGATTACACAAAAAACAAAAGATCCACAATTCATGATGTCGTCGGCTGTGCATTCGGATCCCTGATCCGAATGCAGACTGTAAACCATAAAGCTAAAAGACGAGGAGGAATTTATGAAAACAAAGATCATTGCAGTTCTGACCTCTTTTTGCATTGTTTTTACCGTCCCTGCCCTTGCTATGGCAAAGGACATGTCATCCGGCACAGGAAGCGGGGCTTCAGAAATGTTTGAAGCATCAAGCACCGGCCCCATAGAAGCAGCCAGGCTGTCAGAAAAGGAGATGAAGGAGACAGAGGGGGA
>JAWLEU010000076.1:1368-10350 GCA_041685965.1 Desulfosalsimonas sp.
CGCCTTAAAAGCTCTGCCATTAAAAATTTAGGCTGGATTGCCGGTAATGCTTCAGGGATTGCTTCCTGGCAATCCCGTGTCGGTGAAAACAGCAAATATTACAGGGCCCTTACTGACGCAGGCAACGAAGACGCCCGGTTAAGCGCTGATTTATACTATACATGGAAAAAACAAGGCGAAAACGAGCCGTATAACGAAAAAAAATGCAAAAAATTATACAAAAAAGCAGGCAAAAAAATCAAAAAGGCCGATTCCTACATGAAAGGGTCGGTCTCAAAAATCAGTATTCAGAATGCAGATTGAAACGCCTTTCTTTTAAAGGTGTCTGCGCAATTAAATTTACATGGTCGCATCCGATCAGCATCTCTGCAATGCAGAGGAAGATTTCAGCCTAACTTTCCCGGCCGCCGGCTATCAAAAAGATGTGTTAAAAATACCGAAAATAGAAAGCGGGGGTACCATGTTAAACGAAAAAAATCTCTACCTCGCGGGCTGGCTGTGTGTTGCAGCCGCCCTGCTCACGGCTTTGATCGGTTCACTGGGTGTTGTCTCCGGAATAACCCAGGAAAAAGGCCCGAACCTGCTCTGGCTGGAAATTCTTTCCGACACTGTATACCAGTTCATATGGATTTATCTGCTGGTTATGCTCAGGAGCCTTTTGAATCAGAAAGCATCTTTTCACGGCTCAGACAAACACATAAACCTGCTGATCTGGATTACAATCGCATACATAGCTTTCAACCTAATCACCTATGCATTGCCGGGGATGCAGCAAATCCGGGAAACAGGTTTATTCGCCGCCCTGGTACCGCTGGGCATAATTTACGCTGTTTTCGGGGCCAGCCTGCTGCGGTGCGGGGATGATTTATTCGGTTACCTCAAGCCCTTTTCTTATCTGGTTATTGCCACCGGCATTATGTCTGCAAGTGTTATACTGGCTATCTTTGCCCTGATTACCGAAATTGTCGCAGATGTGATACTGGCGCTTATCTTTTTTAACAGTGCAAAACTTTTACAAGGCCGGGGTTCTTTTGCAGGTGAACAAGCGTGAACAACCCCGGGCAAAGGCTCCCGGCAAAGCGGCCCCTTAAGATTCAAAAAAAATCATTGAATTCATTTGTTAAAACCGGTTTGAATAAGGCATAATTATTTGTAAATTCAAAACAGGGATCTTCTGATGGCACTGTAAAAACTTATTTTTTACGACAGCATCATCTTCTAAGGTTTAATAAAATGCAGAACAGCGCAAAACCAGCAGCCCTTGTAACCGGCGGGGCCCAGGGCATAGGAAAAGCAGTGGCGCAAAAGTTTCTGGCAGACGGCTTAAACGTTTTTGTCGCGGACACAGACAGTGAGGCATGCGAAGAAATACAAGAAGAAAAAGGCAAAAGAGGAGATCTTAAAGCCGCGGTCTGCGATGCTGCGGATGAAGAAGACGTCAAAAAAGCGGTTTCAGAAGCAATAAATTGTTTTGAAAGGCTTGACGTACTTGTCTGCAACGCGGGAATTAGCGGTTTTTTCGGAGTCCCTGTTACAGAGCTGACCCTGGAGCAGTGGAATCGCGTCATCAGCGTTAACCTTACAGGGTGTTTTCTTTTTGCAAAACACGCGGCGCCCCATCTTGAAAAAACAAATGGCTGCATTATAAACATCGGCTCCACCCGGGCTATTCAGTCAGAACCTCATACTGAAGCATACTCAGCATCCAAGGGCGGAATTGTGGCCCTAACCCACGCCCTTGCAGCAAGCCTTGGGCCAAATACAAGAGTCAACTGCATAAGCCCTGGCTGGATTGAAACCGGCCCCTGGCAGAAAAAACTGCGGCGCACAGAGCCCGGGCTAACACAAGAAGACCATGCCCAGCACCCTGCAGGCCGCGTGGGCACCCCGGAAGATGTCGCGTCAATGGCTTCCTGGCTTGCCTCTGCAGACGCCGGCTTCGTCACCGGCCAGAACTTTATAATTGACGGCGGCATAACCCGGAAAATGATCTATGCCTGAATAACCCCGCCTTTACTGCCGGACTTGAAAAAACACGACTGATTATTATTTTATGACTGCAACATAGAATAAAAGCCGGGTTTATAAGGAGGTTTGCTTAAATGAAGTGCGAGAAGTGCGGTGCTGAGATTAAAGGCAGCGAGGCGATGAAGGCCCGCGGTCAGATGGTGTGCGAGGACTGCTGTTTAGATCTGATGGCAAAACCCAAAACCTGCGATCCATGGGCTGTATACAGCGCAAAGAACCTTAAAAATACGGGTTCTGAGCTTACTGAAAGGCAGTCTGCAATCGTGGATTATTTAAAGAAAAACGGACCAACCCCGCCGGAAAAGATCTCAGGAGATCTCGGCCTCAGCATGGATGATTTTGAAAGAGAAATGGCTCCACTGCGCCACATGGAAAAGGTGGGAGCCCGGCTGCAGGAGGGCAGAAAAGTTATCTGTCTTTGGTAGAAAGCAATATGCCCGGGGTGTTAAAAATCAGGCGCGAATTCCCTTAAAAATCATCTGCCCTTCCGGGACATTCAAATCCCGGGCCACGACACTGCATTTTGCCTTGAGCAGAAAAAATATCGGCTGATTCTGGTCAGACAATGCCTCATAATTGCCCTGCCCCTTGCTTATTTTAAGGTGCGGTTTTTCAAAAAGCCGCAGAAAGTCACTGCTGCAGGTATCCATGACCGTGCCCGGCGCGTCTGTTCCCGAAGAGACAATGTCTGCGACCCTGTCAATTCCTGCTGCAACAGCATCTTCCCTGGTGGCGTCGTTTATCACCGGAGCCCCCCTGACCACATAGGTTACCGGCTTGCCCAGCTCCTCGATAAGAACACGGTCAAACACGCACTCACCGGCGTTGTCGCCGACATATAAAATCCTTTCAGCATTTTCAAGGCGTTTGACAAACGACTCAATGTCAAAAACTGCAAATTCATTATCCAGAATGCTGTCCACTCCGGCTTCTACGGCATGGGTGGATTTAACCCCGTAATCTATTACATTGCCCGCGGCCGCGATTTTTATCCCGGCTTCAAGAGGGTTCTGAGCGTCTTGTGCCATCTGCTTTAACACCGGGTACAGTGCAAGCGCCCTGGCTGTGCTTTCCTGCTTTATTTCCCTGTAAGGATCGGGGTTTGCTGATTCCTCCCGGATAATGCGGTAAACATCCCTTCCCGTCTCGGGCGGGGACTGCTCCATTGGAACGCGCTGCAGAAGTTGTGCAACCGAATTTAGCACACGCCTGGTAACATGGTCGTCCAGGCCCATAAATCTGCAAGCTCTTAAAGCCTGGGTTACAAAACACGGGAAACAGTCAAAGTAAGTTTTCATACTGGATACGGCCCAACAATTTTGTTAATAAAGTAAAAACCGGTCTTGCCGCCGAAAATATCAAAAATCCGCGGAAAAGAAAACACAACTCAGATGAAAAACATGTCAGGACCATATCAACACCCAAAATTCCGGGCCCCTTTCAGGAGAAAAGCCATTGCTTAAACTGCGCACCAAGGTAACGGTCATATTTCTGGTGCTCGCCCTTGTGCCTTTGATGATAATCGGGTGGTTTTCAATCCAGACCACGGAAAAACTAATTGTCAGCATGGTCATGAGGCAGCTGGAAAACGCCGCAACAGACAAGGCTGCCATTTTAGAAAGATGGCTTGACGAACGCAAGGCAGACCTGCAGGTGGTGGCGGGAACCTCGGCTGTAAAATCAATGGACCCCGGGCGCATCTCCCCGTATCTCGAGCTCGTCAGGGAAAAATACGGAGTCTACAAGGGCCTGACAGTTGTCTCGGCAAACGGACGTATAGTCCACAACAACCAGGAACTTCCGAGCGGAAGGCTGCCTGCGATAAAGCCGGAAACCGGCACCGTAAAAGACACGCTGCAGGTCTCTGCAATCACCTATGCCCCGGAAGAAAAAGAATCCTCGTTTTTCATCTCCTCTCCCATAACCACAGGCAGCAGCGAATTTGCAGGCACGGTATACGGAAGAGTGGGCACCAGTAAAATAATCAATCTTATCCTGGATATCTCACTGGGCGAAACAGGCGAGTGCTACCTGGTCAACGAACAGGGGCAGTTTCTTGCACACAAGGAGCCAGGCAGGATTTTAACCGAAAACATCTCCCAGTCAGGCAGCTTTAAAAACATCTTTGAACAAAGAGACAGAAACAAGGCCTACCTGGACTACCGCGGCATAGAGGTGCTCGGCACCTCCAAAAACGTCGGAGGCACGGACTGGTACATAGTTGTGGAACAGGATCGCGAGGAGGCCTTTCAAAGCGCAAGCACGCTAAAATCCATTATAAACCTGACAGTATTTCTTTGTATCGCAAGCGCCCTGATGCTGACCTGGATGCTTTCCTACAACATAGTAAAACCGATCCGGAACCTTAGCAAATACGCAGAAATGATAGCAGATTCAAACTTCGACCAGCCCATTGTAAAAACAAAGCGAAACGACGAAATAGGCATGCTCTACAGGGCGTTTGAAGACATGTACCAGAGGCTCAGGGAACGCCACAACCATCTCAGGGAAAAAGTCGGAATAAAGGATGAAAAACTCAGGGAAACCGACATGATCCTGGAAAAAACCAGGCGCGTTGCCGAACGCTCTGAAAAATTCGCTGCCATGGGAAGAATGGGAGCCGCTGTTGCCCACGAGATAAGAACGCCTCTTACATCTTTGAAACTGTTTCTGGAGTCCGCCCAGGATCAGATCAGCGAAAGCAGGGAAGACGAAGAGGACTTTCAGGTTGCCATGAAACAGATCAACCGGATTGAAAACTCAATCAACCGCTTCCTGGATTTTGTAAAGCCCCAGGATCTTGTGCTTTCCGTCATAGACGTGCAGGCGCTCACAGAGGATGTTCTCTACATGATCCGACCGCTGGCAAACCGCCAGGAAGTCAGCCTGGAATCAGAAATTGACAGTGACCTTCCCAGTGTGTACGGAGACAGAAAGCTTCTGGCAGAAGCGCTTGTAAATCTCATGGTAAATTCCCTGGAGGCGGTGCCCGCCCGGGGAACGGTTTCCGTGAAAGCCTCGCGCGACAGGTTTGAAAACAACGGCGGGCAGGTGCAGTGTATAAAAATTGAAATCCGGGATACAGGCCACGGGATTTCCGAAGACCAGATGGAAAGCCTGTTTGAGCCCTTCTACACCACAAAGGCCTCGGGTACGGGCCTGGGGCTTCCGCTCGTTTTAAACACCATAAAAAACCACGGCGGTGTGATAAGGGTAAGAAGCAAGGTTTCCAGGGGGACCTCGTTTCTGCTTTTCATCCCGCTGGAATCGGAAAAAAGCCTTCAGGAAGACAATGGAAAAAATACTCATAATTGATGACGATGAAGGTCTTGTCCATTTTTTAAGCAGGTTTTTCAGGAGAAAGGGCTATGCTGTCACAGCCTGCTCAGGCGGCAGGGAGGCCATTGAGAAAACCTCAGTGCAAGGCTTTGACCTGATTTTACTCGACTATAAAATGCCGGATTTAAACGGCCTGGACATTCTTGCTGAAATCCGGCGCATCGGGATCAAAACCCCCGTGATAATCATGACCGCTTACGGCACCACGGACCTGGCAATAGAGGCCATGAAATACGGGGCCTATGATTACCTGATAAAGCCCTTTGACCGAAAGGACTTGAGCAGGATCGTAAACGAGGCCCTGCAGGTCAACAGGCAGATGAAAGAAATTGTCCGCCTGCCGGCCCCGGAATCCGCGCCCGAGCCCCGGGAAGATGAAACCACCCTCCGGATGATAGGCAACAGCCGGAAGATGCAGGAAATCTACAAGCTGATCGGCCAGGTGGCAGCAAAAGACGTCCCCGTATTGATCGCAGGCGAAAGCGGCACAGGCAAGGAACTGGCCGCACGCGCCATCTACCACCACAGCAGCCGCAGGGAAAATCCTTTTATAGCGGTCAACTGCGCGGCCATACCCGAGTCCTTGTTTGAAAGCGAGCTTTTCGGCCACGAACGAGGGGCGTTTACAGGCGCAGACAGGACATATATAGGCAAGTTCGAAAGATCCCACAACGGCACCCTGTTTTTGGACGAAATCGGCGAGATGTCGCCTGCCCTTCAGGCAAAGCTTCTGCGGGCGCTGCAGACAGGCGAGATCGAAAGACTCGGGGCCAGCAGAACCATAAGGGTGAATGTGAGGGTTCTCGCTGCCACAAACAAGGATCTTGAAGCCGAGGTCCGGGCCGGAAGGTTCAGAGAAGACTTATACTGGCGCCTAAAGGTAATCACGCTTGACCTGCCGCCGCTGAGGCAGAGAAGCGAGGATATACCGGAACTGGTCAATTATTTTCTGCAACGCTTTGCCGCTGAATACGAGCGTCCGGTCTGCCATATTTCGGAAGCAGCCTTAAAGCGCCTTGTTTCATATTCCTGGCCCGGAAATGTACGTGAGCTTGAAAACTGTGTACGCAGGGCGGTTCTGCTAAGCAGCGGCGACGTAATCCCTGAGGCCAGCCTTATGATCCCTGAATCAGGCACCGATTCCCGGGACACAGGCGATTCAGAATCCGGCCGCAGGCAGCCCATGCAAAGGCTCAAACAAACCCTTGAAGAAATCGTACCCGAGATGCTCCGGCTTCCCGGGGAAAACATACATTCAGAGGTAATAGGCCTTGCGGAAGAAACCCTGATCAGAAAGGCTCTTGAAGAGTGCAACAACAACCAGGTAAAGGCCGCCTCCCTTCTTGGCATCAGCAGAAACACCCTGCGCGACAGGCTCAAAAAACAGACCGACATAGATTAAAACAAACTCAAAAGACAAAACTTTATACCTTCGTAAAAAGCTTCTCACATAACCCGATGTTTTTGCGGGAAGCTTCTCACACAGCCCTACGTTTTCACAGGAAGGAAGTCATTTTTGAGCGACAATTGTTCAATTGAGGGATCTGCTGTTCAGATTTCATACAGCCCGGGCTGCCAAACCTTCTACGCATAAAACCACCCCCCTTGTTTTTATAACAACAATATCTCATTATTCCAGAAATTTAACTTTTTACACCAAAATCCCCTTTCCTGGCACACCCCGTGCAATTGCAGGCGTGAAAACCGGATTGACAGGTACACGTCCGGATGAATGCATACAAGGAGGTTTTGCGCATGCTCACCAAACACACCCCGAACATGGACGCCCTGTTTCTGGAAAACGCACTTGAGCATTACCGCCCGCATATCAGCCCCGAAGGCCTCTGCACTTGCGAGAGAATAGAGGAGATCATGATGATGTGCGCACGGGACAATCCAGTATACGAGCAGATCAGCAGCTTTGCCGTTGCACTTTACACACTGGGACACTTCGACTGCCCCGACCTTTTATCGGTTTACGACGTGGACCCGGTCCAGGCCGGAGAAATCCTGCAAAAGCATTTCACAAGGATCCGGGCCGAAGACATCCCCGGCAGCTACAGCATCACGGAATCTAGTGAACAATACCTGCTTGTTGCCGGAGACCCGCTTTTTCCCGCCCATTTTGCAGTGCTTACTGACTGTGCAAGCCAGAGGCCGTTTTTTTCAAAGCTGCCTTTTTTCGGAAGCGGTTTTGACAGCCTGGATGAACTGGTCGGCGAGTTTGCCGGCACTGACGGGGTGAGTAAAGACGATTTTCATTATTTCCGCAAAGATCCCGGGCACGGAATATCTTCGGAGTCGCTCGGCAGAATATACGTTTTGAAATAAATCAACTTTGGAATTTTCCAGGGAGGCAATCAAATGTCAGTTATCAGCAGCGTCATAGACAGGGTAAAACACACCGATCCAGGCCAGAAGGAATTTCACCAGGCAGTAATAGAGGTCATGGAAACCCTTGAACCCACAGTGGACAAACACCCCGAGTTTGTCAAAGCCGGTATATACGAAAGAATAGTGGAGCCTGAAAGGGCAATTATTTTCCGGGTGCCTTGGACTGACGACAAGGGCGATGTCCATGTAAACAGGGGCTTCCGGGTGCAGTTCAACAACTCCATAGGTCCGTTCAAGGGCGGCATCAGGTTTCATCCATCCGTTAACCTGGGAATCATAAAGTTTCTCGGATTCGAGCAGGTGTTTAAAAATTCCCTTACCACCCTTCCCATGGGCGGGGCCAAGGGAGGCTCGGATTTTGACCCGAAGGGCAAGTCAGACAACGAGGTCATGCGGTTCTGCCAGGCTTTCATGCGGGAGCTGAGCAAGCACATAGGCCCGGAAACAGACGTGCCCGCAGGAGACATCGGGGTCGGAGGCAGGGAAATCGGCTACATGTACGGCTACTATAAAAAGCTGAAAAACGAGCACACCGGAGTTTTGACCGGAAAAGGCCTTGAATACGGCGGAAGCCTTATCCGGCCCGAGGCCACGGGATACGGAACCGTATATTTTGCCAGGGAGATGCTTGCAACAAAAGGCATGGACTTAAAGGACAAGGTGGTTGCGGTAAGCGGATCCGGCAACGTGGCCCAGTATGCCATAGAAAAGGTAAACGAGATGGGCGGCAGGGTGATCTCGGTCTGCGATTCCAGTGCAACAGTAATAGACGAGTCAGGTATTGATGTTGAAAAATGCTGCTTTCTAATGGCGCTTAAAAACGTGCAGAGGGGAAGAATAGGCGAATTTGCAGACAAATACGGCAGCGTGTGCTTTGACAGCAAAAACGTCTGGGACGTAATCCGCGAA
The DNA here is from genome assembly GCA_041685965.1 of Desulfosalsimonas sp. GTDB lineage: Bacteria > Desulfobacterota > Desulfobacteria > Desulfobacterales > Desulfosalsimonadaceae > Desulfosalsimonas. The sequence continues at coordinate 10,039 of JAWLEU010000076.1, forward strand.
CAGGGAATCAAGGTGGATATAGCCCTGCCGTGCGCCACACAGAACGAAATTGACGCGGAAAATGCAGAGGCACTGGTAAACAACGGATGCATCTGCGTGGCTGAAGGCGCAAACATGCCCTCCACCCCGGAAGCCGTGCGGGTTTTCAGGGAAAACGGGCTGCTCTACGGCCCGGGCAAGGCTGCCAACGCCGGCGGAGTGGCAACATCCGGTCTGGAAATGAGCCAGAACAGCCTGAAGCTGTCCTGGAGCCGCGAGGAAGTGGACTCCCGCCTGCGCACGATAATGAAAGATATTCACAAGTCATGCCTG
>JAWLEU010000077.1:0-10320 GCA_041685965.1 Desulfosalsimonas sp.
TTACATCAACTTAGACGGCACGGTGGGCAACATGGTAAACGGCGCAGGCCTTGCCATGGCGGTCATGGACACCATCAAGCTGGCAGGGGCGGAACCCGCAAATTTTCTCGATGTCGGCGGCGGGGCGACCGCGGAGATGATTGAAAACGGGTTCAGCATCATTTTGTCTGACAAAAAGGTCAAGGCGATCCTGATAAACATTTTCGGCGGCATCCTGAGGTGCGATGTGCTTGCAAAGGGCGTGGTTGAGGCCGCAAAGAACACCCAGATCAATGTTCCGCTTGTGGTGCGCATGGAAGGCACCAACGTGGAAGAAGGCCGAAAAATACTGGCGGAATCTGGTCTGGATCTCCAGACTGCAAAGGATCTGAAGGACGCCGGGCAGAAAGTGGCAGCACTTGTGTAAAATCGTAAATCCGGACATCAGAATCCGAAACATTTGAAAAAGTGGATTGTCTTGTACGCGCTCGGTTTGGAGTGCAATTTATTGATTTGTTACGGATTTCGGATTTGGTGCTTTGATATTACTTTCATAAAAGATATAAGTTGAGGACTCAGGTATGAGCATATTCGTGGATGCGGACACGCGGGTGGTGGTTCAGGGAATCACAGGAAAGGAAGGACAGTTCCACGCCAGGCAGTGCATTGAATACGGCACAAAAGTGGTGGCAGGGGTTACCCCTGGCAAGGGCGGGGAAAAAATGGATGACGTGCCGGTTTTTGACTCCGTGGCAGAAGCTGTTTCAAAAGCGGGAGCCAACTGCAGCCTTATTTTCGTGCCCCCGCCTTTTGCTGCTGATGCAATCATGGAGGCAGCTGATGCGGGAGTAGATCTTATAGTCACCATAACAGAGGGCATACCAGTGCTTGACATGATGCGCGTCAAGCATTATCTGAATACGAAGACTTCGAGGCTGATAGGGCCCAACTGTCCGGGCATCATCTCGCCCGGCGCTGCCAAGGTGGGCATAATGCCCGGTCCGATCCACAAGGCTGGCGGACCCATTGGGGTTGTGTCGCGTTCAGGGACCCTTACCTATGAGGTGGTCTATCAGCTGACCCTCCAGGACATAGGACAGACAACCTGCATAGGCATAGGAGGGGACCCTGTAAACGGAACGGATTTTATCGACTGCATAAGGGCGTTTGAAGCCGATCCCGACACAAAGGGCATAGTGATGGTCGGCGAGATCGGCGGCAGCGCCGAGGAGCAGGCAGCCCAATACATCAGGCAGAATGTTTCCAAGCCGGTGGTGGGATTTATCGCGGGTATCACAGCCCCCCCGGGCCGCAGGATGGGGCATGCGGGCGCGATTATTTCAGGCGGCGCGGGAACGGCCCAGGGCAAGGTGGAGGCCCTTAAAGCCGGCGGCGTGCATGTATGCGAGGATCTTGGCCGGATCGGCGAATTCTGCGCAAATGTGTTTTAAGCATTTATTCCGGGAGTATATGTCATGAACTGGTTTGTTGAAAACATTTCCACCGCGCTGGGCAAAAAGCTGCTCATGGCGGTCACGGGCCTGGGCTTTGTCGGGTTTATATTCGTCCACCTTGCCGGCAACCTGAGTTTTTATTTCGGCAAGGAAGCCTTTCTTACGTATGTAGAGACCCTTCATAAGCTGGACCCTGTCATAGTGGTGGTTGAGTTGCTGCTGCTTTTGCTTGCGATAATCCACGTGACCACCGGCGCGGTTTTGTTCTTCCAGAACCTGCGGGCCCGCAGCACCCGATATGCGGTTAATAAAACCGCGGGCGGCAGGACCATAGGTTCTATCACAATGCCTTATACCGGTTTTCTGATTCTGCTATTTGTGATTCTGCACCTGTCACAGTTCCATTTCATAGACAGGGCGCAGATGACCCCCTATGATGCTGCAGTCAACACCTTTAGCAACATATGGTTTTCTCTGATCTACATTGCGGCAGTGATTCTGGTGGGAATACATATACGTCACGGCTTCTGGAGCCTTTTCCAGAGCTTAGGGCTGAATCATGAAAAGTACATGCCGCTTATCCGAACACTGGGCATAGCGTTCGCAGTTGCCGTGGCAGTCGGGTTTGCGTTTGTTCCCATATATATCCGTGCAGTTACATGAAAAAGGGGTGCTAAATGACTCTTGAATCCAGAATACCTACCGGTCCCCTGCATGAAAAATGGGACCGGCATCGCTTTGAATTAAAGCTGGTCAACCCGGCAAACAAAAAGAAGTTCAATATAATAGTTGTGGGCACAGGCCTTGCCGGGGCCGCTGCTGCAGCCACCCTGGGGGAGCTGGGATATAACGTTAAAAATTTCTGCATACAGGACTCTCCCAGACGGGCCCACAGCATTGCAGCCCAGGGCGGGATAAATGCGGCAAAAAATTATGCAAATGACGGAGACAGCATCTGGCGGCTGTTTTATGATACAGTAAAGGGCGGTGATTTCCGTGCAAGAGAGGCAAATGTCTACAGGCTGGCACAGCTGAGCGTAAATATAATCGACCAGTGCGTGGCCCAGGGCGTCCCCTTTGCACGCGAATACGGAGGCCTGCTTGATAACAGGTCGTTTGGAGGCGCCCAGGTTTCGCGTACGTTTTATGCAAAGGGCCAGACGGGCCAGCAGCTTTTGCTCGGCGCCTACAGCTCGCTCATGCGGCAGGTAAACACCGGCAAGGTGGAGATCTATCCAAGACGGGAAATGCTCGATGTGGTTATTGTCGACGGCAGGGCACGGGGGATAATTGTTCGCAATCTTGTCACAGGAGAGCTTGAATCCTGGAGCGCAGACGCGGTGGTGCTTGCAACCGGCGGATACGGAAACGCCTACTATCTGTCCACTAATGCCATGTCGTCAAACGTCACGGCCGCCTACAGGTGCTACAAAAAAGGCGCGTATTTTGCAAACCCATGCTTTACCCAGATTCATCCCACCTGTATTCCGGTGCACGGAACTTATCAGTCCAAGCTGACCCTTATGAGCGAAAGCCTGCGAAACGACGGCCGCGTCTGGGTGCCCAAAGAGCCCGGAGACAAGCGGGCGCCTGAACAGATCCCGGACTCGGAGCGGGATTACTATCTCGAGAGGAAATACCCGAGTTTCGGCAACCTGGTGCCAAGAGACGTGGCCTCCAGAAACGCCAAGGAACAGTGCGACATGGGCAAGGGAGTGGGCGAGACAGGCCTGGCGGTATATCTGGATTTCGCAGACGCCATAGCCCGCGACGGCAGGGAGGCGATATCTGCCAAATACGGCAACCTGTTTGAGATGTATGAGAAGATCACCGGCGAGGACCCCTACGAGACGCCCATGAAGATCTATCCTGCGGTGCACTACACCATGGGCGGCCTGTGGGTGGATTATAATCTTATGACAACAATTGACGGGCTGTTTTCCCTGGGAGAGTCCAATTTTTCCGACCACGGGGCAAACCGTCTCGGTGCGAGTGCTCTGATGCAGGGGCTTGCAGACGGCTACTTCATAATCCCCTATACCATTGGAGGCTACCTTGCAGGATCGAAGCTGCCTGCGGTGGATAACTCAGCCTCGGAGTTCAAGGAGGCTGAAGAAAAGATACGCAGTCAGGTGGACAAGCTGCTGTCAATTCGCGGGAAACGCACGGTAGCGGATTTTCACAGGGCGCTGGGGAAAATCCTGTGGGACTACTGCGGCATTGCAAAAGACGAGCAGAGTCTTCACAAGGCCAAGCAGATGATAGCCGAACTAAGGGACGAGTTCTGGAAAAACGTAAATGTTCCCGGAGATGCAGCCGATTTGAACCAGGCGCTTGAAAACGCCGGCAGGGTGGCGGATTTCATGGAGTTCGGGGAACTGATGGTCAACGATGCCATAGATCGCAAGGAATCCTGCGGATGTCATTTCAATACTGCATTTCAGACCGAGGATCACGAAGCCCTGCGGGACGACGAAAACTTCTGCCATGTTTCAGCGTGGCAATACACCGGGCCTGAATCAGATCCAGTATTGCACACCGAGCCCCTGACGTTTGAAAACGTGGAACTGACCCAGAGGAGTTACAAGTAAAATGAGCAGCCGAACCATAAATCTTACTCTCAAGGTCTGGCGCCAGAATAAGAATAACCCTGCAGGCGCCCTGGAAACCTACCCGGCAAATGATATTTCAACAGATATGTCCTTTCTGGAGATGCTCGACGTGGTAAACGAGGGGCTGACGGAGCAGGGTATAGAGCCGATAGCCTTTGACCATGACTGCAGGGAAGGAATATGCGGAATGTGCGGGGCGGTTGTAAACGGCCGGGCTCACGGACACATGCCCGAGACCACACTCTGCCAGCTTCACATGCGCCACTTCAAAGACGGAGACACCATTGTAATAGAACCCTGGCGCGCACGGGCCTTTCCCGTGCTAAAGGACCTGGTGGTGGACAGAAGCGCCATGGACAAAATCATCCAGGCAGGCGGCTACATATCCATCAATGCCGGCGGAGCGCAGGACGGAAATTCGATTCCCGTCCCCAGGGACAACGCGGAAACTGCGTTTAACGCTGCCGCCTGCATCGGCTGCGGGGCCTGTGTTGCTGCGTGTCCCAATGCTTCGGCCATGCTGTTTACAGGCGCAAAGATTTCTCATCTGTGCCTTTTGCCCCAGGGAAAGCCCGAGGCAAAGAAAAGGGCTCTTTCCATGGTCCGTGCCATGGACGAACTGGGATTCGGCAACTGTTCAAACGAGGCCGAATGCGAGGCCGAATGTCCCAAGGGGATATCCATAACCGAGATCGCCCGGATGAACAGGGAGTTCATAAAAGCTGCATTTTCCTGATACTGAACTGCAAAATTTTTCAGACACGCAGGGCTGCCGGAGTGAATCATGAATACAGTTAAGTGGCTGGGCATACTTTCATTTCTAACAGGTCTCGTGCTTTCCGGATTCCACGCAATTGGCATTTTAATGGAAAGGCCCGAGGGGTTTTACACAAAGAGCCTTATCGAGTATCTGGGAGAAGACAGGTTTGAGTGGATAGAAGTACTGCCTTTTGAATTCCTTAGAAGCGGGGCGGATTTTATGGTCCAGTCCCCGCTCTATGCGGTTTTAATAGTTGCGGGGCTTCTTTTGCTGGTTATCCACGGCCTGTTTGCAAAAGGTTGAGCAGGGGGGATCAAACAGGATTTACTTTTTGGACTTGAGGGCCTCCCTGAGTTTTTCCCCAAGCTCTCCGGTGCCGGAATCGGCTGAAGAGACTGGTTTGTGGGCCTGCCAGTCCCGGCTTCCGGCTTCGTCAGCCACGGCAAGGCTTATTTTTCTGTCTGCAGGATTTACGGATTCAATTTTTACAGCAATTGGGTCATCCGCCTTCATCTTTTCAATCCTGGATGCTTCAGGGGAGGAATTTATTTTTGAAACCGGCAGAAGGCCTACCACCCCGGGTTCCAGTTCCACGAAATAGCCGAAGGATTCTTTTTTCTCTATTGTTGCATTAACCTGCTGGCCGGGCTGGTAGCGCTGCTCGATATTGATCCAGGGATCGCCTTGCGCATCCTTCATGCTAAGCGATATTCTGCGGTTTTCAGGATCCACGCTTTTTATCATAACTGCGGCGGTGTCTCCCGGAGAAACCACGTCCTGTGCCTTTAACACGCGTTTTTTGTAGCTCATCTCGCTTATGTGCACCAGGCCTTCAACGCCAGGGGCTATCTCCACAAATGCACCGAAATCCGCGCACCTGCTGACCTTTCCTTCTGTCTTGTCCCCGGGCTTGAATTTTTCGGTTATGTTTTGCCAGGGATCTTCCAGGGCCTGCTTTATGGAAAGCGAAATCCGGGTCTGCTGCTTTTTATCCTCAGGCTCGCGGATGTCAAGCAGTTTTACTTTAACATTGTCATTTACTGATACCGCGTCTTCGGGCTTTTCAACCCTTGACCACGAGATCTCGGAAATATGCACCATCCCTTCCACGCCGGCGACAAGCTCCACAAAAGCGCCGTAAGGCATAAGCCTTGTAACACGGCCTTCCAGGATATCTCCGGGTGAGACGGTTTTTAAAAACTGGTCGCGCTGCTCGGCCATCTGACGGTTTAACAGTTCCCGCCTTGAAACCACGATGTTTCTTCCGTGCTCCTCGATTCTTGAGACGAGAAATTCATATTCCGCCCCTACGTAGGATTCCGGGGTTTCCACGTAAGTGGAATCCATCTGGCTTATGGGGCAGAAAGCGGATTTGCCTGCCACGCTTACCCTGAAGCCTCCCTTGCAGGTTTCCGTGACTTTTCCCTGTACGGGTATTGAGGCGCGATATGCTTCATAGAGCTGATGAATTCCGCTTTCACCGGACATGGACCCCGAAAGCCTTATTTCGCTTTCATCCCTGGAAATAACGTATAGTGTCACCTTGTCGCCGAGAGAATAGGAAAAGCCGCCTTCACTGTCGGTAAGCTCAGACTTGTCCACCACGCCGTCTGCCTTGGTGCCGGTATTTACAAACACCGAGTCGTCGCTTATGGCTATGATTTCGCCGGTGACCTGCTCGCCGACCCGGAGGTCGTCTTTTACTTCCTTCATGTAGGATTCAAAAAGCTCCTCAAAGCTTTCATCCTGCTCTTGTGATCCGTTCGGATTTCCGTTTTCGGTGTTTTCTGACATGCCTTGCTCCGCAAATTAAAATTATGGCCGGGCTGCGATGCCCGGGGCCGGGGTTTACGCCTTGATTATTTTGTGCCACAATAGCATAAATACAAGGACAGATAAAGAGCCATGCGCATGGCCGGAAATATAAGGTTAAAGGTTATTACCCCTAACCCGGAAATCACTGGCATCTGGAAAAGACCGCAGTCAGATCAGCAGGGATGCTTATTTAGCCCGGTCAGTTTTTTCAGGGCCCGCATTCGGGCCGGGCATCTCATAGTCTCGCTATGCCGCCTCCGGCGAACTCGCCCGCTATTGAGGGCTCAAACAAGCGGCGGCCGCTCTGGCCTCGCTCGCCCTATGTTAATACCCTGCTATGTTTTTGGTTGCCGCCCCGATGGTCCAAAAGGGTCCGCATTCCAAATGTAAACAAATCAGGGTACTCCGGGGGTTGAGTCCGAGGGCCGGCGGGGTGGTTTGTGCGGCTGCATTGAAAGTTTTGTTACTTGAGTTATTTTTTGGATTCAGGGTGATTTTTATTTTAACTGCGCGGAGGGATTTTCATGCTTACCAGATGGCTGCCCTGGAAGTTTATTGTCAGGCGTGCGGCAAAGCGTTTCGGGATTATAGATCCCATAGGCCTTGCCGCCAAGGTGCGGCGGTTTTCGCAGCCCTCAGAGATACAGGAGCCTATAGAGCTGCTGCGGGCGGGCATAATATTTCACGCCCGCGGGCTTATCAACACCAAGGCAATCCAGTATAACCTTGACTGGATCTGGCCTTTCTGGGTGCAAAAGCAGTTTAATCCGTCTGATTATTCGTTCATACCCCGCGGATTTGCCTTCAGCCATGTAAACCTAACCCACAGGAGCTGGACCGCAGCCGGGCACCCGGATCTGCCTGTATATCCGATAATGGACCCGCGGGGGCTGGTCACACCCCTGTATGACGGGTGGTCGATTGACTGCTGGATCATAGACCCTAAGGGGCGCAGGTTTATTCCGTCCATGCTCGGCGATGATGCATCTCGGCAGCGTATTGAAACGGACCCGGGAGTCCGGATCAAAAACAAGTCCAGGTCGGATGGATTTGCACTTGATACCGAGCTTTCCATGGACCTGGAAAACAATTCCGGATATGCGGTGATTTCATCCACGGCAAGCTCTGATACGGGAGGGTGGCTTGTGGTTGCACTGCGGCCGTACAATCCCGAGGGCATACAGTTTATCGACTCGATTGATTACCAGGACCATTCGGATCCGTTCTGGCTTGTCAACCGGCACACAAGGGTTTACATGAACAGAAAACCCCAAAAAGTTATATTTTCTGATTATTCGGAAGGCGATGTCATTGACAAGTGGGATTCGTTAAACACCGTTGCAAATGTTAAGTGTCCCGTTGGCATGGCAACTTCTGCGGCCTTTTTTGAACTGCCTGAAAAGGCAGCGCGGAACATAAGTGTTTCAGTTGACCTGGAGCATGATATAGCAGAATCGGGCGAACGCAAAAAGGCCCGCAAAAACCGTACCTGGCGGGAACTTACATCAGGCACGGCAGAGCTTGCAGTACCCGATGAAAACCTGCAGTTTTTATATGATACCGCAGTTCGTACACTGCTTATGCTTTCTGCCGGCGACCCTGTGCCGGGACCCTATACCTACCGCAGATTCTGGTTCAGGGACGCCTGCCTGATGCTAAACGCCATGCTGGGTGCAAACATGCCGGGACGAAGCAGGAACTGTATAGACAGGTTTCCGGCACGGCAGAAATCCAGCGGATATTTCCTTTCCCAGGAAGGGGAATGGGACTCAAACGGCCAGGTGCTCTGGATCATGGACCGCTACCTGCGACTTACAGGAGGCAGGCCGTCTGAAGCCTGGCTGAATGCTGCCTTCAAGGCGGCTGAATGGATTGAACAAAAACGCACCCGCAAAAGGCCTGCAATCCGGCACGCCGGCCTTCTTCCCGCCGGGTTCAGCGCAGAACACCTGGGTCCGAACGATTATTACTACTGGGACGATTTCTGGTGTCTGGCAGGCATGGCCTCTGCCGCGGACATGGCCCGGAGATATCATTCCGCGGGCCTTGCTGAAAAGTTTGAACATTATTACAAGGATTTTTCCAAGTGCATATTCGGAAGCATTGCCGCCATACCGGAATGGAAGACTCAAAACGCTGTCCCGGCCTCTCCCTACCGCCGCATGGACGCAGGGGCGGTGGGTTCCCTGGTCGCTGATTATCCCCTGCAGCTAACGCCTGCGGCAGACCCGAAAATCATGAAAACAGTCGATTATCTCATGAACAACTGTTTCTACAAGGGAGCTTTTTTCCAGGATATGATCCATTCCGGAATAAACGCGTATTTAACCCTGGATATAGCCCAAACGCTTTTGCGGGCCGGAGACCCGCGTTATCGCGAGCTGATCCTGAAGGTAGCAGAACTTGCATCCCCGACAGGCCAATGGCCGGAGGCAATACATCCACATACTGGAGGCGGATGCATGGGAGACGCCCAGCACGGGTGGGCGGCAGGTGAATGGGTTTTAATGATGCGCAGCCTGTTTGTCAGGGAAGAAGGAAACGCCCTGGTTATAGGTTCCGGAGTGTTTCAGGAGTGGCTTTCAGGATCGCATGCTATTGGATACGGCCCCACCCCAACCCCCCACGGAGAGGTCACTGTAAAAATTGAGCCGGAAAGCGGCGGGGCTGCTGTGGACATCATCGGCGACTGGAGAAAGGACTCTCCTGAAATCAGGATCGAAATTCCGGGATTTGAGGCTGCACTTGTTAATGCAGGTGAAAACTCCTCCCGGTTGACAATGAAGGTGAACAGAAAATGAATATTTGTATGTTTACAAATACTTATCGTCCTCATGTGGGCGGGGTGGCCGCTTCTGTGTCCCGTTTTGAAGAGGATCTGAAAAAGCTCGGTCACCGCGTGCTGATTGTGGCCCCGACATACGCAGAAAGTATGGAAAAAGAGCCTGAAGGCTCGGAAGTGCTAAGGGTGCCTGCGATTCAGAACTTCAACGGCAGCGACTTTTCGGTTAGCATTCCCATACCCTTTATTATTAGTGAAAAGATAGACGAATTCGCCCCGGATATCATCCACAGCCACCATCCGTTCCTGCTTGGTGATGCTGCGCTGAGGGCTGCCTACAGGCGGCAGCTGCCGATAGTATACACAAATCACACCCTCTACGAGGAATACACCCATTATGTTTCATCCAGGTCTCCTAAAATGATGAAATTCGTGATCAAGATGACCACTGCGTACGCCAACATGTGCACCCATGTGGTAGCCCCGAGCAAAAGCATAGGTGAGCTTTTAAAAAAACGCGGGGTGAAAACCCCTGTAACAGAAATTCCCACCGGAGTTGACTGTGACGCCTTTGAACACGGAGACGGCATACGGTTCAGAAAATCATTCGGGATTCCGGAAAACGCCAGGATAATAGGTCACCTTGGAAGGCTTGCCCCCGAGAAAAACCTTGTCTACCTTGCACAAGCAGTGGGGCAATACCTTAAAAAAGACCCTGATGCGTGGTTTCTTGTTGTGGGCGAAGGCCCTGATCAATCGCGCATTGAAAAAATCCTTGCCGACAAGGGGGTTGAAAAAAGGCTTGTAATGGCGGGTAAAAAGACAGGGCAGTCGCTGATAGACGCCTATTATGCCATGGATCTTTTTGTTTTTTCCTCCAAGACGGAAACCCAGGGCATGGTTTTGGCAGAAGCTATG
>JAWLEU010000078.1:0-10029 GCA_041685965.1 Desulfosalsimonas sp.
TGAGATAAAAACCCTTTTTCCGCGCAAGACCATCAAGCTGGCAATAGCAGTAAAAGCAGACATTCTGGAAATCATCAAGCTGTTTACGCAAAACCAGGGTCCCCAGCAGTCAATTGACGATATATTATCCCGGCTGCAGGATGAAGAAGAGGAAATCGAGGAAGATACCGGATCGGTGGACGAGCAAAGCGGGGCGGTGGTGCAGCTGGTAAACAAGATGATTCTTGATGCTTATTCAAGGGGGGCCTCTGATATCCACCTGGAGCCGTATCCGGGCAGGCAGAACACACGGGTGCGGGTAAGAGTGGACGGCGCTTGCGCGGTTTACCAGACCATACCCTACAGCTACAAAAACGCGGTTGTCGCCAGGATAAAGATCATGGCAGACCTCGACATTGCGGAAAAGCGAAAGCCGCAGGACGGAAAGATCAGGTTTAAAAAATTCGGCGGCAAAGACATTGAACTCCGTGTTGCAACTGTGCCTACCCAGGGAGGTCTCGAAGACGTTGTAATGCGTATACTTGCAGCAGGAGAGCCGTTGCCGCTCGACAGGATGGGATTTTCCAGGTCCAACTACGATAAATTCATAGACTCGGTTACCAAGCCCTACGGAATGATTCTTGTCTGCGGCCCCACCGGATCCGGTAAGACAACCACCCTTCATTCAGCCCTGCGTTATATAAACGACGTTGAAAGAAAAATATGGACCGCTGAGGACCCTGTTGAAATCACGCAGAAAGGGTTGCGCCAGGTTCAGGTAAAACCCAGGATCGGATACGATTTTGCAGCCGCCATGCGTGCTTTCCTGCGGGCTGACCCTGATGTCATTATGGTGGGCGAGATGCGGGACCATGAGACCACCCAGATGGGAATTGAGGCCTCGCTCACGGGCCATCTTGTCTTTTCCACCCTGCATACCAACAGCGCGCCCGAGACAGTGACCCGGCTGCTGGACATGGGCATGGATCCTTTTAACTTCTCGGACGCCCTTATATGCATCCTGGCACAGCGGCTGGTGCGAACTCTGTGCAGTGAATGCAGGCAGCCGTATCACCCGGAACGCAGCGAATACGACGAACTGGTACGCGAATACGGCGGGGATCAGTTTGAAAGGCACCTCAACATACCGTATACAGAGGACCTTACGCTTTATGCGCCGAAGGGCTGCCCTGCATGCAACAACACCGGCTACCGGGGCCGCATGGGAATCCATGAACTACTGCCTGCATCGGAAGGAATAAAGCAGCTTATCCAGAGCCGCGCAATGATGTACGAGATAAGGGATCAGGCAGTAAAAGAGGGCATGACCACTCTTAAGCAAGACGGTATATCCAAGGTTTTCGGCGGCCACTGCGACCTTGTTGAAGTAAGGAAGGTCTGCATCAAATAAAAACTCCCCAATCGGGTGTTATAAGGCTGACGAAAAATTTGCCTGAACGCAAATTTTTGTGCGGATTATGCTTGACACCCCTGAACAGTGGTATTATAAATTCTAAAAAGTAAGTAACACTTACATACATACTTAAAGGGCGCTCATCTGCATTGAAAAGCGCCCGGAATTTCACTTGATCCAATATAATAAATGCGAGGTGCCGGAAATGAAAGTTCTTCATATCGATCACATCGGCGTTGCGGTCAACAGCAACCAGGAAAGCAAGGTTTTCTGGTCAGATATCCTGGGCCTGCCGTTTGAAGGCGAGGAAACAGTTGAACAGCAGAAAGTCAAAACAGCTTTTTTTCCGGTTGATAAAAGCGAGGTGGAGCTTTTGGAATCCACCGATCCAGAGGGCCCTGTTTCAAAATTTATTGAAAAAAAGGGACAGGGGGTCCATCATATCGCCCTGCGGGTTGATGATATCGACTCAGCCCTGGCAGAGCTGAAGGAAAAGGGGATAAAACTGATAGACGAAACTCCGCGTATAGGTGCAGGAGGGGCCAGAATTGCCTTTATTCATCCCAAGGCCTCCGGCGGGGTGCTCGTGGAGCTTTGCGAACGCTAAATACGGCGCCATCTAAAAACTTACTTTTTACGAAGCCTTGAGTTTTTGAAAATTCAAAATCCGAAGCAATTTTCAAAATACGAGTAGATTTCGGATTTCGGTATTCGTACTTTAGGATTAAATTCAGTTTCAGTGAGCCATGAAAAAAGATTTTGTGCTTAAACGAAAATTATTAGGACAAGGAAACCCAATATGGCTGAGCATCCAGAAAAACCCAGATGGATCGATCTTGCGAAAAAGGAACTCAAGGGCAAACCTGTTGAGTCCCTGGAAAAGAAAAACCCTGAAGGCATAACCACCGGCCCCCTATACACGGCGGAAGACACCGAGGGCCTTGATTTTGTAAACACGCTGCCTGGGTTTGCTCCTTTTGTCCGCGGACCAAGGGCCACCATGTACACTGTAAGGCCCTGGACAATACGTCAGTACGCAGGTTTTTCCACGGCCAGGGAGTCAAACGAGTTTTACAAGCGCAACCTGGCAGCCGGTCAAATGGGCCTTTCAGTGGCGTTTGACCTTGCCACACACAGGGGATTTGACTCCGACCATCCCAGAGTCGTTGGAGACGTCGGCAAAGCCGGGGTTCCGGTGGACACAGTCGAGGACATGAAGGTCTTATTCGACGAAATCCCGCTCGACAAGATGACAGTTTCCATGACCATGAACGGCGCTGTTCTGCCGGTGCTTGCCTCCTACATCGTGGCTGCCGAAGAGCAGGGCGTGTCACAGGAAAAACTTGCCGGAACCATCCAGAACGATATTTTAAAGGAATACCTCACACGCAATACCTATATATACCCGCCTGATCCCTCCATGCGGATAGTGGCTGATATTATAGGATACTGCTCGCAAAACATGCCCAAATTCAACACCGTGAGCATCAGCGGCTATCACATGATGGAGGCAGGCGCGGACTCGGTTCTGCAGACAGCTTTTACTCTGGCAGACGGCCTGGAATACGTGAGGGCCGCACTTGACGCGGGCCTTGACATTGACGCTTTTGCCCCCCGCCTGTCATTTTTCTTCGGCGTTGGAATGAATTTTTTCATGGAAATCGCCATGCTCAGGGCTGCCCGATACCTCTGGTCAGACCTGATGAAGCAGTTCAACCCGCAGGATCCCCGCTCCATGATGCTTCGCACGCATGTGCAGACATCCGGCTGGAGCTTGACCCAGCAGGACCCCTACAACAACATCATCCGCACCACCCTCGAGGCCCTGGCAGCTGTTCTGGGAGGAACCCAGTCGCTTCACACGAATGCATTCGACGAGGCAGTCAGCCTGCCCACGGATGTTTCTGCGCGCGTGGCAAGAAACACGCAGCTCATAATACAGCAGGAATCACAGGTTACAAACACTGTTGATCCCCTGGGCGGCTCCTATTACGTGGAATGGCTCACCAATCAGATAGTTGAGCAGGCCAGGGCGGTTATCGAGGAAGTAGAGCAAATGGGCGGCATGGCAAAGGCCATTGTGGAGGGAATGCCCAAGATGCGGATAGAAGAAGCCGCAGCCCGCCGCCAGGCCCGAATAGACCAGGGAAAAGATGTTATCATAGGCGTCAACAAGCACCAGGTTGAAGAAGAAACAGAAGTAGATGTTCGGGAAATCTCCGAGTCAGTGAGAGAAGAGCAGATCAACTGGTTGAACAGCATCAGAAAGCAGCGCAACGAAGACGAGGTGCGCCGAAGCCTTGAGGCTGTTACAAACGCCGCCGAGTCGGGCGGAAATCTTCTGGCCGCATGCATTCCTGCTGTCCGGGCCAGGGCCACTGTCGGCGAGGTCACCGATGCCATGGAAAAGGTGTTCGGCAGGTACGTGGCCACCACCCAGTGCATTTCAGGCGTGTATGCAGGCGAGTACCAGGACCAGGAAATTATTTCCTCTATACGAAAAAGGGTGGACGAATTTGCTGAAAATCAAGGCCGCCGTCCCAGGATCCTGCTTACCAAGATGGGCCAGGACGGGCATGACCGAGGGGTTAAGGTGGTTGCCACAGCATATGCGGACCTCGGGTTTGACGTGGATCTGAGCCCGATGTTTCAGACCCCGGCAGAGGCGGCAAAAATGGCCATAGAAAACGATGTGCACGTGGTCGGGGTATCGAGCCTTGCAGGCGCGCACAAGATCCTGGTACCCCAGATGATCGATGAGCTGAAAAGACAGGGCGGAGAGGACGTGCTGGTGGTTGTGGGCGGCATCGTGCCTCCGGCAGACTATGATTTTCTTTACAAAACCGGCGTGGCAAGGGTTTTCGGGCCCGGCAGCATGGTCACGGATTCTGCCAACCAGGTGTTAAACGCCCTGACAGAGAATGCCTGAAAATCCATCTTACTATATAGAAGGAGTTCGTGCCGGTGATCGCAAGGCGGTTTCAAAGACCATCACTCTGATTGAAAGCGCACTGCCCGAGCACCAGCCCCTTACTTACGAGGTTCTCGACGGCCTTCTGCCGTATACAGGAAACTCCGTCCGCCTGGGCATCACGGGAGTGCCCGGCGTTGGCAAAAGCACTTTTATTGAAAGCCTCGGAACCAGTCTCACTGAAAAGGGACACAGGCTGGCGGTGCTGGCAGTGGATCCCAGCAGCGCCAAAAGCGGCGGAAGCATCATGGGGGATAAAACCCGCATGGAAAAGCTGGCTGCAAACGAGCGTGCCTTTATCCGGCCTTCGCCGTCAGGGGGCACCCTGGGGGGTGTAGCCAGAAAGACCCGGGAGACCATCCTGGTGCTTGAGGCAGCTGGCTACGATGTTGTGATGGTGGAAACCGTGGGTGTGGGTCAGTCTGAATTCGCGGTTGCATCAATGGTTGATTTTTTCCTTGTGCTTCTCCTGGCAGGTGCCGGAGATGAGCTGCAGGGCATCAAGAGAGGAATCATAGAACTGGCAGACGCCATTGCTGTAAACAAGGCTGACGGCGAAAACCTAGCCCGTGCGGAGAAGGCAAGAAAGGACTATGAAAATGCGCTGCACTTAACCGCCCCCAGGGCAGATAGCTGGCAGCCGCCCGTGCTTACCTGCAGCGCCCTGGAAATGACCGGTATCGAAGAAATCTGGGAGACCGTCCTTTCGCACCGCAGAAAAATGGAGGCCTCAGGGGAATTTGCCGGCAGGCGGAAAAGACAGGCAAGGCAGTGGTTTGATTTCCTGGTGGAGGAAGGTTTAAAAGACTGGTTTTACGGACTTTCCGGAGTGAAGGAACTTTTGCCGGAGCTTATCCGGCACCTGGAACAGGGGGAGACAACAGCCATGGCTGCGGCCAGAAGGCTTTTGCACCTGGTCACGGATGAAAATGAAAGGGAAGAAAAATGAGCGGCGTTTCGGAAAAGATAAACGAGCTTCTTGAAAAAAAGGCCCGCATGAGGGAAATGGGGGGCAAAAAGGCTGTTGAAAAGCAAAAGGAAAAAGGAAAGCTCACAGCCAGGGAAAGGCTGGAGCGGCTTTTTGACCAGGGCACCTTCCGGGAGATTGACATTTTTGTCAAGCACAGGTCTGTCAATTTCGGCATGGACAAGGCTGATATACCCTCTGACGGTGTTATCACCGGCCACGGGAGGGTGGACGGCAGGCCCGTGTTTGCGTTTGCCCAGGATTTCACGGCCAGGGCAGGGACCCTTGGCGAGATGCATGCCAGCAAGATATGCAAGGTCATGGATCTGGCCATGAAGGCCGGCACCCCGGTGGTGGGATTCAATGATTCAGGCGGAGCCCGTATACAGGAAGGCGTGGATGCTCTTCGCGGGTACGGCGAGATTTTTTACAGAAACTCCATCGCCTCGGGCGTTATCCCCCAGATTTCCGCAATCATGGGACCCACGGCGGGAGGTGCCGTGTATTCGCCTGCCATGACCGACTGGGTTTTCATGGTAAAAAAAACCAGCCACATGTTTATAACAGGCCCCCAGGTTATAAAAAGCGTTACAGGCGAGGATATAACCTTCGAGGACCTGGGGGGAGCGACCACCCACAATGAGAAAAGCGGAGTGGCCCATTTTGCATGCGACTCTGATGAAGATGCGATCGACCGCATCCGCCATATGCTTTCATTTTTGCCTGCAAACAACATGGAGGACCCGCCCGTTGTTGATACCGGCGACGATCCTGAAAGGCGCGACGAGAACCTGGACACGTTGGTGCCGGATGATGTAAATCTTTCCTATGATGTCAAGGACGTGATTACCAGGATAGTGGACAACGGCGAGTTCTACGAGCCCCACGAACATTACGCGAAAAACATAGTTGTGGGGCTTGCCCGTTTAAACGGGCGTACCATAGGAATTATAGCCAACCAACCTAATTATCTTGCAGGCTGTCTCGACATAGACGCATCTGACAAGGCCACCCGGTTTATAAGGTTCTGCGACGCCTTCAACATCCCGCTGCTCACGCTTGCTGACGTGCCCGGCTACATGCCCGGAAGCGACCAGGAGCACGGCGGGATAATCCGGCACGGGGCAAAGCTTCTGTGGTGCTATTCCGAGGCCACTGTCCCCAAGCTGCTGGTTATCCTGCGCAAGGACTACGGCGGGGCCTACATTGCAATGTCTTCAAAGCATCTTGGCGCTGACATGGCATTTGCATGGCCTACAGCCGAAATTGCTGTCATGGGCGCGGAAGGGGCCGCCAACATAATTCACCGCAAAACAATAGACGAATCAGAAGATCCCGCAGCCACGCGGAAGGAAAAAATTGAGGAATACAGGCATTTGTTTTCAAACCCGTACGTGGCTGCTAACAGGGGGTATATAGACGACGTGATAGTGCCGAGCGAGACCCGGCCGCGGCTTATCGAGGCTCTTGAAATTCTGTGCACCAAGCGGCAGAGCCTGCCGCCCAAGAAGCACGGCAATATTCCCGCATAAGAGGTGATTTCATGATTGAAAAGAAAAAAAAGGCGGCGGTTGCCGCGGTTATGCATTACCTGGCACTCGAGGAAAGTCAGCTGATTGAAGCGGCTGAAGAAGGCTTTTTGGACCAGCAGCAAGCCGCTGCTCCCGCACCCGGGGTGCAGCCCTGGGCCCTGAGCGGAAGACAGGCGCAGATGCAGATGCGTACCATGATGCAGATGAAGGCGTTTAACTAGATACAACAACCAAAATCCGAGGAGATGTGGTAATGACCGAACACCATGAACTCAAGCATACTGAAGTCAAATACGGCAAGGACAGGCCGGCTGCGGCAAATCCGGTGAAAATCGAGGACCTGACCCTGCGCGACGGCCACCAGTCGCTTTTTGCAACCCGGGGACGAACCGAGGACATGATCCCGGTGGCTGAAATGATGGAACAAATCGGGTTCTGGGCCGTGGAGGTCTGGGGCGGGGCCACTTTTGACACAATGCACAGGTTTTTAAATGAAGATCCGTGGGACAGGATCAGAATCCTGAAGCGATACTTTAAGAAAACCCCCTTTTCCATGCTTTTGCGCGGCCAGAACCTGGTTGGCTACCGCAACTATCCCGATGACGTGGCCAGGGTTTTTGTGGAGCGGGCGGCTGAAAACGGTATGGACATTTTCCGTACCTTTGACGCGCTAAACGATTTCAGAAACTTTGAGACCGTAGTGGATGTCATCAAGAAAAGCGGCAAGCATTTCCAGGGCTGCGTGTGCTATTCCCTGACAGAGCCGCGCATGGGCGGCGAGGTCTACAATATCGACTATTTTCTCCAAAAGGCCAAGGAGCTCGAGGAAATGGGGGCGGACACGGTGTGCGTAAAAGACATGGCCGGCCTTCTTTCGCCGTATGACGCATTTCCTCTGATCAAGGCTCTAAAGGAAAACATAAGTGTTCCCATTCACTTACACAGCCATTTCACATCGGGTATGTCTCCGCTGACCCAGTTAAAGGCCATAGAAGCAGGCGTGGACATAATAGACACCTGCATGACACCCTACGCCTACCGCACCTCCCATCCGGCCATAGAGCCGCTGGTCATGTCGCTGCTGGGGACCAACCGCGACACCGGCTTTGACATCGAGGAGCTGGCGGCAATCAATGAAAAACTGGAAAGTGACATTCTGCCGAAATACAGGCATCTGCTCGACGATTCAAAGGTTTCTGTAATTGACATAAACGTTCTTCTGCACCAGACGCCGGGAGGCATGCTTTCCAACCTGGTCAACCAGCTGCGTGAAATGGACGCGCTGGACCGCATCAACGAGGTATACCAGCAACTTCCCAAGGTCAGAAAGGACCTGGGCCAGGTGCCCCTGGTGACCCCGACAAGCCAGATTGTGGGAATTCAGACCGTAAACAACGTGCTTTTTGACGATGAAAACGAAAGCTACAAGATGATTACATCCCAGGTAAAGGACCTGTGCTACGGCCTTTACGGGAAAACACCTGCAGGGGTCAATCCCGAGGTTCAGAAAAAAGCTCTCAAGGGATATCCGAGAGGCGAGGAGCCGATTGACTGCCGCCCGGCGGAAATCCTGGAGCCGGAACTTGAAAAGGCAAAGGAAGCAGTAAAAGACATTACCACGGACATTGATGATGTTCTCATTTATGCCCTTTACCCGGTAACAGGAAAGAAGTTTCTCAAGTACAAGTACGGCCTTGAGACCCCGCCGGATTCTCTGAAGCCCAAGAGCCTGGAGGAAGCCAAAAAGGAAGAGGAACTCGTACGCAAGTTGCGTTCAGGCGAGCTAAAGGATGCCCTGGAAAAAATCGAGAAAAAGGCGGAGCCCCCGGAGGACGAAAACGTGCGCAAGTTCAGCGTTTACGTGGACGGCGAGCAGTTCGAGGTTGCAGTTGAAGACACCGGCATGCCTTTTGTTACCGCAGCTCCTGCGGGGCAGGCAGCTGCCCCGGCACAGTCAGCTCCTCGCAGGGCCGGCCAGGGCAGTGCAGCTTCAAGGCCCGCACCTTCTGCTCCAAAGGCAGAGGGTCCAGCCGCCGGGCAGCAGGCTCCTGAAGCAAAACCTTCAAAACCTGCGGCAGACGTGGAAGGCCACCCGATCAAGGCTCCAATGCCGGGCATAGTCATAAGATACGAGAAAAAGGAAGGCGACACGGTCGCAGAAGGCGAGACGGTAGCGGTCCTGGAGGCCATGAAAATGGAAAATTCCCTGACTACGCCTGTTGCCGGTACTGTGAAGTCAATTAATTATTCAGAGGGCGACTCGGTTGCCAAAAACGACGTGCTTTGCGTGATTGCATAAAAAACGGAGCCTATTTATGAAGATACATGAATACCAGGCCAAAAGGCTGTTTTCAGAATACGGGGTACCTATCCCCGAGGGCGGGGTAAGTGAAACCAGGGAGTCCGCAAAAGAGGTTGTAGAATCCCTGGGCGGCTTTCCTGTGGCGGTAAAGGCCCAGATCCATGCAGGAGGCAGGGGCAAGGGCGGCGGCGTCAAAATTGCAAAAGACGTTGCCGAGGCGATAAGTCATGCGGATGAAATCATAGGCATGAACCTTGTGACCCCCCAGACCGGCCCGGCGGGTCAGACTGTCAAGCGGGTGCTTATTGAAAAGGGATTAAACATCTCAAAGGAGCTTTACCTGAGCCTGATGGCAGACCGGGAAAGCGCAGGCATCCTTATAATGGCCAGCGAGGCCGGGGGGATGGATATTGAAACAGTGGCCGCAGAAACTCCCGAAAAGATAGTCAAGGTTCACGTAAACCCCATTTCAGGCATTTATCCCTATCACTGCAGGCAGGCAGCTTTCGGCCTGAATCTGGACAAGGAGCTGATAAAGCCGTTTTCTCAGATGCTCACCAGCCTTTACAGGCTTTTTATGGACAGGGACTGCTCACTGGTTGAGATAAATCCCCTTGTTATAACCGAAGACAGACAGCTGTGCGCACTTGACGCCAAGATGAGTTTTGATGACAACGCCCTTTACAGGCAGAAGGAAGTTGCCGGTATGCGGGATTTTGACGAGGAAGACCCCCTTGATGTGGAGGCCTCGAAATACAACCTCAATTACATCAACTTAGACGGCACGGTGGGCAACATGGTAAACGGCGCAGGCCTTGCCATGGCGGTCATGGACACCATCAAGCTGGCAGGGGCGGAACCCGC
>JAWLEU010000079.1:0-9964 GCA_041685965.1 Desulfosalsimonas sp.
TTTCCTATAACCACGCCGAAGGTTATGCCCACCGCCACCTGCCACAGAGGGATGGTGGGGGGAAGGGTGAGAGGGAAAAGAAGGCCCGTTACCAGGAAGCCCTCGCTTATGGGGTGTCTGCGCACCGCCGCAAACAGTATTTCCCAGAAAAGCCCCACCGCGTATGACACGATTATAATCGGCAGCACTATCATGAGCCCCGTTCCCGCAACAGGCAGAAACGAGGTGGACAGGTCAGAGGCGAGCCTTGACTGGTATCCCGTGTTATAAATTCCAAACAGCAGAGGCGGAATAAGCGCCACCAGCACGGAGCTCATAAATCGCTTCAAATCCAGGCTGTCTCTTACCAGGGGCCTGTTTTCGGAGGCTTCTGCAGGAAAGAAGAACACGTCTTCTATGGCTTCAAAAAGGGGCCCGAGCTTTTCCAGGCGTCCGCCGGGTTCGAAGTGGCTGCGGGGCTTGTCAAACATTTTGCGCAGGTTTTTTTCAATCCATCCCATGGGTTATATCCGCCCCCTGAAGTACGCCTGCTTGGTTTCCCGCAAAGTCCGGGTCAGTTCGACCTTGGAGGGGCAAACGTACGAGCACAGCCCGCATTCCACGCAGTCCAGAAGACCATGGGAAAGTGCCTCCTCGATTTCTTCGGCAAGTATGCATTTATAGGTGAACTGCGGCAGTATATCAACCGGGCAGACCCTGGTGCAGCTGCCGCAGTTGACACATGCCCGTTTTGAGCCGTGCATGTCAGCATCCACGGGCAGGGCAGCAGGGTTTAATGCTGAAAGAAACGCCCTTGAGCAGGTGGGCTTGTTCCAGCCCGGGCGCATGAATCCAAGCAGTTCGCGTTCTCCTGCATCTTTTATAAGAAAAATGCCTTTTTCATAAAGCCCCAGGTAAGACTCTGAAGAGGCCCCGTATCCGCGGAAGAGGCCTCCTGTCACCCATCTGCGGTTTTCCTGCCGGTCGTTTTCGTTAACAAGGGCTTTCAAGGGGGCGCCGATCCGTGTTCTGACATATCTGCTCCTGATTTGATCACCGGCAACCGCCGCCGTGCGCATTACCGGAAACCGCCCGGTTTCCAGGAATCCGCCGAGCAGTAACGCGTCCTGCCCGTCAATAAACCAGGCCCTGTTCTGGGACGGGTCAGTTTTGAAGCGATAGTGCAGAACTCCCGGCTCTTGCTCGGGATATCGCCCGGCTGTGAAGTGTGTCACGTGTTTTTCGATTTCTTTGTCCATGCCGGGGCGGTTTTTGCTTCTGCATACAAAAACATTTTCACACAGAAGACCAAGCGCCTGCAGTCCGGTTTCAAAATACCGCCTGTCCTCAGGGGTCCGGATGTAGATGTCTGCAGGCGGTTGAAACGGGTCCTGGCTGTCCATGGCCACCCACAGGGCTGCCGGGCTTGCCTGCGGGTCCGCAACGCAGCGGAACACCACGTCCCTTATAAGAGGCCATGCTCCCCCTTTTAAAAGCATTTCAACAAGCCGGTTTCTTTCTATCCGGGTTAGATCCCGCCTGCTGAATGGCTCATGGGTTTGTGCATCCTCGTTTTCATCAGTCCTGATAACTATTTCCCGGATCACGCGCCTGGGACCGTAGCGTATGTCAATAATTTCACCGCAGGCAGGGGAGGGGAAAACTATACTTGTGTTTTGCTTGTCCTGGTAAAGCGGAGTGCCGATTTTTACACGATCTCCGGTTTGTGCCAGCAGGCGGGCCTTTAAGAGCGGAATCCGCTCGGGCATGGCAGCTACCGTTTCCGTGAAGGGCGCATCCTCGATTTTGTCTTCTGGTTTGCCCGCGATTTTAAGTCCGCATGCGATATGGGTTTGCGCCCTTGCCATCAGTTTTTTCAGCTTCCTATGAGTTCAGGTCAACAAAGGATTTCAGTCCGTCTAAGAACATCTGCACCGATATCATTATCAAAAGCATTCCCATCAGCCTGGTCATGGCCCTTATGCCACAGGCCACAAAAAAGCCGGGCACCACTATAATCACAAGCTCTCCTGCCATGATCCTGGCCGTCATTACTAACCATTATAAAATCGTTTTCGGCTGAATGCAAAAGGATTGCCATTGATTCGACGGCCGCGGCAGTGCTTTTTATCCCACAAAAGGGCGTCTGAGCACGGTGTCTTTTCTCCAGCGGGCGTCGTTTTTGTATGGATAGGCAATGTTGTAGTGAAGGCCGCGGCTTTCCTTGCGGTGCATGGCACTGCGGATTACAAGCTCGGCCACAAGTGCTATATTGCGAAGCTCTATCAGGTCGGGGGTTACCTTGAAGTTCCAGTAGTATTCCTGTATTTCCTCGCCTATGATTTCGATCCTCCGCCTTGCACGCTCCAGACGCTTCTCCGAGCGCACGATTCCCACGTAGTTCCACATAAGCCGCCGGATTTCATTCCAGGTATGTGAAATTACGATTGCCTCGTCACTGTCCATGGTGCCCATGTCGTCCCAGACCGGTATTTCTGCTGAGGCTCCGTTTTCAGGTTCGTTTATTTCTTCGGCGGCTTTTTGTGCAGCCTGGTGGGCGTAAACAAGGGCTTCGAGAAGCGAGTTGCTGGCCAGGCGGTTTGCTCCGTGAAGACCCGTGCACGCGGTTTCTCCTATGGCATAAAGACGCCGGATGTTGGTTCTGCCAAAAATATCCGTGGCGACTCCGCCGCACATGTAATGGGCTGCAGGCACCACGGGCAGCGGCTGGCGGGTCATGTCAAAGCCGAATTCCAGGCATTTTGCATAAAGGTTCGGAAACCGGGATTTTATAAAATCCGGGTCCTTGTGCGAGATGTCAAGGAAAACCGCCTCGTCGCCCCTTTTTTTCAGCTCCGAATCGATTGCCCTTGCCACCACGTCCCTGCAGGCAAGCTCCTTTTCCGGCGTGTAGTCCGCCATGAATGCCCGGCCCTCTGAATTGCGCAGGATGCCTCCCTCGCCGCGCACGGTCTCTGAGATCAGAAAGTTCTTTGCTTTGGGGTGATAAAGGCAGGTGGGGTGGAACTGGACAAATTCCATGTTTGCCACTGCAGCACCCGCCCTGTATGCCATTGCCACGCCGTCGCCAGTTGCCACGTCCGGGTTGCTTGTATACGCGTAAACCTTGCCCGAACCCCCGGTTGCAAGCACCACAAAGGATGCAAGGAAGGTTTGGATTTCTCCGGTGCGCCTTTCAAGCACGTAGGCGCCGTAGCAGTAATCTTCGTGAGTGGTTATTATCAGGCCGCGTTTCAAGCGCGTGGAGCGGGTGATAAGATCTATGGCTGTATGGTTTTCAAACAGGGTGATGTTTTGCCGGGCCCGGACTTTTTCTGCAACCGCCTCCTCCACCGCCCGGCCTGTCATGTCATGGGCGTGGACTATGCGGTTGAAGGAATGCCCGCCCTCCCTGCACAAATCCAGCTCTTCGCGTCCCCGGCTGCGGTTGAAATCAACCCCCAGCTCAAGGAGCTCGCGGATGCGCTCAGGGGCGGAGTTGACAACTGTTTCAACCGCCTCTTCATTGCACAGGCCGTCTCCTGCGGCCAGAGTATCTGCAATATGCGATTCGAAGGTGTCTTGCGGGTCGAATACCGCGGCGATGCCACCCTGGGCGTGCTCGGTGCTGCTGTCTGTCAGGCCCCTTTTGGTTACCATGGCAACGCTGCCGTGTTCGGCTGCCTTTAATGCAAACATCAGCCCGGCAATGCCGCTGCCTACAACAAGGATATCAAATCTGCGTTCCATGGGTTTCTGCAGGGTCCGGTGTTATGTCAGAGAAGATCGTTTCTTTTTTGAACCCGTGGTGCGGCCGAAGATTATACCCAGAACAAGAACTCCGCCGCCTGCAAGAAACCACTTCAGGCTCGAGGAAAAAAATGCGTCGCTTACCTGTTTTTCAAGTGTTTCGATCCTCTCCTGCTTTTCCTCCAGGGTTTGTTTGATCTCCTGGTTTTCTTCTTTCATCTCCAGGAAGTCTTCGGATTCCTCTTCGAGTTCTTCATATTTTTGCCTGGCCTGCTCGAGTTCCTCCTGAGTCTGTTCAAGGCTTTCAGCCAGTTCCTGGTTGCGCGCAATCAGCCTCTGGTTCTCCCCCTTAAGGGCTTTGGTCTGCTGGCGCAGGGGTTCTATTTCCTCGCGCATCTGCTTTATCGACAGGCTGTCCGGCCTTTCGTCGTCAATGAACTTTGAAAACACCCATCCTGTGGTGTCGTCCGGCAGCCGGACCCTGCTCCACCTGTCCTGCGTTTCCAGGACTTCAACCTGCTGCCCGGATACCAGCATCTTTTCAATCCGGTAGTCCAGTCCCGGACCGCTGCGGAGGGTTATTTCCTGCAGATCTGTAACATAGCGGGTCTGAGCGGCGGCGGGTGCGGCCAAGAGCAGGCATATAATGCCCGAAACTGCAAACAGCGCGATTTTTTTCATGGTATTTTCCGTATTTATTTTAATGTATTGATTTCGGGAATAAATGATATTTATAGGTGATTTTGGCCGGGTATGCAAGTCAAAATCCTGCCGCGTTTTATTCTCCACGGTATCGGAGCCGCTGTGTGAGGCCTGAAAGACGCCTGGCCGGGTTGTTGTTTTTAAGCGCTATGTCCACTGCTTTTGTGCTGCCCACAAGCACTGCGAGCTCTTTGGCTCTTGTGATTGCCGTATACAAAAGATTGCGCTGCAGCATAACGTAATGCCGGGTGATCATGGGCAGGATCATTGCCGGGTATTCAGAGCCCTGGGACTTGTGAACGGATATGGCATATCCCAGGGTCAGGTCCTCGAGCTCCTCGGTTTCATAGGAAACCTCCCTTCCGTAGTAATCCACGCGCAGCAGCTGCCGCGCCGGATCAATGCGCGTTATATTGCCGGTGTCTCCGTTGAAAACCTTTCTGGTGTAGTCATTTTTAAGATGCATTACCCTGTCGCCGGTTCTGAAAATGAAGCTTCCGTATTCTATTCCTTCTGAACCGGGGTTAATGGCCTTTTGAAGCCTGCGGTTCAGACTCACCGTGCCTGCTTCTCCCTTGTGGACAGGGGTCAGGACCTGGATGTCTTTTCCCGGGACGAATCCGTATATATCAGGCAGCCGGCTGGTACAGAGATCAACCACTGCAGCGGCTGCATCCTCTGTGGTTTGGGTTTCGAGCATGAAAAAGTCCATGTCTTTTGCTGCCGGATCAAGAGGGGCAAGTTCCGGGCGGTTTCCGGATCTGATGTGATGTGCGTTTCTAACTATTGTGCTTTTGGCTGCCTGCCTGAATATTTCCGTGAGGTGGTGAACCGGTAGTATCCCTGATTCTATTATGTCTGAAAGCACGTTACCCGGGCCTACCGGGGGGAGCTGAAAAACGTCGCCCACGAGTATCAGGCGGGAATCTATCCGGGTGGCGCGAAGCAGGTGGTACATCAGATCCGCATCTATCATGGAGGCCTCGTCTACTATAAGCACGTCTGCTTCCACGGGGTTGTCCTGGTCCTTGTCAAAAGTGCGGGTTTCTAGATGGTAGCCAAGCAGCTTGTGTACCGTGTGCGCCTGCCTTGCGGTGATTTCGCTCAGACGCCTGGCAGCCCGGCCGGTGGGGGCCGCCAGGCAGACGCGGTTGCCGGTCGTTGTAAAAGCTGCTGCAACAGCGCGGATCAGGGTTGTTTTTCCCGTCCCCGGCCCGCCGGTGATGACAGAGACCCGGGAGTGCAGGACCGACTGCAGGGCGGCTGCCTGTTCCTGCGAAAACCGCACCGCAAAGCGGTTTTCAAGTCCGTCTGCGAGTTTTTCGGCTGTTTGTCCCGGCGGATCGGCCGGCACGCTGGTCATGGCGGCCAGGCGGGCTGCTATGCCGTATTCAGCCCTGTGCATTGATGAGGTATAAAGGTGGGTTCCGGTTTCATCCGTGGAATCTATTACCACCTCGCCTGTTTCAACCAGGTGCTCCAGTGCATTTTCTATGGCTTCCCACCCGAGTTCAAGCCGCTGGTCCAGGCTTTGTCTTACCCGGTGTTCCGGGATGCATACATGGCCTTCTGAGACCGCCTGGCGCAGCAGGCGCTTTATTTCTGCTGCAGCCTGCCGCTCTTCTTTGTCTTGCGGGCTCTGATGCTCCGGGTGTATCTCGGAATTTTCAAAATAAATTTGCCCGTCCGGATTCTGCATGTCAGGGCCTCGGGTCTGTTTTTTCAACTGTCTTCGCGAGAGACTGAAAAGGCGTTTTCAAAACCGTTTTTAACCAGTTGTTTTTCAGTCTTTTCAGCACTTTCCAGAGAGGAGAACATGCCGACCCTTACCCTGTAAAGCGTTTGAGAGTCTTTTTTTATGGTCGTGACCTCCACATGATCATAGCTTTTTTCAAGTGTTCGCTTCAGGTTTTGTGCAGAGGATCGTGCTGCAAACGCCCCGACCTGCACTGTGAAATCGCCGGTGGAAAAGTCCTTGTCCTTTTCACGGGATTCTGCAGAGTCTTTTTCCATGGCAATGACCTCCACCCGTGCAGTTCCCGGTCCGGTCATGTCTATTTCCCGGGCCGCCCTGTAGGAAAGATCTATGACCCTTCCGCGCACGAACGGTCCGCGATCGTTGATTCGCACCACAGTTTCTTTGCCGTTGTCCTTGTTTTTGACCAGGACAAATGTATCCATGGGAAGAATCTTGTGGGCGGCGGTTTTTGCGTGCATGTTGTAGGTTTCCCCGTTGGCGGTTTTTCTGCCGTGGAAGGGGTTGCCGTACCAGGAAGCAAGCCCTGACTCCCTGAATCCGTCGGAGTCTTCTATGGGGTGATACCACTGCCCGTTTATCCGGTAGCTTTTGGTCTTGGCAGACGTGTCTTTCGGGGGAGGCGAGGTGCTGCAGCCGGAAAACACCAGGGCAGCGGCAATCATAAAAGCTGCGGCGGTCAAAGCGTATAAGGCTGTTCCGGATCTTTTCATGTTTATCTTCCCAGCGCTATCCGGATCACCTGCCGCATCTTGTCCACAAAGTGAAAGTTTATTTCATCTTTTATGTTCTGCGGGACGTCTTCCATGTCCTTTTCATTGAACTTGGGCATGATAATGCTTTTGATCCCGGCACGATGGGCTGCCAGGACTTTTTCCTTTATCCCTCCCACCGGCATTATCTGGCCGCGCAGGGTGATCTCGCCTGTCATGGCAAGATTCTTTGAGGTCGGGGTGTTTAAGAGCAAAGAGGCAATGGCGGTAAGCAGTGTGACCCCTGCAGAAGGGCCGTCCTTCGGCACTGCGCCCGCAGGCACGTGTACGTGTATGTCATGGGTGTCAAAGAAGGTTTCATCTATTTTAAGCACTCCGGCATTGGCCTTGAGGTAGCTGAGTGCGGCGTTTGCGGATTCCTTCATAACTTCGCCGAGCTGGCCGGTCAGGGTCAGGTTGCCCTTTCCCTTCATGGCGGTTGCTTCAACAAACAAAACATCCCCGCCTGCCTGGGTCCACGCCAGGCCCATTACAACCCCGGGAGTTGAAACGCGCTTTTTTATCTCGTCAAAGGAATAGCGAACCGGCCCGAGGTATTCGCGAACCTCCTTTACGCCCACTTTTACAAAGTCGGCCTCTTTCTTGGCAATCTTTGTGGCAACGCCCCTGCAGATGTTGGCGATTTCGCGCTCCAGGTTTCTAAGACCCGCTTCCCTTGTGTAGCCGGAAATGACGTGCTTGACTGCACCGGTGGTAATCTGGATGTTGCCGGCCTTGAGGCCGTGGGCCTTTCTCTGTCTCGGAATGAGAAAGCGGGTGGCGATTTTGACTTTTTCCTCCTGGGTGTAGCCTGACAGGCGCAGGACCTCCATGCGGTCTAAAAGCGCCGGCGGAATAGTGTCGAGGATATTTGCCGTGGTGATAAACATTACCTTGGACAGGTCAAATGCAACGTCGAGGTAGTGGTCTGTAAAAGAGTAGTTCTGCTCAGGATCAAGGACCTCGAGCAGGGCCGATGACGGGTCGCCGCGGAAATCAGCGCCCACCTTGTCGATTTCATCGAGCATGAATACCGGGTTTTTGGACCCTGCCCTGCGTATGCCCTGGATTATGCGCCCTGGAAGAGCGCCCACATAAGTGCGCCTGTGGCCACGGATTTCGGCTTCATCACGTATTCCGCCGAGGGCGATCCGCACGAACTTGCGGTCCAGTGCCCTGGCAATGGAATTGCCCAGCGAGGTCTTGCCCACCCCGGGCGGGCCCACCAGGCAAAGGATGGGACTCTTTATTTCAGGGTTGAGGGTGAGTACTGCCAGGTACTCCAGGATGCGGCGCTTGGCTTTTTCGAGTCCGTAGTGGTCGTTTTCAAGGACTTTTTCAGCGCCCTCCAGGTCCAGGTTGTCCCGGGTGAACTCGTTCCAGGGAAGGGCGGTCATCCAGTCCAGGTAAGTAAGGGCCACGGAGTATTCAGCCGAGGAAGGATGCATGCGCGAAAGTCGGTTTAACTCCCGTTCCGCCTCTTTTCTGGCTTCTTCCGGGAGGTTTTTCTCGTAAATTTTGGTACGGTATTCCTCGACCTCGCTTCCGGATTCGTCTATTTCCCCTAGTTCCTGCTGGATTGCCTTTAACTGCTGGCGCAGGTAATACTCGCGCTGCTGTTTTTCCATGTCACCCTTGACCTGAGACTGAATTTTATTGCCTATTTCAAGGATTTCGAGCTGATAGCTCACAAGCTGGGTGACCTTGTGCAGCCTCTGTCTCACGTCAAACAGCTCAAGAACCTCCTGTTTTTCCTTTGTGTCAGAGTCTATGGTGGAGGTTATCATGTCTGCCAGGGTGCTTGGCTCTTCAAGGGATTTGGCCATGGAGCCCATTTCATCCGGAAGCGAAGAAGACAGCTGAACCGCCTGCTGGTACTGCGAGACAAGGTTGGACATCATTGCCTCTATTTCCTTGTCCCTGGTAGCATCTTCTCTTATATTTTCAATGCGGGCTTTCATGTATGGCTTTGTCTCCAGGTATTTACTTATCCTGAAGCGGCCTATTCCCTGGAGCATGATCTGGGCCTTGTTGTCCTCGGTCTTGGCCATTTTAAGTATCACTGCGCTGCAGCCCACTTCGTAGAGATCTTCAGGGCCGTATTCGGACATGGGATCCGAGTGGCGGGATGCAACCGTGCCCACAAGACGGTCTTTGGACATGGCCTCGTCTATGAGCTGGATGGATTCCTGCTGCATGACCATTAGTGGCAGCACCATTTTCGGAAACAAAACAACATTGTATAGGGGGAGTATCGGCAGCTCTTCCGGTACCTTGTCAAGAGACTGGGGCTGTTGCTCGTTTTGTGCCATGTGGTTGCCTCCGCGTCTGTATCATTGTCGTCTTTGCCGCAAGTGATTTATCCGGAGCTGATGGGTATGTTATGCGGCGTCCGGTTCGGCAGCTTTATAATTTCTATGTAGAGAAAGCCGTTTTTATAAGTGGCTGTGATATTTTCCGTGTCCACAGGTGATTTCAGGTAAAGCACTCTTTCGAATGCTCCGTACTGGATTTCAGCCAGCCTGTATCGGCCGTTGGGCGCCGGCGGCGCTCCGGTCCGCCTGCCGGAAATCCGGATGGCCCTGGGGTTTACCTCCAGATCCAGGTTTTCCTTTTCAACCCCCGGGATTTCGGCTGTGATAAAGATTTTTTCAGTTGTTTCGTAGATGTCGAGCTGCGGCTGCCAGGTGGTCTGGGAAAAGGAAAACATGGGGCTCATTGACTGGAACAGCTCCGAGGTGTTCCTGTCGAAACTCGAGTCGTCAAAATCATTGGTAAATCGGATCTTAATGTATTCCATCGCCGGCTCCACGGATTTTAAATCAGTGCTCACCCGTCAATCCGCAAGATCATCCGTTTGAGGATAAGAACTGATTAAATCGGTTTAATGCTTTCCTGAAAGTCATCCGCCTGTCTACCATATAACTAGTGGCTGAACGAAAACCCTGTTCAGCCAAAACCCGAATATCGAAATCCGAAATCCGAAACAAATACGAATATAGAATGTTCAAATGATAAAAACCAA
>JAWLEU010000080.1:0-9818 GCA_041685965.1 Desulfosalsimonas sp.
CTAGACCAACCCTCAGCATGCTGCTGTTAAATATATAAAATAGCAAAAAAGGCCTCGGTGTCAAGGCAATTTTTTCAAGCTTCCCAGGCCTCGCCGGAAGCTTTTCCGCAGATATGGGAAACAGCCCTGTCGATTCTTGCAACTGTTTCCTGCCGGCCCAGCACCTCCATCATTTCGAATATCCCCGGGCTCACTGTACTGCCTGTCAGGGCAAGACGAACGGGCTGGGCTATCTTTCCGAACTTAAGATCATGGGCTTCCATGACCTTCATAAATGCGGCCTCCAGCTGCTTTTCCTCAAAAGGCTCCGTGGTTTCAAGCTCTCTTGCAAGCTGCCTCATGGGCTCTGCAATCGCAGGCTTGAAGAACTTTTTCGCCCCCTTTTCGTCGTAGGATTCCGGAACCCTGAAATAAAAACACGCCCCGGCTGCCATTTCAACAAATGTTTTGCTTCGCGGCTTAAGTGTCTTTATAACTGAATACAAATAACTGTTTTGCCCGGCCTCTATTCCATTCTGACGCAAAAACGGAATCAGGTGGGGCGCAAGGGTCTGCTCCGGTGAGTTGCGTATGTGCTCAGCATTTAGGGCCAGAAGCTTTTCAGGGTTGAAAACCCCTGCGGATCGGCCTATATGGGCAAGGTCAAATTTTTCGATAAGCTCCTGCCTTGTAAAAAACTCCTGGTCGCCGTGCGACCAGCCCAGCCTTGCCAGGTAATTTAAAAGTGCGTCAGGAAAATAACCCATATCCCTGTATGCCATAACAGACATGGCCCCGTGCCTCTTGCTCAGCCTTGCCTTGTCATGTCCCAGCACCATGGGAACATGTCCGAAATCAGGCACCTGAGCATCCAGAGCCCGGTAAAGCAGAATCTGCTTGGGGGTGTTGCTTATGTGATCGTCTCCGCGGATAATGGTTGTTACCCCCATGGTTATGTCATCTACGACAACCGCAAGATTGTATATGGGCGTTCCGTCCGCCCGCTGGATGACGAAGTCGTCGAGTTCGGAATTCGGAAAAACAATGTTGCCGCGGATCTTGTCCTCAACCACGGTATTGCCGGCGTACGGGGATTTAAACCTTACAACCGCCCCCGGCGTAGCCGGCAGATTTTTTTCCCTGCAGGTGCCGTCGTATCCGGGTTTCTGCCCTTTTTTTGAAGCCTCCTCGCGCATGGCATCAACTTCTTCCTTCGAGCAGGTGCAGTAGTAGGCATGACCGGAATCAATAAGGCGCTGGATATAGTCCCTGTATACATCCATGCGGCTGGACTGGTAATAGGGGCCTTCGTCCCAGTCAATGCCGAGCCACTGAAGAGACTCGAGAATGGCGTCCACGTACTCCCGGGTGGAGCGCTGGGTGTCGGTGTCCTCAAATCGAAGAATGAACCTGCCGCCGCGGCCCCTGGTATAAAGCCAGTTAAAAAGGGCAGTGCGCGCCCCGCCGATATGAAGGTAACCTGTGGGGCTGGGCGGAAAACGTGTTACAATTGTTTCCATATTAATACATCCTTTTCGGTTCCGATTCAAAAATAATCAATTATAGCCGGCTTATCTGTAAAAATCAAGACATCCTGTTAAAACCGGCTTGAAATCCCTTGACATCATGCTGATTTTAACATACTAGTCTTAATGATATTTTTGATGCAATTTTTTAAAATTAAATGAAATTTCAAATAGTTGGGAGATTTTCAAAATGGCGGTACCAAAACACAAAGTATCGAGATCCAAAAGAGACAAGCGCCGGACCCACCAGAAAACAGCGGCCCCCGGCCTCACCAAGTGCACCCAGTGCGGCGAGGCGGTCATGGCGCACCGGGCATGTCCGGAATGCGGCCACTACAGGGGACGCAGCATCATCGACACTGAAAAATAGCCGTGATGCCTGCCTGATTTCAGGCTTATTCTGAGGAGTTAAGGTTTATGCAGATCGAAGATAAAGTAAAAAAACTCATTGCTGAAAAGCTCGAAGTGGACCCCGGCGACGTTGTACCCAAGGCCTCGCTGATAGACGATCTCGGAGCAGACTCGCTTGCAATCGTGGAAATGATAATGACCATGGAAGAAGAGTTTGATATCGAGGTCCCTGACGAGGACGCCGAGCAGCTCAGAACAGTGGAAAACGCAATAGAGTATATAAAGAAAAAAACCCAGGCATAAAATACGGGGAACCCGGATGCGACCAATTGCCATAGGCTCTGATCACGCAGGATACGAGCTGAAGGAATTTATAAAACAACAAATTTCAAATCTCGGCTACGAAGCCGATGACTTCGGCACACATGGCACCGAGTCTGTGGACTATCCTGACTACGGCATGCAGGTGGCCCGGGCAATAGACAGTGGCGACTATGATCGCGGAATACTGATCTGCGGCACCGGTCTGGGCATGTCCATGGTGGCGAACCGGCACTCCGGAGTACGGGCCGCACTTTGCCACGACCCCTTTTCCGCCATGATGAGCAGAAAGCACAACGATGCCAACATCCTGGTGCTCGGCGGCAGGGTTATAGGCACCGAGCTGGCCCGGCAGATCGTAAAAACATGGCTGGAAACACCATTTGAAGGCGGCCGGCACCAGGCGCGCCTTGAAAAATTCTGCGAATTTTAAGCCCTGCTCTAAAGCTGTCTGCACGCGTCCCGGAAAACCCAAAACAACGAGGAAAGCAACGTGACCGATCTGACAGATAAAAACGCCACTGCCGGCGACCTGACCCTGAAACATAGCACAGTGGAAAAAACAGATCCCGAGATTGCCGGGGCCATCTCCAGGGAATTTGACAGGCAGAAAAACACCCTGGAACTCATTGCCTCGGAAAATATAGTTCCGCCAGCGGTCATGGCCGCTCAGGCCAGCGTTCTTACCAACAAGTACGCCGAAGGGTATCCGGACAAACGCTATTACGGCGGCTGCGAATTCGTGGACGTGGCGGAAAAGCTCGCCATCGAAAGGGCCATGGACCTGTTCGGCGCAGGTTATGCAAATGTTCAGCCCCACTCAGGCTCCCAGGCCAACATGGCGGTATTTTTCTCCATGCTGGAGCTGGGCGACACCATACTTGCAATGGATCTCTCCCACGGCGGTCACCTGACCCACGGGGCTGCAGCCAGCTTTTCAGGGCGGTTCTACAAGTTCGTGCATTACGGCGTGGACCGGGACACAGGCTTTATCGACTATGACCAGGTGGCGGCCCTTGCGGAAAAACACCGGCCGAAAATGATTATCGCCGGTGCAAGCGCATACTCGCGGATAATTGACTTTGAAAGGTTCTCGGCCATCGCAAAATCGGTGGGCGCCTATTTAATGGTTGACATGGCCCATATCGCCGGACTTATTGCCGCAGGGCATCATCCGTCACCTGTTCCGCATGCAGACGTTGTCACCTCCACCACCCACAAGACCCTGCGGGGCCCGCGAGGCGGGCTTATCCTTGCCAAAAACGACCTGAGCAAAAAGCTCAATAAGGAAATCTTTCCCGGCATCCAGGGCGGGCCGCTCATGCACGTGATCGCGGCCAAGGCCGTGGCGTTTAAACTCGCAAAAAGCCAGACTTTCAGAGATTACCAGGCAAGAGTTATTGAAAACGCCGGAATCCTTGCAGGCGTGCTCCAGGAAAACGGCGTTGATCTGATTTCCGGCGGCACCGACAACCACATGATGCTCGCCGACCTGCGAAACCTCGGCATAACAGGCAAAGGGGCTGAAGAAGCCCTCGGCATGGCAGGGATTACAATAAATAAGAACGCGGTGCCGTTTGACACTGAAAACCCGTTTATAACCAGCGGAATCCGCATAGGAACTGCCGCGGTGACCACGCGCGGCATGAAGGAAGCGGAAATGAAGGAAATCGGCGAATATATTGCAGATGTTTTAAAGCACCCCGGAGATGAAGACCGCCTGAATCAGATCCGGCAGAAAGTGGAAAAACTCTGTTCCCGGTTTGCTCTGTTTGATGCAACCCAGTAACAACCCCCTGCTTTTTTGCCCGGATTATTCCGGCCTGCAGGCGGGCATCACGAAATGAAAGGGCAAAAAACAGCATGACCCGGACCGGTCACCGCCCCTCCTGGGACACCTACTTCATGGATCTTGCCCGCCTGGTGGCCAGACGCTCCACCTGTCTGCGAAGGGCCGTGGGCGCAATTATCGTCAAGGAACACAGGATCCTTTCAACAGGCTACAACGGAGCGCCTTCAGGCATAAGGCACTGCTCGCAGGCCGGCTGCCTGCGGGAGACCATGAATATTGAGTCCGGTCAGAGACACGAGTTGTGCCGGGGCATCCATGCTGAACAAAACGCAGTAATCCAGGCAGCCTACCACGGCGTGGCAATAAGGGGCGGGAGCCTTTACTGCACCAACCTCCCGTGCGCCATCTGCACCAAAATGCTGATAAACTCTGGCATGGCGGAAATATGTTACAACGAGGGCTATGCCGATGACCTGTCCATGACCCTTCTCGACGAGGCCGGCATCGCCCTGCGCCAGGTAAACGGGGGGACGTGATGAAGTGTCCTTTTTGCGCGGAAAACGACAACAGGGTTATTGATTCAAGGCTGAGCAAGGAGGGCAACGCCATCAGAAGAAGGCGGGAGTGCCTCGGGTGCCTCAGGCGGTTTACCACCTATGAAATAGTGGAAGAGGTGCCGCTTATGATTATCAAGAAAGACAAGCGGCGCGAGGTTTTCAGCCGGGAAAAGGTCCGCTCAGGGCTCAAAAAGGCATGCGAAAAACGCGAAATCAGCATGGACGCCATTGAAGGCTTTATAGAGGAGCTTGAAAGGGATCTCAGGGAAGCAGAGGAAAAAGAGATACCATCCCGGGTAATCGGGGAAAAAATCATGGCCAGGCTCCATGAACTCGACAAAGTGGCCTATGTCAGGTTTGCCTCCGTTTACAGGGACTTCAAGGATGTCCACGACTTTGTAACAGAACTCAAAACACTTCTTGATCACCGGTAAACAAGCCCCGCATGCAGCACACAGACGAAGACTACATGGAAACAGCCCTTGAACTGGCAAAAAAAGGGCGCGGCTGGACTTCGCCCAATCCAATGGTGGGGGCTGTAATAGTCAAAAACGGCCGCATCACCGGCCGGGGATGGCACGAAACCCCGGGTGGTCCCCACGCAGAAGTAAACGCCATATCAGACGCAGAAGGGGAAACCAGCGGGGCTACAATGTACGTGACCCTCGAACCCTGCAACCACCACGGCCGGACCCCGCCGTGCACGGAAGCCATAATCGCGTCAGGCATCAGCCGGGTGGTGTGCGCAATGGCTGACCCCAACCCGGAGGTTAAAGGCGGAGGGGCCGCATACCTCGCATCCTGCGGAATCGGGGTTGAAACCGGAGTATGCGAAGACGAAGCCAGACGCCTGAACGAATTTTTCATCAAGTTTGCCTCAACAGGCCGGCCATTTGTTATAATCAAGTCCGCTTCCACCCTGGACGGAAAAATAGCATCACAAACAGGGGACTCAAAATGGGTGACAGGACCGGCGGCCAGGAGGCATGTGCACCTGCTGCGCCACTGGACGGATGCCATACTGGTTGGTATCAATACGGTCAAAGCGGATGATCCGAGCCTGACCGCGCGGCTCGAAGAGCAGAGCACGAGCGATCCCGCCCGCGTGATCCTTGATACCCGGTTGTCAATTCCCGAAGATGCCCGCGTCCTTACGCAGTCATCCTCCGCGCGGACTATTATAGCGGCAGGAAGCAATGCAGATCCCGAAAAGGCGCGGCGCCTTGAAAAAACCGGGGCAACGGTGCTTTATCTGCCGCACGGGCAAAACGGCGTGGACTTAAACGCCCTGATGGAGGAACTCGGCAGTATCAGCATCACCAGCCTTTTGGTAGAAGGCGGCAGCAGGGTCTCCGGAGCATTTTTTTCAGCCCGCCTTGTTGATAAAGTATGCTTTTTTTACGCACCCAGGATTCTGGGCGGAGACGGCATACCCATCTGCAGCGGGCCCGGCCCCCGGCTTATGGCTTCCGCCTCCGGAGTCCGTGATATGCGGATCCGCTGGTTTGACCACGACATCCTGGTGGAAGGCTACGTTGATTGAAAACCCGGCAGGCGCCCGGAAAACAGGGGCATTAAAACATGTTTGTAATTTTTGCCCACATTGTGTAGTCTGTTTATTTTATCAGGACAGCATAAACGATGCGCCTGTATTGCGTACAGAGCTAAAACTTAAAAAGGTCTCTGGAAAAAATGTTTACCGGCATTATCGAAAGCCTGGGAACAATAACCGATATCCGGCCCGAAAAAGCCGGGCGGAAGATCACCGTAAGCACGGGCTTCGACATGAGCGGCACCCGCACGGGCGACAGCATATCCGTTGACGGGGCCTGCCTGACCGCGGTTGAAATATCTGAGTCCGGCTTTAGCGCGGATGTTTCGCCGGAGACACTGAAAAAAAGCACGCTCTGCAATGCAAGGCCCGGCGGCCGGGTTAACCTTGAAAGGGCCCTGCGGCTCTCAGACAGGCTCGACGGCCACCTGGTATCAGGACACATTGACGGAATGGCAAAAATCTTATACAGAAATGACCTCGGCGGGACCCTGGCAGTGGGATTCGAGGTCCCGGAGAACCTGAGCCGCTACATGATCCCCAAGGGATCGGTGGCTGTCGACGGCATAAGCCTTACAATTAATACCTGCAGCGCCCGCGGATTTGAGATCGCCCTGATACCGCATACAGCAAAGATTACAACAATCGGGTTGAAAAATCCCGGCGATTGGGTCAATATTGAAACCGACATGATAGGCAAATACGTTGAAAAATTCCTAAAAGGAGAAAAAACCGGCGATTCCGCCGGCAGAGGAATCGACATGGAGTTTCTTACCAAAACCGGTTTTTTGTAAAATACGGATATCCAAGTTCGAAACCTGAAATAAATCAAAATTTTCAAATTATGAAATGACAGAAACCAGCCTGATTTTTTCAATTGATACGGTTTTGGTATTTCATGGAATATACGGAGTAAAGCATGGGACATTTAACTATTGAAGAAGCAATAAAGCAAATCCGGGAAGGCAGGATGGTTATCCTGGTAGACGACGAGGACCGGGAAAATGAGGGAGACCTGACCATGGCAGCTGAGGCGGTCACGCCGGAGGCGATAAACTTCATGGCCAAATTCGGCAGGGGCCTGATATGCCTGTCTTTGACCCCCGAAAGGGTCGAGCAGCTTGAACTTCCCATGATGGTCAGACACAACACCTCCCAGTTCGAAACCGGATTCACAGTATCCATCGAAGCCAAGCACGGTGTAACCACGGGCATCTCGGCCGCCGACCGGGCCACAACCATACAGGCCGCAATTGCGGACAATGCCACTGCCGAAGACCTTGTCATGCCGGGCCACGTTTTTCCCTTAAGAGCCCGCAGGGGAGGCGTGATAGTACGTACGGGCCAGACCGAGGGATCAGTGGACCTGGCCAGGCTGGCCGGCCTGAAACCCGCAGGCGTGATCTGCGAGATCATGGATGAAGACGGCACAATGGCCCGCATGCCTTCTCTTGAGAAATTCAGCGAGGAACACGGCATAGGGATATGCACCATAGCGGACCTGATTGAATACCGGATGCGCACCGAGTCCTTTGTCCGCAAGGTGGTGGAAACCAGCATTCCCACCAGCTTTGCCGGAGATTTCAAGGTCATTGTCTATGAGAACGACGTTGACGACTTCCAGCACATCGCGCTTGTAAAAGGCGAAATCGACCCTGAATCCCCCACGCTTGTCCGGGTCCACTCGGAGTGCCTCACAGGCGACATCTTCGGATCACAGCGCTGCGACTGCGGAGAGCAGCTTCAAAACTCAATGAGAATGATGGAAAAAGAAGGCAGCGGCGTTCTTTTGTACGTGCGCCAGGAAGGCAGGGGCATAGGCCTTGTAAACAAGCTGAAAGCCTATGTGCTCCAGGATGAGGGTTATGATACAGTGGAGGCAAACGAAAAGCTCGGGTTCCAGGCGGACTTAAGGGACTACGGCATAGGCGCCCAGGTTCTGGCCGACCTGGGGGTGAAAAAAATGAAGCTGATCACAAACAACCCGAAGAAAATCGTCGGCCTGGAAGGCTACGGCTTAAGCGTGGTCGAGCAGATCCCAATACAGACAGAGCCCAACGATTACAACCGCTGCTACCTTGAATGCAAGCAGCTGAAAATGGGTCACTACTTAAGCATCGACCCCAAGGATAAACCCAAAAACCAGGGGAAAAAGGTCCATGCCTAGAACTATCGAAGCCAACCTTATTGCAGAGGGCAGGCGGTTTGCAATCGTGGTAAGCCGTTTTAACGATTTTATCTCCGAAAAACTTCTTTCAGGAGCCACTGACGCACTGGTGCGCAGCGGTGCCTCGGATGACGACATAGAGGTGATCCGGGTTCCCGGATCTTTTGAAATCCCGCTGGTGGCAAAAAAGCTTGCCGCCCGGCAAAAGCACCATGCCGTTATCTGCCTGGGTGCGGTCATACGGGGCTCCACCCCGCATTTCGATTACGTCAGCGCAGAGGTTTCCAAGGGAATCGCTGCGGCAGGCATGGAAACCGGCCTGCCGGTTATCTTCGGCGTAATAACGGCAGACACAATTGAGCAGGCCATAGAACGTGCAGGAACAAAAGCCGGGAACAAAGGCTGGGATGCAGCTATTGCAGCAATTGAAATGGCTAACCTGTTTGAAATGATAAATTAAAAACACACAGCCTTTCGACTTCATGAGTATCCGCCGCAAATCAAGAGAAATGGCACTGCAGGCTCTTTTCTGCATGGACGTGCTCGACGACGACTCAGAAGAGCTGATAGAGGAACTCTGCTCCCTGCTCAAGCCCTCCGACAAGGTCAGCCCCTTCGGCCTGGACCTGGTCAGGGGTGTTGTTGGGCATAAAGCAGAGATAAACTCTCGCCTGGCCGAGGCGTCGAGCAACTGGAAGCTTGCAAGGATGGATTACGTGGACCGCAACATAATAAGGATTGCAGTCTACGAAATACTTTTCTGCGACGATATCCCGCCCAGGGTGGCCATAAACGAGGCAGTCGATATAGGCAAAAAATACGGCACGGAAAAATCAGGTGCCTTCATAAACGGGATACTCGACAGTATCCGGCAAAAATACTGCAGCCCGGAAGCTGAAGCAGAAGGCATTAACGACGGAGAATAGGTCTTTCAGCCCGGCGGAAGGCGATTTGGCACGACCACTTGAAAAAGGAGTTCCTGATGCGAAACAGACAGATCTTTCTCAAGCCGGAGGAAATTCCCCGGCAATGGTACAATATACTGGCGGACATAAAAATCAACCCCCCGCTGGGCCCTGACGGAAAACCCGTGACCGCGGAGCAGCTCGCACCGGTGTTTCCCATGAACCTGATAGAACAGGAGGTCAGCACCGAGCGCTGGATCGACATCCCGGACGAAGTGCTCGATGTCCTGTCCATATGGCATCCCACCCCGCTGGTTCGTGCCTATAACCTGGAAAAGGCGCTTGGCACGCCTGCCAGGATATATTTCAAAAACGAGTCCGTGAGCCCGCCCGGAAGCCACAAGCCCAACACTGCCGTGCCCCAGGCATATTACAACAAGGCATTCGGGATAAAGAAAATCACCACTGAAACAGGCGCAGGCCAGTGGGGCAGCGCACTTGCCTTTGCCTGCTGCCAGTACGGAATTGAATGCCGGGTGTTCATGGTACGCATAAGCTTTGACCAGAAGCCATACCGCAAGACCATGATGGCCGCCTGGGGCGGAAACTGCGGGCCCAGCCCCAGCACAGAAACCGAGGCCGGCAGACACGCACTGGAACTTGACCCT
>JAWLEU010000081.1:0-9808 GCA_041685965.1 Desulfosalsimonas sp.
GGACAGGCTCAAGTGCGATTTTGCCATCATTGTGGAGTAGTCCTTGAACTGCGGATCCGAGTCCAGCATTTCAAGTTTCTTTTCCGCGTCAGGCAGCCAGTCTGCGCCGTCTGCGCCGTAGACCTCGCGTGCTATGGTGTCCACGCGCTCGCGCAGGCTCTTGTCCATGGAGTAGAGGAAGTCGAAGTTGGATTCTTCCTCGCATGCGTCGATAACCGCATCTGCAATCTCGAGTGCGCCGTCGCCGCCGTCCATGAAGTGGGTGGACGGTGCGCACCGGGCGCCGGCTTCTTCTGCTTTTTTCTTGACCAGCTCGATTTCCGCCTTGGTGTCTGTTGGGAAGCAGTTTACGCAGACCACGGGGTTCATGCCGGACTTGCGGATGACGCCGATCATGTGGACCATGTTCTCAATGCCTTTTTCCAGCAGGTCCAGGTTTTCCTTGGTGTATTCCTCGGGAAGCGGACGTCCCGGAACAACCCTGGGTCCGCCGCCGTGCATCTTCAGGGCCCGGATTGTGGCTGTCAGCACGGAAACATGGGGCTTTAAGCCCGAGTTGCGGCACTTGACGTTCCAGAATTTCTCAAAGCCGATGTCTGCAGCAAAACCGCTCTCTGTGACGTGGTAGTCAAACATCTTGAGGCCCATCCGGTCTGCGATGATTGAGGACTGGCCAACCGCGATGTTTGCAAACGGGCCGGCGTGCACGAAACAGGGCTGATACTCAGCGGTGCACATCAGTGTGGGGTTAATGGTGTTTCTCATCCAGGCAGTCATTGCGCCGCCGACCCTGAGATCGCCGGTTGTCACCCGGTTGCCCGACATGTCAAAGCCCACCGTGATGTTATTCAATCTTTCCCGCAGATCCGGCAGGTCCTTGGCAATGGCCAGGATAGCCATGCACTCTGAGCTGACCGCGATGTTGAAGCCGGATTCCATGGTATAGCCGTTGGCCCTGCCGCCGAGTCCGATAACCATCTTGCGCAGCGCCTGGGCGCAGTAGTCGATGATCCAGTTCATCTCCACGCGGTTGGGGTCGATGTTTAAGGCCGGAATGCCGGAGAGTTTTTCGATTTTTTCCGGGCCGTAGTTGCGCTCGTGCTGCATCCTGGCGGTCAGGGCGACCATGGCCAGGTTGTGTGCGTTCATGATGTCGTTGATGTCGCCTGTAAGACCAAGGGAGAATTCGGTCATGGGTATCAGTATGGCATTGCCGCCGCCTGCAGCGCTTCCCTTGATGTTCATGGTCGGTCCGCCGGAAGGCTGGCGCAGGGCGCCGCCAACGTTTTTTCCACGCTTTCCGAGGCCCTCCATGAGGCCAACCGAAGTTGTGCTCTTGCCTTCACCCAGTGGGGTGGGGGTGATGGCGGTGACTTCGATGTACTTTCCGTCAGGCTTGTCCTGCATGCGGTTCATGATCTTGAGAAAGTCAAGCTTGGAAAGCCTGCCCATGGGAATCATCTCTTCCCGGGAAAGTCCGAGCTTGTCCATCCATTCCTCCGGCATGGGCATGTTCTGCTCTGCTGCCTCGGAAATCTGCCAGTCGGCCATTTTGCTTACATCGTATGCCATGTTTCTTCTCCTTTGGCTTTTGGGTTGATAGTCAATGTTATTCAAGGGTTACGGCCCGTATAAGCCTGCAAGGAATACTAATACCATTTCATTGCTTCTTTGACAAGAAATATCAGGGGGAGGCAGGCGATTCTTTGAACACATTTTTGCAATATAAATTCAAAGCACGAAATCCGAAATCCGAAACAATATCGAATGTCGAAATTCAAATGACAGAAACCTGAAATCCGTGCCTCAGATTTTTAAAGGATTTCTTTCTCTATTATTTTAAAGGTTTGAAAATCCGGCTTTTGCATTTCGAATTTCGAATTTCCAATTTTACCTTATCCCTGTACTTCAACCATTTTTCTGTAAAATCCGTGATTTTGCATGAGCACGTCGTGTGATCCTGACTCCACGATCCTGCCCCGGTTCATGACCAGTATGGTTTCAGCGATTTTCGCGGTGGAAAGCCTGTGGGCTATTACAACCGATGTGCGTCCTTCCATAAGTCCGGCCAGTGCCTCCTGTATGCTTGCCTCGGTTTCCGAGTCTATATACGAGGTCGCCTCGTCGAATATTATCATTTCCGGGTCTGCTGCAATCGCCCTGGCTATTGAAATAAGCTGCTTCT
Organism: Desulfosalsimonas sp.; assembly: GCA_041685965.1. GTDB lineage: Bacteria > Desulfobacterota > Desulfobacteria > Desulfobacterales > Desulfosalsimonadaceae > Desulfosalsimonas. The sequence goes on from JAWLEU010000081.1 coordinate 2,186, forward strand.
GGCCGGATGAAAGGGTGGCTCCCTGCTCGGTGAGATGGGTGTCAATGCCGCTGGGCATACGTTTTATAAAGGAGCCGCTTCTGGACTGCTCTATCACTCGCTCCACGGTTTCCGGGTCCGGGGTTTCTTCTTGCCCGAATATATTGTTGAGAATCGAGCCTGAAAACAGAAACGGGTCCTGGGATACAAGAGCGATTTTTGAGCGCAGATCAGCTGCCTTAAAGTTGCGGATGTCTGTATTGTTTATGAAAATGGCCCCTGAGTCAGGATCGTAGAATCGCACTAGCAGGTTTATCAGCGAAGTCTTGCCCGCGCCTGTCGGGCCTACAACCGCCATGGTGCTCCCTGCGGGCAGGGAGAAATCGATTTCCTTTAAAACCGGCTCGTCCGGTGAGTAACCGAACCATACGTTTCTGGCTGAGACTTGTTCAAATTTTTTTGGCACCGGGGCCGCACTTCCATTTTCCGGCTCGGGCAGCATATCGTCTTCGTCCAGGATGAGAAATATCCTTTCAGCCGAAGACAGGGCGTTTTGTGTGATGTTGTATTTTTCAGCTATATCCCTGATAGGTCTGAAAAACATTCGGACATAGGAGATGAAAATCACCAGTTCGCCCAGGCTTATCCTGCCTGCAAGTATTCCGGAGCCTCCTGCGAAAACAACTATGGCAAGGCCCACGGAACTCATTAGCTCTATAAAGGGCATAAAGAGGGCAAAAACAGTGATTTGCTTCATGCCGGCCAGAAAGTTTTCATGGTTTATTTTTTTGAAATTTTCGTAGTTGTTTCTTTCCTGGCCGAAGAGCTGGATGATGCCGATTCCGCCTATTGTCTCCGAAAACCGGGTGTTTATTTCCGCAGCCTTGATGCGCAGTATCCGAAATGCCTCTCTGGCGGTTCCGGCGAATTTAAAGCCGGCGTAGAACACAAGGGGAAAGATGGCATAGACTGCAAGCGAGAGCTGCCAGTCGATGGCAAACAGTACAATGGTTATTCCGGCCAGCAGGAACAGATCCTTTAACACGAAGATGATCACCGAGGTAAGCATTTCATGCATGTTCTGGATATCGTTTGTAACCCTGGTCACCAGCCTTCCCACGGGGTTGGTGTTGAAAAACCTTACAGACAGGCGCTGAATGTGGGAAAACAGTGACAGGCGCAGGTCGTGCATTATACTCTGGGCAGTGTATTCCATGAGCAGCACGTGGGCGAAGTTTACACCCATGTTAAGAAAGATTATCATAAGAAGAGCCAGCGCCACTTTGTTCAGCCCCTTGATATCACCGGTTCTGTCTTCTTCTGTATCGCCCGGCTCGCCTGCGGCATCCTGCTGCTCATCAGGGACGGCCGCCCCAATGCCGGGGGTCATTGAATCGCCAGAGGCTTGTTCCGGCACTATGTAATTGTCAATTGCCACCTTGGTGACATAAGGTACCGCAAGTTCCAGAACCGTGACCGCCGCCATTAGAACCAGTGCGGTTATCATGAGCAGCCTGTAGGGGGAGATAAACGGATAGATGCGCTTGAGCAGACCTATGTCCGCTCTTTTGCCGAGCTTTTTTTCCGCGAAAATGTCGTTTCCCTCTGCCATCAGTGTCTCCGGCTTATTCTTCGTAGCGCTGCAGCAATTCGCTTCTGGCGTAGTACCCGTTTTTTGCCACAAGTTCGCCGTGAGTGCCTGACTCTGCTATCGCGCCCTCGGACAGCACGATAATGCGGTCTGCAAACGAAACCGCGGGAATGCGGTGGGAGGCCAGCATAACGGTTTTTTTGCCTGCCAGATTCTTTATTACGTCTATGATCCTGGCTGCGGTCTCAGTGTCCACCTGCCCCACCGGGTCGTCGAGCAGAAGTATCGGTGCATCCCTCAAAAGAGCGCGTGCAAGCAATACCCGCTGCTTCTGCCCGCCGGATAGAACCACTCCCCGTTCACCCACCATGGTGTCAAATCCCCCGGGAAACGACAGGATGGTTTCATAAAGAGCAGCCTGCTCTGCCGCCCGGATTAGCTCTGATTCTTCAGCCTGCCTCCCGAATGCTATGTTTTCCCTTATGGTGCCGGAAAAAAGGTACGGTTCCTGTGGTACGTGGGCGATCTGTCCCCGCAGGTCGGAGAGCTTCAGCCCCCTGATATCAAGTCCGTCTACCCGGATTGCCCCGGCGGATACGTCATAGCGCCGGAAGATAAGATTTAGCAGTGTGGTTTTGCCGGATCCCTGGGGGCCGACAATTCCCAGAAAAGTCTTAGCGGGTACGCCGAGATCAAGGTTTTGGATAACCGGGCCGCTGCCGCCCGGATAGGTAAAAGAGACATCTGAAAATGAAATATCACCCGTTGCTGAGGCAAGGGGCCGGGCATCAGGGGCGTCTTTTATTTCAGGTTCCGCTGACAGAATCTTGTCAATACGGTCAAGCGAGGCGCTTCCCCGCTGGATAAGGTTTGTAAGCCATCCCATGGCCATCATGGGCCACATAAGCATGTTGAGATAGCTTATAAAAGCCACGAAATCGCCAGGGGTTGTCTGTCCGGCTATGGTCAGCCTGCCTCCGAAGAAAACCACGATGGTTATGCTCAGGTTGGTGAAAAACACCATGAGCGGGAAAAAGGAGCCGGTTATGTTTACCAGCCTTAAATTGTCAGCTATATAGGCATCTGATATGCCCTTGAGGCGGTTGAACTCTGCCGGCTCCAGGTTGTAGGCCTTTACGGTGCGGATTCCTGCAAAGCTTTCGCGCACGATTTCTGTCATTTCCGAGAAAGTGGCCTGGACCCTGGTATACAGTGTGTGCATTTTCGCCCCGAATATGCGTGTGACAACAGCAATTACTGGCATGGGCAGAAGCGCCAGTGCCGTGAGCTTAACATCTATGTAGGCCATGAACCCGATGGCCGCGCTTCCCAGAAAAACCGCGTCAGTAAGTGCCACCATGCCCATTCCCACTGCCATGCGAACGTTGTTGATATCGTTTGTGGCATGGGCCATGATGTCGCCGGTGGATGTTTTGTCAAAATATGAGGCGGAAAGTGTCTGGATGTGAGAAAATATACGGTTTCGAAGGCCCTGTTCGACCACACGGGAGGTGCCTATTAGCAGCTTGCGCCAGAAAAAGCGCAACACTGTCATGCCTGCGGCTATGGCAACTATCATGCCCGCGTATCTCAAAAGACCCGCTGCATCTACGTTGCCGGAGGTAAGATCGTCCACGGCCCATTTCACCACGCGGGGGATGAACAGCTGTAGCAGATCAACCACCATCAGGCAGATGATGCCGATTAAAATGAGCCCGCGTCTTTGTGAGAAATAGGGTTTTATAAGGTGTATTGAGCGCATGGGTAAATCCGTTTTTGTAGTGGAAAAGGGCTTACTATGCCGGCCGGCAGGTGTAAAGGGTTTTTTGGGTAGACGGTTGAATACCAGGATAATATGGATAAAGTAAATTGATATTTGAGATATCTCTGTGATAAAAAAGATTTAATTTCTCTATCCGAATCTCTTTAATGAAAGGCGGCAATGAGTCGCACCCCACAGCCATCTAAAAAACCGTATCAGGGCCGTGTCTCATGGGGTCTGTTTTTTTTCTTATTCCTTGCCCTGATCCCTTCCTTTGAAACAAGCCTGCTGGCACAGGAGGTCGGGCCGGTCTCCCCCGGCGAAACCGGCGCCGGCGGCTCCGGTATTTACCAGAGGTTCGAGCAGTCCTTTGAAAATGCCTTAGAAACCGAAAGCGCCAAACTGGAATCAATTGCCGGCAGGCTCGAAAATGCAAGGGCCGGGCAAAAGAATTTCGACAGCCGGATATCCCGGATCCAGCTTATGATCTCCGCCCATTCAAACATGCTTCTGCTGGATGAGACCGGCATACATGCGCTTGAACGTGCGCGCGTGAGACAGACAGTTGCTAAGGGCTACATCCGCGACCGCATTGACAGTATACAGGAGGAAGCAGGCAGGCTCGGAGAAGAACTGGAGAAAACATCTGAGCAAATCGGGTTTTATGAAAGACAGAAAACAGAGATTGCAGTCCACCCGCCCAGCGTGCCGGCTGACCGTGAGCTTGCCGGAAAGCTTGAAGATCTGATTTCCGTTCTGGAAAAAAAGCATAAAACGCTTGGGCAATTCCTGGAGATTTACAGCAGCCGCGAGGAAAGATTAAAAAGTCTGCTGCCGGAGATAGAGTCGCTTTCCGCAAAGATCGAGGCGCAGATCGATGAGAGGAAAAGAAGCAGCATACTGGAGCACAGCCCCAGTCCTCTTGTTTTTTTGTGGAATGGCGAGCTGGGCGAAGATCTTGCCGACGCCCTTGAAACAAGCCGTAACTGGCTGTTTAATACTGCGTGGCGGATGCCGGATTTCATGGCAAAGGATGAGTACCTGTCCTTTCTGGCAGTATTTCTTTTCTTTTTGTTTTCAGCCGGGACATTGCTTTACTTTGCGGGAAGGTATTGCAGCAGGCGGATGCAGCATTGTGTCGATGAAGGCAAGTCGTGGCAGTACATATTTGTCAAGCTGCTGCATAAGTCGCTTTTTCTGGGCGGTGCCATAGCTTTTATTTATTTTTATCCAGTCAGGCCGCTGTACCGAATGGCACCCTTTTTTGTTCTGATCCCTCTGGCGATACGTATTCTAACGCTCGTTATGGTGGTGCGCTGGGTGAAGGTCTTTTTGCGGATCATTGCGGCGCGGACTGAGGATGTCGTCTTTCACCGTCTGTATCTCCCCCTTGACAGGCTGTTTTACGGGATCATGGTCTACGGTGCGGTCTATTTCTTCATAAGCCGGGTTGTATGCTACAACTGCATTACCCTGGTGGTATGGAGGCTGATTTTTGAATTCCTGCTGCTCATCTGGGCGGTCTGGTTTTTCAGGCTGTTTGTCCGGGAAGCTCCTCACTCGGAATATGCAGATCATACAGGGTTTGAGCTGTTTAAGCATGCTGTTGTAATTGGGGGTTTCTGCCTGATACTGCCGGGAATCATAGCAGAGCTGGCGGGATTCGGCGGGTTGTCAGTATATTGGTATAAAGGACTGGCAAAGACCGGGGTAATACTGTTGTGGGCCGTGATCCTGGTGGGCATGCTTCGGGAGTCAGATGTTCCGGCACATATGGAGCGTTCCGAGGATATGGTTGAGGCCGGGATTGCAGGCAGGCAGCCTTATCCCGTACGCTGGCTTCTTGTGCGTATTTTCAGGGTGGCAGGTGCGGCAGGGGCTGTTTTTGCCCTTTTTCTGGCCTGGGGTGCTCCGCCGAGCTTTATGGCGGATCTTTTGCAGGCAATTAACTACAAGGTCAGCCTCGGAGATTTCCAGCTCAGCCTCATTGGGTTTGTTTATGCAGTTATAGTGCTGCTGGTGATCTACACTCTTTCGGTTGTAATCAAAGAAGCCCTGCGGGAGCGTGTTTTAAAGGACAGAGACCTTGAGCCGGGACTAAAGGACTCAATAGTAAGGATCACCGGTTATGTGCTTTGGATGACAGGTATCCTGATTGCACTCAGGGTGGTGGGTATAAGTGCAACTGCCCTGACAGTCGTGTTCGGCGCCCTGGGCATCGGGCTAGGGTTCGGCCTGCAGAATATTTTTAACAACTTTTTGAGCGGCATAATACTTTTGTTCGAACGCCCCATACAGGTGGGCGACGTTATTGAAATCAACGGAATCTGGGGCACTGTCAAGGAAATCAACGTACGTTCCACCCGGGTTACTACCTTTGACAACGCGGACATGATAATCCCCAATTCGGACTTTATAAGTCAGAGCCTTACAAACTGGAGTTTCAGAGATGCCCGTGTCAGGCGATCAGTGGAGGTGGGGGTAGCTTATGGATCCGACATAGATCTGGTCCGCCAGATTCTCGTAGATGTGGTTTACCAGCATCCGAGGGTTTTGAGGCGCCCCCATCCGGAAGTTCTCTTTACGGATTTCGGCGAAAGCGCCCTGATTTTCAAGGTGCGGTTCTGGGTGCACGTGGACTGGTTCCTAATGATTGAAACAGATGTGCGCTTTGATATTGACAAGCAGTTCAGGGAAAACAATATTAGGATTCCGTTTCCCCAGAGGGATCTTCACTTCAAATCTGACAAATCAAGCCCGGTGCCCGGCAAAGAGGCACAGGAGCAGGAGACATGACCGGACAATTTGTTTTACTCGCCATACTCTTGGTGCTTTCAGGGGTTTTTTCATCATCTGAAACCGCGCTTTTTTCCATAAGCAGGACCAAGGCCAGATACATGGCCAACTCGGGCGGACGTGCAGACGAGCTGATTTTCCAGATGAAAGAAGACCCTCACAGACTGCTTTCCACCATACTGATAGGAAACAACCTGGTCAACATAGGCGCATCCTCGCTTGCAACCGCAGTGACAATACAGTACATTGCAAGCTATGCCGTGGGGATTGCCACAGGGATAATGACCCTGCTGATACTTGTTTTCGGAGAGATTTTTCCCAAGACACTTGCCGCCCAGCATAACGCCGCCATTGCCAGGTCAGTGATATTACCGCTTTACTGGCTTTCATTTCTTTTTTTTCCGGTCATCTGGCTTCTCAACTTCATCCCCAGGCTTGCGGGCGCATCCCGCGGCAGGCCTCCTGTTACCGAAGACGAGCTTATAACCTTTGTTGATGTGGTACATGAAGGCGGCCAGATCAATCCCGAGGAGCGCGAGCTCATATACAACGTTATAAAGTTAGACGACATAAACGTTTCGCAGATCATGACCCCGAGCGCTGACATGTTCGTGGTGGAGCGTGAAAATGACCCTGACCCTGAAAGGATTCTCCAATCAGGCTTTACCCGTATCCCGGTCATAGAAGGAGATATCGATCACGTGGTGGGGATAGTAAACGTCAAGGACCTTTTCAAGCAGGAGATAAGCTCTGATGAGGGCGTTGACATTGAAAAAATCATGCGGGCCCCTTATTTCGTACCCGAGCACAAAAAGCTGGATCAGCTTTTAAACCAGTTCAAGCGCAAAAAGGAGCATGCTGCAATAGTTGTCAACGAATACGGCGAGGTCTCGGGCATGGTGACCCTCGAGGACGTGCTCGAAGCCATTGTCGGAGATATTGTTGACGAAACTGATATTGTAAAGCCGTCGGTTGTGAAAATTCGCGACAGGGAATGGCTGGTGCTGGGTTCCGCTGACATAAAGACGGTAAATGAACGGCTGCGCATGAATATACCCGAGTCTTCTTCGTACGAAACCTTTACCGGTTATATCCTCGAGCAGATAGGCCGGATCCCGCGGGAACAGGAGCAGATAGTTGTCGGCAAATACGTGGTCACTGTAAAGGAGGTCGAGGGAAACAGGGTTATCTCCTTTATAGTTCAGCGCCAGTAGACTGAACAATTCTCATCCGGGCTTTATGAAAGAAGGTCCTTTTTCTTTTCCTCAAACTCGGTCTTGTCAATTTCCCCCCTGGCGTAGCGTTCCCTGAGAATATTAAGTGCGCCTGAAGAATCGCCGCGGGGAGCGCCGGGCTCTGTCCTGGTGGACTGGACCAGCCATTTGATAAGAAATATCAGTCCCACAATTACAAGAACCCATACCACGAGCATAAAGATGCCTCCGAACCATCCCATGATTCCCCATCCGCCCATCATTCCGGGACCCATGGACCG
>JAWLEU010000082.1:0-9800 GCA_041685965.1 Desulfosalsimonas sp.
AATGACAAAACCCATACCGTGGACCATTGATGACGTGCTGGAAGCAACCGGCGGACGGTTGCTTGCTGCCGCGGACGGAGGAGTTTTTTCGGGTGTTGCTATTGACTCGAGAAAAATCGGTCCGGACGAGATTTTCGTGGCTATACCCGGGCAGCGCTACGACGGTCATGATTTTCTCCCGAATGTGGGGGCCGAAGGGGTCAGATGCGTCATTGTTCATGAAAACAGGGTGAATACGCTTCCTATTTCGCAATGGAGGACCGGAAAAGTGGCATGCATAGCAGTAAATGACACTGTAAGTGCGCTGGGAGCCATGGCGGCATACCAGCGGAACCGGGCGGGAATTGCCGTGGCCGCGGTAACGGGTTCCAACGGAAAGACCACCACCAAGGAAATGGCTGCCTCGGTTCTTGGCCGTAATTATAATGTGCTGGCAACACCGGGAAATTTCAATAACGAGATCGGACTGCCCCTTACTCTTCTGCAGCTTAATTCTGAGCACCAGGCTGCTGTGGTGGAACTGGGTATGAATAACCCCGGGGAAATCCACAGGCTTTCGGCCATCTGCAGGCCTGATATCGGCGTGATAACCAATATCGGCCCGGCTCATCTTGCAGGGCTCGGCAGTATTGACGCCGTGGCGGAAGCCAAGGCGGAAATTTTGCAGAACATCAATCCCGAAGGAACTGCCGTGATCAATGCTGATGATGATTACGGTCAATGGCTTGCATCCCGCACGGACCGCAGGGTGGTATTCTATGGCCTCGGCAGCACGGCGGAAATCCGCGCTGAAGATATTGAACAGCGCGAAAACGGGATTTGCTTTAAACTCTTACTTCCCGGGGAATCCGTGAGCGTTACCCTGCATGTCAGGTGGCGCTTCATGGTCTACAATGCCCTGGCAGCGGCTGCAGTGGGTTATCTCATGGGAGTTTCAGCCGTCGACATCAGCGCGGGGCTGGCCGAATTCCGGCCGGTTTCCGGAAGGATGGCGGTCTACAGGACAGGCACCGGCGCCTACATAATAGACGATACATATAATGCCAATCCCGGCTCCATGAAAACGGCCATAGCATCCCTTGCCGCATTGAGCGACAGAAAACGCGGCATATTGGTGGCCGGGGACATGCTGGAACTGGGCGACGCTGCGGAGGATATGCACGAGGATATAGGCAGGCTGGCCGCGGGCGCAGGCATCAACCGGCTGTACCTTGCGGGCGAATTTGCCTCCAGGGTGGCATATGGTGCCAGGTGTGCCGGTATGAAGGGGGGGGATGTGTTTGTGGGCGCAAAGGAAGACATCATAAAAGACCTGGAACAATGGCTTAAACCAGGGGACTGGATACTTATCAAGGGGTCCAGGAGCACGGGAATGGATGAAATCGTAGCCAGGCTAACTGCGGATGCAAGCACCCATGCCACGGATCCGGAAGGCCGGGAGACAGAGCGGGAATGATTTATCACCTGTTATACTCCCTGCACACCGAGATATCAGCGTTCAACGTGTTTCGCTATATCACGTTCAGAACGATTTATGCAGGGCTGACGGCTTTTCTCATCTGTTTTGTGCTGGGTCCCTGGGTAATCGAAAAGCTAAGGGAAAAGCAGATAGGCCAATACATACGCCGCCTGGGTCCGGACTCTCACAGGGACAAGGCAGGGACCCCCACCATGGGAGGAGTCCTGATTCTGCCGGCAGTGCTGATTTCAACCCTGCTGTGGGTGGATCTGGGCAACCATTACGCCTGGATCGTGATTTTCATTCTTGTGAGCTATTTTTTAATAGGATTTGCAGATGATTACATGAAGCAGATCCAGAAGCGAAACCGGGGCCTTAAGGCATGGGAAAAATTTTCCATGCAGATTCTTGCGGCTGGGGTGGCCGGTGTTGTGCTCTACATAAATCCGGATTTTTCCAGCAGTATCACGATACCGTTTTTCAAGGGTGCTGAACCTGACCTGGGCGCCGGTTATATAGTCCTGGTGGTGCTGGTTATCGTGGGAACCTCAAATGCGGTCAATCTCACTGACGGGCTCGACGGACTGGCAATCGGGCCGGTGGTTATTGCTTCTGCCACATACATGCTTTTTGCTTACGTGGCGGGTCATGTTCATATATCCGACTACCTCCAGATCAATTATGTATCAGGCTGCGGGGAGGTGACCATCCTGTGCGGGGCCCTGGCAGGGGCGGGGCTGGGATTTCTGTGGTTCAACACCTATCCGGCCGAGGTTTTCATGGGCGACGTTGGCTCACTGCCCCTGGGTGCGACACTCGGGGCGGTGGCGGTTATTACAAAGCAGGAAATCCTGATGGTAATCGTCGGAGGGGTTTTCGTTGTGGAAGCCCTTTCAGTGATGTTCCAGGTTGGTTATTTCAAGATTACCGGGGGCAGGCGGATTTTTAAAATGGCACCGCTGCATCACCATTTCGAGCTCAAGGGCTGGGCAGAGCCCAAGGTGATTGTGCGTTTCTGGTTGATTGCAATCATGCTTGCCCTGGTGGCAATCAGTACACTTAAACTTCGGTAGCAGAAATGAAAAATTTGAAACACGAAATCCGACATCCGAAACCAGGAGTTTTCCTTTAATGGAACTTGCCGGCAAGCATATCACAGTGGTCGGCCTGGGAAAAACAGGACAGGCGCTTGCAGGGTTTCTGCTGCACCGGGGGGCGGTGGTGACGGTTTCAGACAGCGCGCCTGAACAAAGCCTGGGCGATGTCCCCGGGGCCCTCAGGCAGGCGGGCGTGCGCGTGGAGCTCGGCCGGCACGGGCCGGATGTGTTTGAAAATGCGGATTTAATAGTTTTAAGCCCGGGAGTGCCCCATGACATAGAACCGGTAAGAGCGGCCCGCATGGCCGGGGTGCCGGTAACAGGTGAAATCGAGCTGGCGGCAAGGTTTATAACCACACCGGTGGTTGCGGTAACAGGAACCAACGGCAAATCCACGGTCACCCGGCTGATCGGGCTGATGCTTGAAAAATCAGGGCGGTCAGCGTTTGTGGGCGGAAACCTGGGCACGCCGCTGATATCATACGCAGACGGCGCACAAGACGCGGATGTTGTTGTTGCGGAAATCAGCAGTTTTCAGCTCGACACAGCCGAGACGTTTCACCCTGAGGTGGGGGTGCTGTTAAACATAACTGCTGATCACCTCGACAGGTATCCGGATCTGCGTGCATACGGCGAATCCAAGGCAAAACTTTTTTCAGAACAGACCGGCAGGGACACTGCGGTGCTCAATGCTGCAGATCCTCTGGTAATGGAGCTCACTGAAAACATAAACTCCCGCAGGTGTCTTTTTAACTCGGATGCCGGGGGTGAGTGCAGGGCATGGATCGACGGAAGCATGATAAACATCTGCACCCCGGATGCAGGAAAGGCAGTTATAGCAGGCAGCGATGTCTTTCTGCCGGGCAGGCATAATCTGGAAAACACGGCTGCTGCAGCCCTTGCCGCCCTTGCAGCAGGTGCGAACCTCAAAGGTGTTAGTGACGGCCTCCGTGATTTTAACCCTGATCCCCACAGGATGCAGTGGGTGGCTTGTATAAACGGAGTCAATTATTACGACGACTCCAAGGCCACAAACGTGGACGCCGTGGCAAGGGCTTTGGAGGCAATGGATCCGCCGGTTGTTCTCATACTCGGCGGCAGGGACAAGGGCGGAGGCTACGGAGGTCTTGCTGAAACAATCAGGCGGCATGCAAAGGCCCTGGTTGTGATGGGCGAGGCGGCGGATACCATATCCAGAGAGCTGGGCGGCATTGTTGAAACCAGGCGTGCTTTATCCATGGATGAGGCTGTTGCAGAAGCCGGCGGGCTTGCGTCTGAAAAAGGCACGGTGCTGCTTTCTCCGGCCTGTGCGAGTTTTGACATGTATGAAAGCTATGCCCTCAGAGGCGAGGATTTTCAGCGGGCTGTCCTGAGCCTGGGAAGCGACGGTGATGGAAAACAGCATGGAAAAAAATAACATGAAAACAGGCTGTCCGGATCCTGTGCTTCTTTTAGCGGTTCTTATTCTGACCGGTATCGGGGCTGCAATGGTTTACAGCGCCAGCAGCGAGCTTGCCCTGAGGCTGTACGGAGACGAGTACCATTTTTTTTCAAGGCAGCTGGTAAACCTGGCCCTTGGGTTTTGCGCAATGCTGGTGTTGTCTTTCGTCCCTTACAGTATCTATCGGAAATTGAGCTATTTTATGCTGCTGGCTGCAGTTGTAATGCTATCGGCCGTGCTGTTTACGGACGCCGGTCATTCGGCAGGCGGGGCCACCCGGTGGCTGCGGATTGCCGGATTGCAGTTTCAGCCGGCTGAATTTGCAAGGCTGGCGCTGATCGTGTTCATGGCGTATTCGCTTTCCAAAAAGCAGGAAAGGGTCTCGGAGCCTTCAATAGGTTTTCTCCCCCATTTTCTGGTGCTCTGCGTGTTTACGGTTCTCATACTTCTGCAGCCGGATTTCGGAACCGTGGCACTGCTGTGGATACTGGCATGGATTATAATGTTTGCAGGCAGAGTTCCGCTCAAGCACCTGGCATCCGCGGTCATCATTATAATGCCGGCTGCTCTCTGGCTGCTGTTTTCCGCGGACTACAGGATAAGGCGCTACATGACTTTTCTCGATCCGTGGAAAGTACCACAGGATGACGGCTACCAGATAATACACTCTCTGATGGCATTCGGCTCGGGGGGGATTTTCGGCAAAGGCTTCGGCGAAGGTTTTCAAAAGCTGTTTTATCTGCCGACACCCCACACGGATTTCATTTTTTCGGTGATCGGCGAAGAAGGCGGCCTTATATGGGTTTTAATGGTTGTGGGGCTATACATGGCTATTCTGCTGCGCGGAATGAAGATTTCGGCTGATGCCCCGGACTGTTTCGGCTCGCTGCTCGCATTCGGTATCACTGCGGCTATTGGTCTGCATGCGGTCGTAAACATGGGCGTCAACCTCAGCCTGCTGCCGACCAAGGGGCTGACGCTTCCGTTTTTGAGCTATGGAGGTTCATCTCTGGTTTTTAACCTTGCATGTATAGGCATCCTTATGAATATCGCCACCGCGAGGGAAAAATGAACTCAGCCGGAGGTAAAGACACAGACATGGCAAAAGCCAAAAGCCCTCTTAATCCCGAGGCTTCCGGTCTGCGTCTTGTGATTGCGGGAGCCGGAACCGGCGGCCACCTGTTTCCTGGTATAGCGGTGGCAGACGAGTTGATGAAGCGTTCTTTCGAATCCAGGGTTCTTTTCATAACCACCGGGAGGCCTGTGGAGCGGACCGTACTGGCTGACAGATCCTTTGAAACCTCGGAAATATCTGCCTCCGGTTTCAAGGGAATGGGTCTTTTGAAAAAGATGGGGGCGTTGACGGTTCTGCCCAGGGGACTTTTTCAGTCCCTGCGGCTTTTGAAAAGCTTTCGCGCTGATGCGGTGCTGGGCATGGGAGCTTACTCCTCTGCACCGGTGCTGATTGCGGCTTCCCTGGCGGGGATACCCGGGTTTATCCATGAGCAGAACCGGATTCCCGGAATGACTAACCGCTGGCTTGGCAGGTTTGCGGAACTAGTGTTTGTGTCTTTTAAGGACACCGATATCGGCAGCAATCCAGGAAAAATAGTGTATACAGGAAATCCGGTACGCAGTGAAATCCGCAGATGCGCAAAGATCAGGATGCAGGCCGGGGAAAAAAAACCTGAGGATCAGTTCACCGTGCTTGTCCTGGGTGGCAGCCAGGGCGCACACGGCATAAACACCGCAATGACCGGAGCTTTTTCGCATATAAAAAATCCGCAGGATTTCAGGGTCATACATCAGACAGGCACCCTGGATGAAAAAACAGTGCGGCAGGCCTACGAATCCATGGGAGTGGAGGCCACAGTGTCTGCTTTTTTTAACGATATGGAAAGTGTTTATAAGCAGGCAGACCTGGCAGTATGCAGGGCCGGGGCATCAACGGTGGCTGAAATCGCTGCAGTCGGGCTTCCGGCGATTTTTGTACCTTTTCCACATGCGGCAGACGACCACCAGGCAGCAAATGCCGAAGCACTGGAGTCCGCAGGGGCTGCAGAGATTATATACGAGAAGGAATTAACCGGACGGGAGCTTGCACGGCGCCTGCAGTATTACCGGGAGGATGAGGCCTCGTTTGAAAGGTTTCGCGCCGCCGCGGAAAATGCAGGCCGTGCTGATTCAGCCTCTTTGATTGTCGATGAAATAGCGGCTTTAGTGACGGAAAAGCAGCGGCAGAAAAAGCCCGGCAGGAGGTAGCATGTATCGAAAGCAGTATCATATACATTTCGTGGGCATCGGCGGCATAGGCATGAGCGGAATTGCCGAACTGCTGCTAAACCTGGGCTACCGGGTATCAGGCTCTGACATTTCAGAATCCGATATCACCAGACGACTGCAGGGCCTTGGCGGAAAAATATTTGTCGGCCACAGCCCTGAAAATATCGAGGATGCAGATGTTGTGGTTACGTCATCTGCCATTAACCAAGACAATGCAGAGGTCAGCGCAGCACTGGCAGCATCCGTGCCTGTGATCCCGAGAGCGGAGATGCTTGCCGAGCTCATGCGCCTTAAATACAGCGTGGCGGTTGCCGGGGCTCACGGAAAGACCTCCACTACTTCAATGATGGCCGCAGTGCTTGAGGCCGGAGGGATGGACCCCACGGTTGTTATAGGAGGAAAGCTAAAAAGCATCGGCAGCAACGCGGTTCTGGGCAGGGGCGATTTTATAGTGGCAGAGGCGGATGAAAGCGACGGATCGTTTCTCAAGTTTTCACCCACCATTTCTGTGGTCACGAATATTGATCTTGAGCATCTTGATTTCTATCGCGATCTTGAGCAGATAAAGCAGGTGTTCCTTGAGTTTATAGACAGGCTGCCGTTTTACGGCCTGGCTGTTTTGTGCCTGGACAACGAACACGTGCAGGACCTGATCCCTGAGATAAAAAAACGCTGCATCACCTACGGCCTTTCAGCCCAGGCCGATTTTCAGGCATCTGCTTTGGTTTTCCGGGGTGCAAAAAGCGGTTTTTCAGTCTATCACCAGGGCGTGCATCTGGGAGATGTGAGTTTGAACCTTCCTGGCAGGCACAATGTTGCAAACGCACTGGCGGCAATTGCAGTGGGCCATGAACTGGAAATTCAGTTTGAAACAATCCGCGCATCCCTTGAAAGCCTGGAAGGTGTACAGCGGCGCCTGGAAGAAAGATCAGAGACTGGTGGAATAAAGATTATAGACGACTACGGCCATCATCCCACGGAAATAAAGACCACCCTGGAGGCTATTAAGACAAGCTGGCCTGACAGGCGGCTGGTGGTTGTATTCCAGCCCCACCGCTACAGCAGGACCAAAGCCCTGTTTGACGGGTTTGCAAGGTCTTTTTATCAATCTGACGTCCTTCTTGTGATGCCCGTGTATGCTGCAAACGAACCAGAAATCAAGGGGGTTGACCATAATGAGCTTTGCAGGGCCATATGCGCACACGGCCATAAGCGCGCGTATGCGGCCGATCACATGGAGGGCGCCCTGGATGAGCTGGAGAAGATCCTGGAGCAGGGAGATATAGTTTTGACCCTGGGTGCGGGAAATGTCTGGCAGGTTGGAGATGCTCTGTGCGAGCGGCTCAGCAGAAAGTAAATCCGTTTTTTATCAACGGAGAATCAGGTTTGTTAAAAAGCGAACTTAAAGAAAAGCTTGCCGAAAAACTCGGTGAAAGAATCCGCTTTGACGTTCCCATGGCCCGTCACACTTATTTCAGGGTGGGAGGGCCTGCGGATGCCATGGCCATGCCAGCGGATATAAGAGAGCTCAAGGATCTGGTCAGGATGCTGGAAGGAGCCGGGGTTGACTGGTTCGTCCTCGGGGGCGGAACCAACCTGCTGGTAAAGGACAAGGGAATCAGAGGGGTTGTGATTTCCCTGGAAAAGGGGTTTTCAGGAATAGAAACCGTTGAATCAAACACAGACAGGTCGTTGGTCCACGCGGGGGCGGGCGCAGGTTTGAGTGCCCTGTGCAGGTATGCGCTGGAAAACAATCTGGGCGGGATGAACTTTGCTGTCGGGATCCCGGGCACAGTGGGAGGTGCTGTGGTCATGAACGCCGGCACCGGCCAGGGATCAATGGAATCGGTGCTGGCGGCAATAGATGTACTGAAAGTGCCTGACGAAACAGGGACCATACCTGCTGAATCGCTTTCGTTCAGATACAGGCGCCTGGACTGGGATTCCTCCATGGTCGAAGAAAGCGGCCGCGAACCGATTGTACTTGCCGGCTGGTTCGGGCTTTCATCCGCCGACGGCAGGGCGCAGGAAGCCGAGGCCCGCAGGATTCGGGAGTTTCGAAGGCAAAGCCAGCCGGCCGGGTTTTCCGCGGGATGCGCGTTTAAAAACCCGTCCCCGGACATGCCTGCCGGAAGATTAATTGATCAGGCCGGGTTAAAGGGCATGAGGATAGGAGATGCACAGGTTTCTGAGATCCACGCCAATTTTATTGTAAATCTTGGCAGTGCAGATGCTGCAGACATTCTGCGTCTCATGGAAAAGGTCAGGGAAAAGGTACTTATGTCACACGGAGTGGAGCTTGAACCAGAGATAGTAACAGTGGGTGAGTCATAATATGAATAGTAAACGGCAGCCGGAAAACCGTTACAGCAACACAGCAGTTCAAACCCGGCCTTTTTCGGGCGAATGGCCTGTGACCCTTTTGAAGGGACTTTCAGTTGCCGCAGCAATTGCGGTCATGGGCCTGGTGTTTGTATCAGGCTATGACTGGCTGACCGGCTGCAGTTATTTCAGGGCTGAATCCGTTGATATCAAAGGAGCTGAAAGGCTCGGCCAAAAGCAGATCCTGGAGGCCGCAAAGATATCAAAAGGAGTAAACATACTTTCTGTAAATTTGAACACAGCCAGAAAACGGCTTCTTGCCCTGCCGTGGGTTGCTGAGGCCGAGATCAGAAGAGATCTGCCTGATGCTTTTGCAATAAGCGTTACTGAGCACAGGCCGGTGGCGGTTATCGAGCTGGGCAGTCGGTTTCTGGTGAATTCGTCCGGCGAAATTTTCAAGGAGGCAGGCAGCGGGGAGTCCGGGGAACTTCCCTTGATTACAGGAGCAAAATACAGGGACTGGGAAGAAGGAGGCACCGTCGAAACAAGGGTGGCAGACTCCGTGATGTCGGTGCTCAACCGGGGGAGGGGCTCTGGAAGCGTGCTTCCGGCAGAAAGGGTTCAGCGCATAGAAGTGGATCGTGAACTAGGTTTGACAGTGATAACCGAAGATTTCCCTGCAGAAAAAATATACATGGGTTTTGGCGGATATGAAAACAAGTACCGGCGTTTGTCAAAAATCTTTTCATATCTGGAGCGCAGGGGGGCTTCTTCCCGATTCGAGGAAATTGATCTGAGGTATCCGGACAGGATAGTGGCAAAGCCTGCGGAGGCGAAAAAGGATTTAACCAAGCGGCAAAAGGAGGCCTGAGGTGAAAGATCAGGAGGAAATAGTCGTAGGCCTGGATATAGGTACAACCAAGATATGTACGGTGGTTGCCGAAGTGTCCGGCGGGAATGTAAATATCATAGGCATAGGAAGCCACCCTTCAATCGGGCTGCGCAAAGGGGTTGTGGTCAACATAGACTCAACTGTCGATTCCATCAAAAAGGCCGTACAGGACGCAGAGCTAATGGCGGGATGTGAAATATCCTCAGTTTATGCCGGTATTGCCGGCGGTCATATTACCGGATTCAACAGCCACGGTGTGATTGCCATCAAGGGCAGCGAAATTACCCAGGCCGATGTCAACCGGGT
>JAWLEU010000083.1:0-9617 GCA_041685965.1 Desulfosalsimonas sp.
GTTCCGGGGATCTGCCCTCTACTATAACCTTTTTCCTCAGATCCTCGTCTGTAATAATTCCTGCAGGCATGGAATTTTCATCCAGGACCAGCAGGGCGCTCTTTGCGCTGGCTGTAAGAATTTCGGCGGCTTCCCTTATGCTTTTACCCGCACTGCAGGTGGGAAAGGTCTTTGCGATTTCCCCCGGTGTCTTGTCAGGGAAGGCGCCTGCCGGCATCTCCCTGGCGGCTTCATCAGCAGCCAAATCGGCGCTTGACGCAGTCTGTCTCGAAGCTTCCATGGCACGTGAAAAATGCCTTGCAAAACCGGGGTGCTTTGCACACAGGCGAAGAAAATTTTCCCTGTCAAGGCAATAGGCTGATGCCGGACTTACGCAGCGCACCGTGCTGGTGGATATGCCGTGGTTAAACAGCAGGGAAATTCCGCCGTATACAGCGCCGGGCTCCAGTACCTCTTCTGCTGCCGGCTCAGAGTTTCTCCTTATGACACGTTCCATAAAACCGGTCCGCAGAATAAGAACATGGGGCAATACGGTTTCTTCCTGGACAAAAACAGTGGCGCCTTCGGGATAACTCTGCTCTGTGAGATTGGCTGCAACTGTTTCTACCTCTGATTCAGGCAGCAGATTAAAGGGCCGGGTTGAGAGCAGAAAATTCTGTTTTTCTGCTATCTTGTCGGGTTCCGGGCTTTGTGCCGGACGGGGGAAATTTTCCATGACTTATAGATAACCTAAGGGGTTTATGCCGTTTTATACCACACAGGCGCGAGCCACACCATAAAAATCAGGGCTGAAAGCGTCATATTTAATTTACCCGAAATTTTACGCATCCGGAATCTTGACAAAACCGGGGTTTCCAAATAGTATGCCACAGTTAAACCACCATATCACAGAAAAGGATATTTATGCTCAGTGCAATGCGCAAAAGCGCCGGTTCCTGGATGATCAAGATTCTTTTGGGGCTTATAGTGCTGGCCTTCGTTTTCATGGGTGCCGGCAGTTTTTACTCACAAAGGGATACTGAAGTGGCCACAGTCAACGGCACGCCCATTACCACGGAAGAATACCAGCGCACATACGACAGAATTGTGCAGAACCTTGAACAGCGCTTTGGCGACCGGCTCGACCGGGAGCTTCTCGACTCCCTGAATATAGAGCAGCAGGCACTGGACCGGCTGATTGAAAAGCACCTTATAATTCAGGCGGCAGAAGAAAACCACATAAGCATGTCAGATGAAGTACTGGCAAACTGGCTTACAAGGATCCCGGCCTTTCAAAACAACGGCCGCTTCGACCCTGACCTCTACAGGAGGGTACTCAGCCAGAACCGCCTTTCGCCCGAAGCCTTCGAGGCAATGCAGAAAGAAGAAATGCTCACCGAAATCATAAGGGATCTGGTGGGCAGCTCCGTTCCGGTATCAAAGGCCGAGGCCCGGGCCTGGTATGACTGGGAAAACACGGAAGTAAATATCGAATATGCAGTGTTTTCCCCCGGCGAATTTTCTGATGTGGACATCTCTGATCAGGAAGCAGAAAACTATTTTGAGCAAAACAAGGAAGACTACAAGACCCCGCCGAAAATCAAGGCCCGCTACATCCGCTTCACCCCCGGGGATTACAAAGACGAAGTGGAGGTAAGCGAAACGGAAATCAAGGATTATTATGATTCCCACCGTTCTGAATTTAAAGAACCCGAAACCGTGGAGGCCCGCCATATCCTATTAAGAGTGCCGCAGGACGCTGATGCCGAGACGGAAACGGAGATACGCGAAAAAGCCTCCGCAATAAGGCAAAAGGCCGAATCAGGCGAAGATTTCGCAGAGCTCGCCCGGCGGTTTTCCGAGGACCCCACTGCTGAAGAAGGCGGGTATCTGGGAGAACTGGAAAAAGACGATACTGTAAAGGAATTTTCAGAAAAGGCCTTTTCCCTGGATCCGGGAGAGATAAGCGAGCCCGTTCGCACCAGGTTCGGATGGCATTTGATCAAGGTCGATGACCGCACGGATGAATCAACAAAGCCGCTGGAAAAGGTTGAAAGAAAAATAAAGGATAAACTGGCCCTTCAGAAAGCAAGGGATATTGCATATGAAGAGGCTTTTTCCGTCTACGACATCTCTTTTGAAGGAGAGGACCTTGTAAAAAATGCCGAAGACAAGGACCTGGAACTTGGAACAACGGATTTTTTCACCAGGAACTCGGGGCCTGAAGGCATGGAAGGGGCAGATGATTTCGCAGAGGCTGCTTTTTCGCTCCCCATGGGTGAAATAAGTGAAGTAAGGGAAATCGGAAACTCATACTACCTGATCCAGCCTTTGGAAAAGCAGGAGGCGGGAATCCCCGAGCTCGACTCCGTAATTGAAGAGGTTCGCGAAGACGCTCTGCGCCAAAAGCAGCAGAAAACCGCCAGGCTGGCTGCTGAAAACTTCCTGGAGACGGTTGATTCGGCTGAAAGCTTCAGCAATGCAGCAGAAACAACCGGAAACGAGGTAAAAACCACCGGCTTTTTCAAACGAAACCAGCCCGTGCCGGAAATCGGGCAAAACCAGCCTTTTTCCTCAAAAGCATTTTCACTTCGGGATGACGACCCTGTTGCTGATTCCGTGGTGACCGGGGGAAACGACAGGTTTTATGTAATGCGGCTAAAAGAAAGAAAAACCCCGCAGGATTCAGATTTTCAAAACCAGAGACAGGAAATAGAGTCCCGGCTGGCAGAACGCAAACGCAGACAGGCAGTAAACAGGTGGGTTGAATCAATGCGGCAGGCGGGCGACATCGAAATCTCAGATAAATTTTCAGATTTATCAGGATAATATGGCTATTTTCACCGGCAAGAAAAAGCCACGGGCACCCCAGCAGACTTTCCTTGTAAAACGCTGCCCGGAGTGCTTTGTAAGCCTTCCCATCGATGCAAAACGCTGCTTTTCATGCAAAGCAAAAGTGGGAGGAGTGGATCGGCACGGCAAGGCAAAACGGCCCGTGAACTGGTATTACTACCTGACCTGCATTCTTGCCTGGGCCGCTTTGATCTTTTACATAAAGTGGGCTTTTTTTTAAAATTCCTGCTGAGGCTTATTTAGCAACCATGGCCCGCATCATGTCACCGGCATTCTCTGAATGATCCGCAATGCTTCCTATTATTTCAGCAAGACGCACAAGGTGAAGGATCGAGACCGAGTCGGTTTCATTGTTAAAAATCTTTCTGATAAGGGCGTATTCGCGCTGGTCAGCGTCATGCTCCATCTGCCGGATATTGGAAATTATCCCCTTGACCTTTTTCCTCTGCTTTTCGGAAAAATTCCTGAAATAGTTTCTGGCCTCGCCGACCATGCGGCTTAACTCCTCGGTAGGTTCAATGGCGGCATCCACCAGAAGGAAAAAGTCGCGTTCCAGTGTCTCGGGAATCGTCTGATCCGACCTGTGGGAAAGCCAGTTCAGGGCTTCCTGAACCGAATCGAGCACCTTGTCTTGTTCCCTTAAATATTGAAAAAGCTGGAATTTTTCAACCGGCAGCATAACTCCCTTGGGCAGGTGGCCCCGGATGCGGCGCTTGATGGCATCTGCATCATGCTCCAGCCGGATTACTTCCTGACGGTGTTCCTCGAAAACCTCGCACCTGGAGGAGGCATAACACTCCATGGCCTGCTGGAAAGCCCACGCGCACTCCTTGACCTTTTCGGCATGCTCCTGCAATGCGTCAAAGGGGGATGTGACAAACATGGAAAAAAACGGGATACGCATTAACCGCCTCCTTGGAAGAATTAATTACATTATGATGTCAATGATTTTGAAAATTACCATGCTGGTGGCCGCAGCCATGGGGACAGTTAACACCCAGTATAGCATAATCCTGAATATAACTCCAAAATTAACAGCCTCCAGCCCCCTTGCAAGCCCCACTCCCATAACTCCGCCAACAGCCGCATGAGTGGTTGACACAGGCAGACCCATTTTCGAAGCCATCAAAACAGTTGTGGCTGCAGCAAAATCCACCGCAAATCCGCGGGTATTGCTGAGAGTGGTGATCCTTTCACCCACTGTCTCAATAACCCTGGCACCTCCCATGGCAATTCCGACGGCAATCCCCACTCCGCCGAAAAGCAGAAGCACAAAAGGCACCGGCACCTGTGTGCCGGCCTCACCCGTCTTGACGAGAAAATAAATCAACGCCAGCGGGCCGATTGCGTTTGCAACGTCATTTGCACCCTGAGCCAGGGCGACGTAACAGGAAGTTCCAATCTGGATGCGCCGGAAAACCCCTTCGGCCCCCTCTTCTCCTGTTCGCACGTTTTTAAAAATCAGAAGGACCTTTTTCCCCGCAAACCCGAGCACGCAGGCCAGCACCAAAGAAAGCAAAAGCACGACAGGGGTGCCCAGGTCAAGCTGCTTGCCCATGGGTGTCTTGAACACAAAGGACATGACGATTACAAAAACAGCCAGGCCTATAAAAAAAGGCGCCAGCCTGAACGAGACCGCCACCGGATCCGGCCTGGACAGAACCACCCTTACTATTAGCTTAAACATTATAAAGGAAATCACCATTGCAAATACAGGAGAGATTACCCAGCTTGAAACAACAGCAACAAGACCGGCCCAGTTGATAACCGAAAAGCCGCCGGTGACCAAACCGAAGCCTATCATTGAACCCACGATGGAATGGGTGGTGGAAACCGGCAGTGACTTCCACGTGGCAAATGAAACCCACAGGGCGGCTGCAAGCAGGGCGGACAAAGCCCCTGCGAGGGCAATCTGGGGATCTTCCAGCACCTGGGGGGAGACTATGCCCTTGCGGATAGTATCAGTGACGTGGGAACCTATAAAAGCAGCACCCACGATGTTTAATATGCCTGCTATAAATATTGCCTGACGCAGGGTTATGGCCTTGGAACCCACGGCCGAGGCCATGGAATTGGCAACATCGTTTGCCCCTATGTTCCAGGCCATGTAAAAGCCGATTGTAAACCCGGCAATCAGAATGAAATATTCCATGGAAACATCTACCTGTTGTTGTCAGAATTCGGTGCGGCAAGAACAAAAACCGGCAAATATCGAAAGTTGCTCGCTCAATATCACAGTGTCCCCCGGGGTTCAACCTGAAATATTGCTGCGGTGAATCTTCTGGTTGACGGCCTGAAAAGTCGATATTATAGATTATAGTTCCGGCCGGATTATGAACCGGCACGGTTATGGAGAAATTTTTAAACAAAATTATACGGATACTGCCATTGAAACCAAAATTTCTGCTTTTAATTAAAATCCTGATCACTTTCGCTGTTTTTGTCCCGGCTGTCTGCCTTTTGACCACCGGGGCATGCCTTGCAAAACAGAAAGGCGATGCAGAGAACCAACAGCGGCAAAGCGGTGAGACTCTTTTGTGGCCCCACGAAAAAAGCGACCTTGACCCTGATCCGGATGCCGTTTTCGGCTCTTTGGAAAACGGTTTCAGGTATGTAATAATTAAAAACACAAAACCTGAAAACAGGGTCAGGATGCACCTGGTCACAGAGGCCGGGTCTTTTCACGAAAACCAGGATCAGCGCGGCATGGCTCATTTCCTTGAACACATGCTGTTTTCCGGCACAAAAAATTTCCCTCCGGGCGAACTCATAAAGTACTTCCAGCGCATAGGCATGGACTTCGGCCCTGATGTAAACGGCCGCACAGGTTTTTACCAGACAGTCTACGACCTGGATCTTCCGCAGGGAAACAAGGATTCCCTGGAGGAAGCAATGCTTGTAATGCATGACTTTGCCGCCAAAGCCATTCTTGAGCAAAAAGAGGTGGTAAAAGAGCGCTCCGTGATACTGGCTGAAAAAAGAACACGGGATTCTCCTGATTACAGGACATTTAAAAAAACTCTGAAATTCGAGCTGCCTGAAGCCAGAATATCGGAAAGAATGCCCATAGGAACAAAACAGGTGATAAAAAACACCGACAGCGGGGATCTGAAAACCTTCTATGACACCTGGTACAGGCCTGAAAGGCTGACCCTTGTTATGGCAGGGGATTTTGACGTGCAGACAGCGGAAAACCTTATTGAAAACCGTTTCTCCGGGCTCAGCCCAAGAGCGGAGCAAAAAGCTGAGCCCGGCTTCGGCGGCGTGGAGCATGAAGGGGTAAAACCTTTTTATCATCATGAATCAGAAGCAGGCGGTACCAGGGTTGCAATCGAGACAGTGGAAAAAAAGCCCAAACCCGAAGACAGCAGCAACTACAGGAAAAAGCGGCTCTACGCTGAAATGGCGGGAGAAATAGTCCAGAACCGCCTCAATTCCATGCTCGATGAACCCGGAACCCCTTTTACTGATGCGCGGATTTCATCCGGCCACTACCTGAGGTTTGTCAAATCCTCGGAGATTGCTGCAGACTGCGATCCGGAGGACTGGGAATCCGCCTTTTCCGCCATTGAAAAAAGCCTTCGCAAAGCACTTAAACACGGTTTTACAAAATCAGAAGTCAGGCGGGTGAAAAAGGAATACACCACCCGGCTGGAACAAAAGGCAAAAAAGGCAGACACCCGTGAAAGCGGAAACATATCAAGAGAGATCATCAAAACACTCGGCGAGGACAGGGTATTCCAATCCCCGCAACAGGAACTGGAGCTTTTGCAGCCTGCCGTGGATGCCGCTACCCCCGGGGTCCTGCATAAAGCTTTTAAAAAAGAATGGTCACCGGATCACAGGCTGCTGCTGGTGACAGGAACCGCGGATCTTTCAGGCACAAAACGCAGCCCGGAAAAAAAAATCAGGGACGCATACGCACAAAGCCGCAAAAAATCCGTTGAAAAACCGGAAGAAGGCAGGCTGGTTGAATTTCCATATCTTCTGCCACCCGCGGGAAAGGCAGACATCCTGACCCGGGAGGATATAGACGACCTTGGAGTAACCAGGGTTATTTTTGAAAACGGAGTCACCCTTCTGGTTAAAAAAACCGACTTTAAAGACAGTGAGCTGCTGGCTGCCGTCAGCTTCGGAAACGGTGAATCAGCCGAACCGGAAGACAACCCTGCACTTGCGGAAATGACAAGTGAGGTGATTAATTTAAGCGGACTGGGACAGCTCGGCCGCGAAGAACTCAAACAGGCGCTTGCAGGAAAGGACACCAGCATCTCTTTCGATGTTGAGGAAGACAAATTCGTTTTATCCGCAAGTTCAGTGCCGGAAGAAACCCGGCTGATGTTTGAGCTGCTGTACTCACAGATAAATGACCCCGCCTTCCGTGAGGCAGCAAGGAACCGCGCGGTAAACAGGTTCAAACAGCGATATGCCTCCCTTTCCCATTCCGTGCAGGGGGCACTCGAACTCGAGGGCATGCGGTTTCTGGCAGGCGGAGACGCGCGCTTCGGCCTGCCGCCGCTTGAAAACATAAAAAACACCGAAATAGAAGCAATAAAGAAGTGGGTAAAACCCGAGCTTGAAAACGCGCCCATGGAAATCGCGGTTGTGGGCGACATGGACAAAGAAGAGGTCATAGAGCAAGCAGGCCGCTTTATTGGAAGCCTTCCTGAAAGAAGGGGAAAAGTCAGGCCGAAAGACATAAGACCCCCGGATTTTCCCGAAGGAGAGGAACTGGAAATTTCGGTTCCAACCAGAATCTCCAAGGCGCTGCTGGTAACTGCCTACCCCACCACCGACACATGGGACATTGAAGAAACCAGGCGCCTTTCTATTCTGTCGAGGATCCTGTCTGATCGGATGCGCGTCAGGATAAGAGAGGAAATGGGAGCATCATATGCACAGTCTGCATTCCACCGGCCCAGCAGGGCGTATCCCGGCTACGGCATACTTGCCGGTTACACCATACTCGACCCCGAAGAAATGAATTCCGTGCAAGAGGCTTTCAAAGAAATAGCTGCGGACGTGCATGAAAACGGAACAGATGAAGACGAGTTAAAAAGGGCTCTGGAACCGACCCTGACAGGCATACGTGAGCAGCTCAGAACAAACGAATACTGGCTCGACACCGTGCTTAAGGGCGCGGCCCGCCATCCGGTCCAGCTTGACTGGAGCCGCAGCATAAAAAGTGATTATGAAAAAATCACACCCGGGGATGTCGGGCGCATGGCTGAAAAATATCTTTTAAATGAACAATCCGCAACCATAAGGATCCGGCCCGAATCCGGAGGGCGGAAACAAAATGAAAACCGGAGCGGAAACAGCAGCTGATGACGACAGAAACAATTGAATTTACAACGTATGGCGGCTCGGTTGCAGAAATATTCGACCGCATCTCTGCACCAGGCGCGATAAAAAACCAGCAGCGGATATTGATAAAGCCGAACCTGGTGACAGCATCTCCGCATCCTGTCACCACCGCCCCCGTGTGCTGCGGGGCGGTCATCGACTACATACGTCTTTGGTCGCCTGATGCGGACATAACAATAGCGGAAGGCACAGGGGACCCGGCATACAAGGGAATGCAGATATTTGAAGCTCTGGGATACACAGAGCTGGCAGAACAAAAACAGGTAAGACTTACAGACCTTAACGACCAGCCTGTTGTTAAGCTTGAAAACCCTGAATGTAAAAGGTTTCCGGAATTCTACATGCCGGAAATCGCATTGTCCTCGTTTATAATCTCTGTGCCGGTGCTCAAGGTCCATACATTGTCGGGGTTCACAGGCACAATGAAAAACATGATGGGCTTTGCCCCGCCATCTCATTACTCGGGGGGCGGATGGAACAAGGCAGCCTTCCACAGGGATCTGCAGAATGCAATTTACGATCTTAATCTGTACAGGAACGCTGACCTGACCCTCGTGGATGCAGTTGTAGGAATGGCTGAATCCCACCTTGGAGGCAGAAAATGCGACCCGCCGGTGGGCAGGCTCGTGGCAGGATACGACCCTGTGGCAGTAGACAGGGCATCAGCCGGACTGCTGGGACTGGACTGGAAAAAAATCAGACACCTGTGTTAATTTCAGCTAAAGTCCGATTGCCCTGCCCTCAGCCCGGGTTTTTTACCCCGACCCGGAGCCGCTAAGTACACGCGGCCATAAATACAGTGACATTACAATCTCGACAGCAGGCTCACTATTGGGATCTGAAGCGACGCTGAAAAATCCGAAATTCGAAGCACGAAGCACGAAACAAGCACGAATGACCAAAATATAAAACAAAACCGGCGGAACTCCACCAATTGAATTGAGCCAGCAGAGGAGTTTTCTCTATGTTTCGGACATTATGTCCTTATTGGAATTTTGAATTTGTTTATCCCTTACGGGATGCTCGCGCGCGAATTTCGATATTTGAATTTCGGATTTATTAAGTTAAAGCCTCCTTCATTGGTTTGATAGGACCAAGAGAATACGTCACCGAACTTACGAATCAGAGCTCTAAGGGACTGGGTTGTTTTTCAGACTGCAGCTTCACGGATCATTAAAGCGAACTATCTCACACAGTCAATAACTGCCGCCCGCCTCTTCTGCCCTAGTTCTTCTTGCCTGCCGGAATATGATCTGATATGGGAGGATAAATTTAATCAAATACAAACATCCGGATTCAAGGAATACATATGAAAACCAGAAACAACGATGAGTCCGCGGCAGACCGGATATGGAGGTTTTTCGCCTCGGTACGTCTGTCTGTGGTCCTTTTGCTGACCCTTGCGGCAACATCAATAA
>JAWLEU010000084.1:0-9467 GCA_041685965.1 Desulfosalsimonas sp.
GCTGATCACCCCGATTGCCATGGAAGAGGGTCTGCGGTTTGCAGTACGTGAAGGCGGCCGAACTGTGGGCGCCGGCGTGGTAAGTGAAATCATAGAATAACTTGGATTTATCAGGAGCAGATACTTGAAAGTCAAAGTGAACCTGGCATGCACGGAATGCAAGCGGCGGAATTATTCCACCACGAAGAACAAGCGTACAAAGCCTGACAGGCTTGAGTTTAAAAAGTACTGCCGTTTCTGCCAGCTGCATACCATGCATCGGGAGACCAAATAATTAAGTTTGCGGCGAATTGAGGTCATGCGTAATTAATTCAGGCCAGTAGCTCTAACGGCAGAGCGTCGGACTCCAAATCCGGTGGTTGGGGGTTCAAATCCCTCCTGGCCTGCCAAAAAATCAAAGAAAAGCTCAAAGGTTGGCACTTCACAGGCAGTGCAGCAAAACTGAAGTTCAACTTTGAGCTTTCGATATTTCAGGAGCCGAAATGGCACGCATGCAGAAAAAAAAGCCGGCCGAAAAGAAAAAGAAAGGCGGGTCGGACGAGAGTACAGGTTCCGGGGTTGCAACGGTTGATAAGGCGGATGCCGGCGGAGCCGCGCAGGGCGCTGCCGGAAAAGAGGTAAAGCAGAAAAAGCAGAAGGCCTCTTATAGCGGCAGCGGGCGCACGGCAGCGGAACAGACCTTTGTCGTGAGGTTGCTCGACAGGTATTTCGGCAACTGGATGCAGTTTCTGCGGGAGGTAAAGGCAGAACTCGGCCGTGTGACCTGGCCGACTCGGAAGGAAACAATAGGGACTACTGCGGTGGTCCTTGTGTTTGTGTTTATCATCGCAGGCTACCTCGGCATTGTAGATCTGGTGCTTTCCAGCCTGGTGCGTCTGATCCTGTAGATCCAACAAGAGAAATGAAAAGAGGTAAGGCGTGGCGCTGAATTGGTACATTATTCATGTTTATTCCGGTTTCGAGCACAAGGTCAAGACAAACCTTGAGGAGCGCATTGCCGCCTCAGACAACCCGGAGAAATTCGGCGAGGTCATTGTGCCCACCGAGCAGGTTGTGGAGCTGATAAAAGGAAAGCGCAAGACCTCGAACAGAAAGTTTTATCCGGGCTACATCATGGTCCGGATGGAACTCGATGAAGACACCTGGCATCTGGTGAAAAATACGGCAAAGGTCACGGGCTTTCTCGGAGGAAGGGACAAGCCGGTGCCGATACCGGATGAAGAAGCAGAACAGATTATTAACCGGATGGAGGCCGGCAAGAACAAGCCGCAGCCCAAGTTCTATTTTGAAGCCGGCGATGAGGTTCGCGTCATTGACGGGCCTTTTACCAATTTCAACGGGACGGTGGAGGACGTTAATCCCGAAAAGGGCAAGCTCAAGGTTCTGGTAAGTATTTTCGGCCGATCCACGCCCGTGGAACTCGATTTCGTTCAGGTAGCGAAAAATTAGAACAGGAGATGTTTGAGACATGGCAAAGAAAGTCGTAGCCCAGGTAAAACTTCAGGTCCAGGCCGGAAAGGCCAATCCTTCGCCGCCCATAGGCCCTGCACTGGGTCAGCACGGTGTTAATATCATGGATTTCTGCAAGGCGTTTAATGCCCGCACCGCAAGCGATGAGGGCACTATCACCCCAGTGGTGATAACAATATATCAGGACAAGACTTTTACGTTTATCACAAAGACACCTCCCGCGGCAGTGCTGTTGAAAAAGGCAGCCGGCATTGCCAAGGGGTCGGGCAGCCCGAAGGCGGACAAGGTGGGCACGGTTCAATGGTCGCAGGTCGAAGAGATTGCAAGGACCAAAATGCCTGATTTGAATGCCCCGGACGTTGAAAGCGCCTGCAGGATAATTGCGGGAACGGCAAGAAGCATGGGGCTTGAAGTGATTTAACGGCAAACAGGGAGTTAAAGGGAATACAATGCGCAAGCGAAGCAAGAAATACAGAGAGGTGAAGTCACAATTCGAAACCCGGGATCGTCTGGACTTCGCCAGCGCGGTTCAGTCTGCTCTTGAATCCTCGTATGTACGGTTTGATGAAACCGCGGAAATCGCGGTGAAATTGGGGGTCGATCCCCGCCATGCGGATCAGATGGTGCGCGGCTCGGTGGTCCTTCCCCACGGACTGGGCAAGGATGTAAGGGTTCTGGTATTTGCCAAGGGTGAAAAGGAAAAAGAAGCCAGGGAAGCCGGTGCCGATTACGTGGGCAATGACGATTTGGTAGAGCAGATCAAGGGCGGCTGGCTTGACTTTGATAAGGCTGTTGCCACCCCGGATGTCATGAGCTCGGTGGGAAAGATAGGCAAAATACTCGGACCCAGGGGGCTGATGCCCAATGCAAAGACTGGAACCGTAACATTTGACGTGGCAAAGGCCGTGGCAGAGTTAAAGGCCGGCAAGGTCGAGTTCAGGGTGGATAAAACAGGAATTGTTCACGCGCCAATGGGAAAGGTTTCATTTGGCTCGGAAAAGCTGCTGGAAAATATAAAGGCTTTCATTGACACTATTCTGCGTCTGAAACCCGCCGCCAGCAAAGGGGCCTATCTGCGCAGCATTGCCGTTTCAACCACAATGGGTCCCGGCTTCAAGGTGGATCCGTCCCATGTCAAGGAGTTGCTGAAGTAATCAGGGTTTGATCCGG
Source organism: Desulfosalsimonas sp. (assembly GCA_041685965.1). Lineage (GTDB taxonomy): Bacteria > Desulfobacterota > Desulfobacteria > Desulfobacterales > Desulfosalsimonadaceae > Desulfosalsimonas. Next base: position 2,641 of record JAWLEU010000084.1, read on the forward strand.
AAATTCGATTTTACCGGCCTATAAATTCGAAATCCGAAGCACGAAACACGTAATAATGATAGAAGCTCGAAATATTAAATGAAACAGACAATATTCGGATCTGATTATCTCATTGTATCATTCGGGTTTCGGATTTAGACTGAACAGGTAAATTTATTAGCATTAATAATTGTATTGCTCCCTTCCAGGGTTAACCCGAAGCCGGACCACTGTTGGCCCGGATTCTTTATACTATATCTGTCAAAGACCGTAGGTTCACCCCATCAGGCGTGTTTAATCGGAAAAAGCAAATTTTTCCGGCCTACCGAGGCAGGCTTTCTGATGCTGTGGAGGCCCGTGGTTTTTACAGATTCAGAAAGGAGGTGGATTAAGTGCTTACGATTTCGCAGAAAAAGGAACTCGTCTCAGAGCTCCGCGAAAAATTCGATCAGAAAAAGATTCTGATCCTTGTTGATTACAAGGGCCTCAATGTCCCGAAAATCAACGACCTGAGGACAAGGCTGCGAGAGGCAGGCGTGGAATTCAGGGTGGTTAAAAACACCCTTCTTACCCGTGCGGCCGGTGATACCGATGTTGAACTTATCAGGGATCACTTCGAAGGACCGAGCGCGGTGGCAATGAGTTATGAAGACCCGGTTGCTCCGGCAAAGGCCCTGGCTCAGTTTGCAAAAGAAAATGACAAGCTGCAGATCAAGGCGGGAGTAATGGGAGGTTCAATGCTTGACGCAGAAGGGGTCAAGCGTCTTGCCGAACTGCCGCCGCGCGAGGTGCTGCTCGGCCAGGTGCTGGGGACAATGAATGCAGTTCCGCGCGGGCTGGTAAGAGCGCTTTCCAATGTACCGGAGCGCCTGCTTTACGCCCTTCAGGCAATCAAGGATCAAAAAGAGGCGGCATAACCTGCGCAGGTTTGCTTGCATCTGATATAACATCTAATTTTTTGAATAGATAAAATCCGGAGGATTATAAAATGGCAGACATTACCAAACAGGATGTAATTGATTTTATAGCAAATATGTCGGTGCTGGAGCTCTCGGAGCTTGTCAAGGAGCTCGAAGAAAAGTTCGGGGTTTCCGCAGCTGCCCCTGTTGCGGCAGCAGCCGCCCCGGCCGGCGGCGGAGAGGAAGCCGCGCCTGCAGAGGAGCAGACCGAGTTTGACGTTATTCTCAACTCTGCCGGGGACAAAAAGATCCAGGTTATCAAGGAAGTCCGGGCAATTACCGGCCTCGGGCTCAAGGAAGCCAAGGCCCTGGTAGAAGAGGCACCCAAGCCTGTCAAGGAGGGTGTGGTCAAGGAAGAAGCAGATAAGATGAAAGAACAGCTCGAAGGCGCCGGCGGCTCCGTGGAAATCAAGTAACAGCAGAGAGATTCCTGGTGCGCAGCCGGAAATTGATTTTCCGGAAAGCGTGACATCGCCGGGAGCCTTTGCTGCCATAAAACAGCGATAATCGGGGCCGGGATCCTCCCGGCCGCCGTTTTTCCCTGATTGAATCGAAAACAATTTATTTGGAGACGAAATGACAGGAAATCCGCCGAAATATAAACGGTTCCGGAAAAATTTCGGTCGAATCCAAACCATTGTAGATATCCCGGATCTTATCGGGATTCAGCGGGAATCTTACCAGCGGTTCCTGCAGATGGATGTGGCCCCTGAAAACCGCCGGGATACCGGCCTGCAGGCAGTGTTTAACTCGGTGTTTCCCATAAAGGATTTCACCGGTACGGCCTCGCTTGAGTTTGTTTCGTATCATTTCGGCGAGGTCAAGCACTCGGTAAACGAGTGCATCAATCGCGGAATGACCCACGAGATCTCCGTTCGGATACGTGTGCGGCTTGTGGTATACGACACCGACAAGACAACCGGTGTTTCAAATATCCGCGACATCAAGGAGCAGGAGATCTACTTCGGCACCATTCCGCTGATGACAAGCCGCGGGACATTTATAATAAACGGCACGGAGCGTGCAATAGTCAGTCAGCTGCACCGCTCGTCCGGGGTCTTTTTCGATCATGACAAGGGAAAGACCCATTCAAGCGGAAGAATCATATACACCGCCCGGATAATCCCGGTGCGCGGTTCCTGGATCGACATGGAGATCGATCCCAAGGATATAATTTACGTTCGCATCGACAGGCGGCGGAAATTCCCGGTGACCCTGCTTTTCAAGGCTCTGGGCTACACGGATGACGATATTCTGTCATACTTCTACAACACCGAGAAGATCTATATTAAACAGGACAGGTTTGTGCGGGATTTTAATCCGGAATTTCTCAAGGGGGAACGCCCGGGTGAAGATCTCGTGAATCCGGAGACAGGCGATGTGTTTGTAAAAAAGGGCCGGATGATTACAAAGCGGGCCATTCGCCAGATGCAGGCAGCCGGCCTGGAGCATGTCCCCATGACCGAAACAGAGCTCGAGGAAAGGGTGGTGTCCTCAGACGTTGTGCACCCTGAAACCGGAGAGGTTCTGGCCCGTCCAAACGACACCCTGGACAGCGAGCTGCTTGAAAAAATCCGTGCTTCCGGTGTTGAGTTCTTTGAAATACTTGTCATGGAGGGTCCGTTTGCAGGCCAGTCCGTGCGCAAGACACTTATGATGGACAAGACCGGCACCAAGGAAGAAGCACTGATAGATATTTACAGGCGGCTGCGGCCGGGCAACCCTGTTACGCCGGAGGTGGCCCAGGAGTTCATAGACCACCTGTTTTTCAAGACCGCATATTATGACCTGTCCAGCGTGGGCAGGCTAAAGATGAACCACAGGCTAAATATAAACACCCCGCTAGATACCCGAACATTGCGGCGGGAGGATATACTGCTCACGGCCCGGACACTTGTTGAACTGCGCGACACCCAGGGGGCAGTCGATGACATCGATCACCTTGGAAACCGCCGTGTCCGCGCGGTGGGCGAACTGCTGGAAAACCAGTACCGCATAGGCCTGGTTCGCATGGAGCGCGCCATCAAGGAGCGCATGAGCATGCAGGAAGTCGATGCCCTCATGCCCAATGATCTGGTTAATCCCAAGCCCGTCTCCGCGGTTGTGAAGGAATTTTTCGGCACAAGTCAGCTCTCGCAGTTTCTGGACCAGACAAACCCGCTTTCTGAAACCACTCACAAGCGGCGACTCAGCGCACTGGGCCCAGGCGGACTGACCAGGGACAGGGCTGGATTTGAGGTCAGAGACGTCCATCCGTCCCATTACGGCCGGATCTGCCCCATTGAAACCCCTGAAGGGCCGAATATCGGCCTGATAGTTTCTCTTTGTACATATGCCAGGGTAAACGAGTTCGGATTTGTTGAAACCCCCTACCGTGTGGTGGAAAATTCAACAGTTTCAGACAATGTACACATGCTGTCTGCATTCGAGGAAAAAGATCACCCGATTGCCCAGGCAAATGCCCCGGTAGATGAAAACAACACTTACGTGAACCCTACTGTTACTTCCCGGGTGGAAGGCGAGTTCATGATGGTTGAAAGGGAAAAGATCGAATTGATGGACGTTTCCCCCAACCAGCTTGTCAGTATATCCGCCTCCCTGATTCCGTTTCTGGAAAACGACGACGCAAACCGGGCGTTGATGGGCTCGAATATGATGCGCCAGGCAGTACCCCTGTTAAACACAGAAGCTCCTCTGGTGGGCACGGGGGTGGAAAATATTGTTGCAAAGGACTCCGGCGTGGCGGTTGTCGCACCCCGCGACGGATCAGTTGTTGATGTGGACGCCTCCAGGATAGTTCTGCAGCATGAGCCCAGCGAAGATCCATCCAAAAAGGATGTATCCATATACAACCTGGGCAAGTTCGCCAGATCGAACCAGAACACATGCTTTAACCAGCGTCCCACCGTCAGCAAGGGCGAATGGGTCAAGGCAGGAGAGGTCATTGCAGACGGTCCTGCAACGGATCACGGCGAACTGGCCCTGGGAAAGAACGTCACCGTGGCATTCATGCCCTGGGGAGGCTATAATTTCGAGGACTCCATCCTGGTAAGCGAAAGGCTGGTAAAGGACGGGGTGTTTACTTCAGTGCACATCGAGGAGTTCGAAATACTGGCCAGGGATACCAAGCTCGGCCGCGAGGAGATCACTCGAGATATCCCCAATGTGGGCGACGAGGCGTTAAAGGACCTCGACGACAGCGGTATTGTCCGGCTGGGTGCAGAGGTGGTCCCCGGTGATATACTTGTGGGAAAGGTAACTCCCAAGGGTGAAACCCAGCTTTCACCCGAGGAAAAACTTCTCAGGGCGATATTCGGTGAAAAGGCAGGTGATGTAAAGGATACCTCGCTGAGGATGCCGCCCGGGGTCTCGGGGATCGTAACCGACGTAAAGGTCTTTTCCCGCCGGGGAGTGGAAAAAGACGACCGTTCAAGATCCATAGAAGACGAGGAGATTGCGGCCCTTGAAAAAGACCGCGATGACGAGATCAGCATAATAAAGGATACCGCAAGAAACGAAATAATAAACCTCCTTGCAGGCAAGCAGTGCGCCGAGGACCTGGTTGACGGCAGAAAGGTCCTTATTGCAAAAGACACGCGCATGGAAAAGAAAGCGCTTGCGGATGTGCCGCTTAGAAAATTCGAACAGATCGCTTTAAAGGACAAAAAGACCGAGGAAAAAATAGCCGAAATCCTCGGGCGATACCGGGAGCAGGCGGAACTGGCAAAAAGCGCCTTTGACCACCAGGTCAAATCCATTGAAAAAGGCGACGAGCTTCCCCCCGGGGTAATCAAGATGATCAAGATCTATGTGGCAATGAAGCGTCCGCTTTCCGTTGGCGACAAGATGGCAGGCCGCCACGGAAACAAGGGCGTTGTCTCAAGGATCCTGCCGGAAGAGGATCTGCCCTATTTTGATGACGGCAACACGGTGGACATGATTTTAAATCCCCTGGGTGTGCCGTCGCGCATGAACGTGGGCCAGATACTCGAAATCCATCTCGGCAGAGCCGCCAAGGGTCTGGGAGACCAGATAAACGCCATGCTCGAAGAAGGAAAGGCAAAGGAGCTTCGCAAGAAGTTCAGAAAAATATTTTCAGGCAGTATCGAGGACCGTCATATGAAGGAGATGTCCGAGCAGGACATGATGGTCTTTGCCGAAAACAGCAGGGCCGGTGTTTTTATGTCCACCCCGGTTTTTGACGGGGCAAGGGAGGATGAAATAAAAGATCTGCTCGAAGAAGCCGGTGTCAGCAGAACCGGGCAGGCCACGCTCTATGACGGGCGTACCGGCCAGCCCTTTGACGAGAAAGTTACCGTGGGCGCCATGTACATGTTAAAGCTTCATCACCTGGTTGATGACAAACTGCATGCCCGTTCCATAGGTCCTTATTCGCTGGTGACCCAGCAGCCGCTGGGCGGAAAGGCACAGTTCGGAGGCCAGCGTCTCGGGGAAATGGAGGTGTGGGCCATCGAGGCCTACGGTGCAGCATATTCCCTGCAGGAATTCTTAACGGTAAAGTCCGACGACATGGCGGGACGTACCCGGCTGTATGAGAAAATCGTCAAGGGCCAGAACGTATTTGAGCCGGGACTGCCGGAATCCTTCAGGGTGCTGACAAAAGAACTTCAGGGTCTGGGACTCGATATCACCCTGGTTGAAGACACCGAATAATTCAATCGATTCAAGGAGAAAGCATTGGAGACGATCTACGATTTCTTCACCAAACCGAAGAATCCGAATCGTTACAAAGGGGTTCAGATTGCACTGGCCTCTGCCGAACAGATCCGCAGCTGGTCTCACGGAGAAATAAAAAAGCCGGAGACCATAAACTACCGGACATTCAAGCCGGAGCGCGACGGCCTTTTCTGCGCAAAGATCTTCGGCCCCACCAAGGACTACGAGTGCAACTGCGGCAAGTACAAGCGCATGAAGCACAGGGGGGTTATATGCGAGAAATGCGGCGTAGAGGTGATCCAGTCCAAGGTGCGCCGCGAGCGCATGGCCCATATCGATCTGGCCGCACCTGTTACACATATCTGGTTTATGCGAAGCCTGCCCAGCAAGATAGGCAACTTGCTGGACCTTACTCTGAAGAACCTGGAAAAGGTCCTTTACTTTGATAACTTCATTGTTATCGATCCCAAGGATACCGGGCTTTCAAAGCTTCAGCTGCTTTCAGAGGAAAAATACAGGGAAGCCAGGCAGCTCTACGGAAACAAGTTCGAGGGCGGAATAGGTGCAGAAGCAATCAAGACCCTTCTTGAACGAATCGATATAGAAGCCCTTTATAACGAACTAAGAACCGAGATTCTTCAGACCGGTTCTGATGCAAAGCGCAAGAAACTGGCCAAGAGGCTCAAGGTGGTCGACGCCTTCCGCAAGTCCGGACTGGACCCGGTATGGATGGTGCTCGACGTGATTCCGGTGCTGCCTCCTGACTTAAGGCCGCTGGTGCCGCTAGAGGGCGGGCGTTTTGCATCCTCTGATTTAAACGATCTCTACAGGCGGGTGATTAACCGCAACAACCGCCTGAGCCGTTTAATGGAGCTGCGTGCGCCGGACATAATCGTTCGCAATGAAAAGCGCATGCTGCAGGAATCCGTGGACGTCCTTATTGACAACGGACGGCAGGGAAGGGTCGTCACCGGAACCAACAAGCGCCCTTTGAAATCCTTGAGCGAAACTCTCAAGGGCAAGCAGGGAAGGTTCCGTCAGAACCTGCTCGGCAAGCGGGTTGACTACTCCGGCAGAAGCGTTATCACAATAGGCCCGAACCTGCGCCTGCACCAGTGCGGAATCCCCAAGGAAATGGCCCTTGAGCTTTTCAAGCCGTTTATCTATCATCGCCTGGAGCAAAAGGGGATAGTCACAACGGTGAAAAGCGCC
>JAWLEU010000085.1:0-9421 GCA_041685965.1 Desulfosalsimonas sp.
TAAAACCAAAAAAGAAGCGCCCGAAAGCAAAAAAGAATACCTGGCGATGTAAATATGCCTTCATTTTATTGAAAAATACCTTCCTGAAACGATTTTTTTTAAAATATATAGTGCCTGAACGAAAACCAGGTTTTCGTTCAGGAAATCCGAAGCTCGAAATCCGAAACAATGACCAAAACCCTAAATGCATCAATGACAGAAACATCCTGTTTTAAGCTGTTGGTTTTTATCATTTGAACATTCGATATTCGTATTTGTTTCGGATTTCGGATTTCGATATTCGGGTTTTGGCTGAACAGGGTTTTCGTTCAGTCACTATATACCTGTTCTTTCATGATGTCAAGCATATTGATGGGCCTTGCTCCACTGAAAAACAAGACCGACCAGAGTGCTAAAACACCCCCATAAACAGAACAACTATCATTGCCGCGCCTGTAAGGGTTTTTGCAAACACTGCTCCCAGTCTGCCGTAAAACGCGCCTGCGGCGGAAGAAAAGGCCGCAGCCGGGTCTTTTCTGAGCGCAAGTTCCACCAGCAGGGCGCCCAAAAATACTCCCGCAAAAAGGCCTATTACAGGACCGATCACAGGCACCGGTATGCCGGCGAAAGTCCCGGCAATACCGCCTACAACAGCGCCTATGACAGCAGGGCGGGAGGTCCCGCGCCTTCTGGCCAGTTTTACGCCCAGTACAAATTCTGCGACCTCGCCGAAAATTGCAAGCGCGAAAAGTCCTGCAAGCACCGGCAGGGAAATCTCCATGGACCAGTGGATCAGATTATAGACGCATGCTCCTGCCAGAATCACAAACGTTCCCGGCATGCCCAATGGTATTAGCACCAGGCCCGCGGCGCAGAAGATAATAAGTGCTAAAGCAGCGATTATACCTGCCGGCTCCATCAAAGGTTCCTATTTTTTACTTGAAATTGCCTGCCCCGGGTGTTTATAAACTGTGAGACACTTTTTCATCTCCAACAACAGGTAGTATAAACAATGAAAAACCGACTTATTGCAATAGCATGGTTCAGCTTTGTAGGCGTGACCTCGGTTATTTTTTTCCTTTCGGCGCTTGTCATAAAACTGGTGACCATGCCCTTTGACAGGCGCATGGTTGTGCTCCAGCAGTTTACCTGCTTCTGGGGGGCTTTGTATACCTGGATAATCCCTGCCTGGCGTATCCAGATCCGGGGCAGGGAAAACATCAAGCCCGGCAGGCCTTACGTGGTTGTGTCCAATCACCAGTCTCTTCTCGACATCCTGGTGCTTTTCAACCTGTTTTTTCACTTCAAGTTCGTGTCAAAATCCGAAATCTTCAACGTGCCGCTGATCGGGTGGAACATGCGGCTCAACCGCTATATTGAATTAAAACGAGGCGACAGGCAAAGCATTGCCAAAATGATGGCTGACTGCAAAAAAGCCCTGAATCAGGGAAACCCCGTATTGATCTTTCCTGAGGGTACCCGCTCGCCTGACGGCAATATCCGGAAATTCAAGGCGGGAGCTTTCATTCTTGCACTTGAACATCAGGCCCCGATTCTGCCCATAGTAATTTCAGGAACAAACAAGGCGCTGCCCAAATACAGCTTCAGCTTCCACGGCAGCCACGATATAAGAGTCAGGGTGCTGCCTGAAATAGAGTATGAAAGGATTTCCGACATGAGCCCCGAGGATGCCGCGGAAATGGTGCGCGGCATCATAGCGGAACAATTAGAGGAACTCAGGGCTGATCAGGCAGAAAGCAGCAGCGGATAAGCAAGGCGGCCTTCAGGAAGCCTGCTTTTGCAACAGTGCACCAAGGTCGCCTGCAGAAACCCCGTAGTATTTTTCAAGCCTCTCCACCTGTCCGTCAGTGGGAACCCTGATGCCCTTTTCCAGCTCGCTGTACCTGGATTGCGGAATTCCCACCGCACGGCCTACATCCTTTGTGGTGGCATTGCTTTTTTCCCTCAGCCTCTTTAACTCATTGCCGAATTCGTTCATTTAAGCAAATCTCCTCGCATAATAATGTGGTGAAAAAAGCTCCGGGGCGATATTGCCGAAGGATACCTTTTATAGAAAAAATGCAGGCGTAAAATCAAGCAAAAATAATTCCTTTTTTTACACCCCTTAAAACCCGATTGATCGGTTCATGCGGCCCGGGGCATATCCTTCCAGGTCAAGGGTTACATAGGTAAAACCAGCGCTGCGCAGCTCCTGGACAACCCTTAGCCTCGGCTCGGGTTTTATAAGCCGGTAAAAATCAGCGGGCCTCAGCTCGAGCCTGGCTGTATCCCCCATATGCCTGACCCGGAAGCCTGAAAAGCCCATGGCAAGCAGCACATTTTCGGCTGTTTCCACCATGCCTAGGCGCTGCCTGGTAATCTCGGTTCCGTAAGGTATCCTGGATGCAAGACAGGCTGCTGAAGGCTTGTTCCAGTTGGGAAGCGACATCTGCCTGGAAAGATTTCGCACGTCCTGCTTTGTAAAACCCGCATCCCTGAGAGGTGCCAGCACCTGCATTTCTTCCGCTGCCTTCATGCCCGGCCTGTAGTCTGACATGTCATCCGCGTTGGCTCCGTGGGCCAGATTAAAAAAGCCCAGTTCCCTGCACCGTGAAATCATGTCAGAAAAAAGAATCTTTTTGCAGACATAGCAGCGATCCGGCGTATTGGCAGCAAACTCCGGCACGGAAAGCTCAGCGGTGCGCACGATCTCATGGTGCACCCCAAGTGTGCCTGCCAGCTTTACCGCCTCATCTACTTCCCATCTGGGCTGAAGCGGCGATACCGCGGTTACCGCCAGCACGCTGCCGGCTGCCGCATCCCTTGCAGCGGCAAGCAGCAGAGTGCTGTCTACTCCGCCGGAGTAGGCCACCGCAAGTGATTCTAACCCGGAAAGCCTCTCAAACAGCCGCTGTTTTTTTTCGTCAAGACAATCCGTGTCTTCCAATTGCTTTAATTCCCTGTTATTTGTATATTAAGGCATATTCCGCCAGCCCGGGCCTAATAAATTGTAATATTAGAAAAAAATATTTACAAAAAAAGGCTGTTTCGATATAAATTCGCCTACTGCAGGGTGGATTATAAGGATTCTTACAATAAATGCCAAATATTTTACCAAAATCAACAGAGGAGTTGATATGGGAAAAAAAAGCCTCACCAAATCGACCACAGGCACCAAAAAAAACACTGCCGCACAGAAAAAAAGCACCAAGAAAAAGTCTGAGGATACAAAGGCTGAAAAAAACACCAAAACAAAAAACACAGGCACAAAAAAAGCCGGGACCAAAAAGAGCGAATCAAAGAAAACAACCAAAAAGCCGGCTTTAAAAACGCTGCGCAAAAAGCAATTTGAAACCTGGGTTCCTGAAAATCCCTATGTGCCGGAGTCGGGCACGTATGCTGAAAGCACTTTTACAGCCCCTGAAATCACAGCCGATTATGGCCAAAATGATGCAGAAAAAATACGCGCCCTGCTTTTCAAGCAAATAGACCTCACCGCCCCTGAGCCGGAAGCCACCGGCAACAAGGAAACAGAGCCCGGGGCCGGGGCCGGCGCCGGGGAAAAACAGAAAGCCGCGGTTCTTGAATATAAGGAATCTGTGGAAGAACCGGCTGAGGAAAAACCTGCTGAGCCCGAAAAGGCACAGGAGCCTGAAAAACTGCAGCCAGAAGAAGAAACCGGGCCTGTAAAGGAGCCTGCCCCTGAAACACCCGGGCCTGAACCCTCGGAGGAAAAGGCGGAAGAACCCGAAGCACCGGAGGCTTCTGCTGAAAAAGAAACCCAGGAGGGCGTGGACACTGAAAAACCCGGACAGGATCAGCCCCCTGGCGGGGGAGGCACCTCCGGCGGAGGAGGCGGGCAGCCGCCTCAGCCTCCGGGCCCTGAGGGCGATGGAGGATTCCAGCTTCCGATCAGCAAAGGAATGCTGGGGGCCATATGCGCGCTGGCACTTATTTTTGTCCTGATCACAGGGGCAAGCATCAAAAACATAGACAACTATTATCTCGAGGAAAAGAAAAATTCCCTTGAAATCTGGAGAGGTAAATTTTCGCCCAGCGGCAGGGAAAAATTGGTAACCCTGCCCGGGGTTGAAGCGTCAAAACCCTTGAAAGACGTTTATTCAAGGCAGGAGGTGCTGACTCTGGCCTTTGAGTATTTCATGGATAGAGCAGATGACGTCACAGGCGAACAGGAACTTCCGGATTTGGACACAATAAGGCAAGACCTGGAAAAGGCTAAAAAATACGCGGCCACAGAAAAGCAGAAGGAAAAGGTAGACACTCGCCTCAACCGTATAGAGTTCCTGATGCTGCTATACAGGGCGGATGTGGCGGCTGAAAACCAGACCGAACAGGGATATGAAACAGCCCTGGATTTCCTTGAACAGGCAGATGATCTGAAACTGTCAGAACAAGACAGGCAGACTCTCAAACAGAGGACTGACCTGATCCGCGGGAATCTGGAAAAGCTTCAGGAGGAATCCGGGAATAAAGGTGACAGCAAATAAAACGGCTGTCGCTGCTTATTTCTTCAGGATGCTCACGGCCGCAAACATCCATGGCTTCGGGGCACCTCGGGTGAAACCTGCAGCCCGGCGGGGGCTCTGCGGAAGACGGGGTTTCGCCTTTTATGGCCTGCTTTTCCACCCTTTTTTCCCCTGCCACGGGAATGGCGGCCAGAAGCATCCTGGTGTATGGATGAAGCGGTTTTTCTATAACATCGGCAGTAGGGCCGCTTTCCACGATTCTGCCCATATACATAACCGCGATCCTGTCTGCTATGTTGCTGACCACGCTCAAATCATGCGAAATGAAAAGGTATGACAGATTATGCTGCTTTTGCAGGTCAAGCAGCAGGTTTATAACCTGTGCCTGAATTGAGACGTCCAGCGCGCTTACGGCCTCGTCGCATATAATCAGGTCGGGACGCATGGAAAGGGCCCTGGCTATGTTGATCCTCTGGCGCTGGCCCCCGGAAAACTCGTGGGGAAACCTGTAAATCATTTCCCCGTCCAGCCCGACCTCGCGAAGAAGCCTGGCCGCGTCACCGGCGCGCGAGTCTTTAAGCATCTTAAACTGCACCAGCCCCTCTGTTATAATATCCATGACGTTCATTCTCGGGTTAAGCGAAGAGAGAGGATCCTGGAACACCACCTGCAGCCTGCGCCTCATAAGATTCATCTCTTTTTTTGAAAGCTTTAGCAGCGGCCTGCCCCGGAAAAAAACCTCTCCGCCGCCGGCGGTCTCCAGGCCCAGCAGGGTTCGTCCCAGGGTTGTCTTGCCGCAACCTGACTCGCCCACAAGTCCCAGGGTTTCATTTTGCATAAGCGAAAAACCGACCCCGTCTACCGCCCGGATACGGTCAGTGCGCCTGGAAAACATCCCCCCTTTTAATTCAAACCAGGTCTTTAGCCCCGAGACTTCCAGCAAGGGGTGTTTTTCAGGGTCCCAGTTATTGTCCCCTCGTAGTCTGCTGTTTTTTTTCATGACCGCCCCCCGCCCGGATAGGCAAGAAAACATGCAGCCAGGTGATCTTCTCCGCATTCCACCAGCTCCGGGGTTTCCATGCGGCAGCGATCGAATGCGTGCTCGCAGCGCTCCTGAAAATTACAGCCCTGCGGGTAGTTAAGAGGAGAAGGCACCTGGCCGGCAATGTCCTTTAAATAATTACGACCTCCTGCCAGCTTCGGGATGGCTTCGAGCAGCCCAATGGTATAAGGATGGCAGGGCCTTGAAAAAATCTCTTCTATTGCCGCACTTTCAACTATGCGCGAGGCATACATAACAATCACCCTGTCGCACATTTCCCATACCACCCCCATGTCGTGGGTGATGAGCAGCAACGCGGTCTCGTTCTGCTTCATCTCCGTGATCAGCCGGAAAATCTGTGCCTGGGTTGTTACATCCAGGGCGGTTGTGGGCTCATCGGCCACTATGAGCCCGGGCGAAAGCATAAGCGCCATTGCTATCATGACCCGCTGCTGCATGCCGCCGGAAAGCTGGAAAGGATAGGAATCAATTCGGTGGCGCGCATCCGGTATCCCCACTTTTTCCAGCCAGGAAAGGGCGTACTGCCTGGCCTCCTTTTTGGTCATGCTGCTGTGAAAGCCCAAACCTTCGGTCATCTGCCTTCCGACGCGGTGCAGAGGAGAAAGCGCTGAAAGCGGCTCCTGGAATATCATGCTGATGTCATTGCCCCGCACTGCACGCAGGGCATGGGGTTTTAACCCGAGCAGGTCACGGCCCTGGAAATGCACACTTCCCGAGGCGATCCTTCCCGGCGGGCTTGGAATCAGCCTGGTAAGGGCAAGGGCGGTAACCGACTTGCCGCATCCTGATTCGCCCACAAGCCCCAGGCTCTCACCCCGGCTGATTCGAAAGGATACATCATCCACCGCCCGAAAGGTTCCCTCATCAACCGTGAATTCGACAGCCAGGTTTTCAACTGAAAGCAATGTCATTTTGTTTCCTGCTCTTTACATACTCATACATTTCATTCGAACCTGGTGTACTCCCTGGGATCATAGGCATTGCGGATGCCCTCTCCCACAAAAACCCCCAGCAGCATTACCACAAACAGCGCAAGCGAGGGATAGACAATGAGCCACCATGCCCACCTGTACTGCTGGGCCTGAAACAGCATTTCTCCCCAGCTCGGCGTTGGCGGCGGAAGTCCGAATCCCAGATAATCAAGTGCAGCCAGGGCCCCTATTGCCCCGACAAGCGAAAACGGAAAAAAAGTTACCACAGGCACAAGCGCATTCGGCAGTATATGCTTGAATATGATTTTGTGCGACGGAACGCCCATGCACTTGGCTGCCTCCACAAAAGGGCGCTTTCTCAGGCTCAGAAATTCCGCCCTGATGTAATATGATATTCCTATCCAGTTAAACAGACCATAGCACACCAGCAGAAGCTCAAAACTGCGGCCGTAAATCGAGCCCAGAAGGATCATGACGTAGAGAAAGGGAATAGCATTCCACACCTCCACGAGCCTCTGGGCGGTTATATCAAGCTTTCCCCCGTAGTAGCCCTGCACCGCACCGGCAGCCACCCCGAGCATCATAGAGCATCCCACGAGAATCAGACCGAAGCTCAATGCTATGCGAAGACCGTAGACAATCCTGGCAAGCACGTCCCTTCCTGATGAATCAAGGCCAAGCGGGTGGCCAGCCACCGGAGGAAAGGGAAAGCGGACGTCTGTTTTTTCAAAAGAAGCTATAAACTGCCTGCCGTCAACAATAACGCGGTAGTCTGAAACCGGTGTTTCAAACCGTTCTTCGGCCAGGCTGCGCAGCACTTTCTGCTGGGGTTTTTCCATGGAGCGCCACAGTTCAGGCACCTGTCCTGAAGGCTGCAGATCGGTGTCTACCACCAGCCTTTTTTCGCTCATGTCCTTTGAGGAAGGCTCCTGCAATAAAAAACGTATTGTCTCAGGGGGAGCGTCTCTGGGCCGGTATTCTGCCAGCACCGCGGTGAATTCTTTCCCGTCGCGGTTTTTCACTGTAAAGGTTTCATGCGGGGCAGGCAGATTATCAAACCGCCTTTGCACAGCCTTTAAAAAGGGATCCGGAAAATCGAAATGGCGCGTCAACCTGCCAGGCTCCCCCTGTTGTTCAGCCTCTTTTGCAAAAAAGGAGAAATGCCTGGTCCGGGTTATTGTAAAATCCCGCCTTATATCAACGCTTGCGGTCCGCGCCTCGGGCGTAAAACTTATTGTGACCTCTTTTTCCACGGGCAGATCTTCCGGCTTGACACTTTCCAGGGGCCCGAAAGGATGAGGGGCAAAAAGCATGAAGTTGTCGGGGTTTTGCGAAAACACCGGCTTTTTTGCAAGCTCCTTGTAATCCGGACGGGTATGCCTGCCGCTGCCGGTGAACTCGTCTTCAGTGGTGTATTGAAAAACCGGAAAATATGAGTTGTCCTCGAAATTTACATACAGGGGGGTACTGTTGCACAAAAGCTCTGCCACAAGGCTAAAGGCATAGAGTATTACCAGCAGCCAGAAGGACACGTATGCCCGTTTCATGCCCCGGAACCGGGCCAGGCGCTTTCTTGTGACCGGGTTTCTGATAATCTTCAATTTACTGCTTCCGGAAGTTAATGCGGGGGTCGATTATCACGTAGAGAAAATCCGCCACCACGTTGCCCACAAGCCCGAGTATAGAAGTCAGCGCAAGTATCCCCATGAACACGGGATAATCGCGGCCCACGATTGCCTCCAGGCTGAGCCGTCCCATGCCGGGGATCTCAAAAACCTGCTCGATTATGACCGAACCGGCAAACATAACAGTCAGTATGCCGCTGATGCCGGTGACAATAGGTATAAGTGCGTTTCTCACTGCATGGCCCCATACGGCCCTTGCAAAGCTGCCCCCCTTTGCCAGCACGGTTCGCACGTAATCCCGGCTTATCTGCTCGATTAACGAATTTTTCATCAAAAGCGTAAGTACTGCAAAATTACCTATGATATAGCAAAGCACGGGGAGAAACATGTGCATGAAAATGTCGTGGACCTTGCCCGTGAGGCTTAGCTGCGCGAAATTTTCTGAGTGAAAGCCCGCCAGGGGGAAAATATCCCAGAAAGTGTCCATTGTTCCGGCAAACAGCATTTTTAATATCATGCCAAAGGCAAAAGGAGGTATGGCGTAGCCCACAAACACCACAATACTGGAGACAAGGTCAAAAACCCCGTTATGACGCAGAGCCTTTGCAATCCCTAAGGGTATGCACACAATATAGGAAAGCACAAACCCGGTGACTCCGAAGACAAGCGAGACCTTGAAACGCTCCTTTATAAGCTGCCATGCGGTCTTGTTGGGATAACGGTAGGAATCCATCTGCATGCCCACCTTGTCGGCCACCAGCCACTGCCAGTAACGCTTGTAGATGGGCTGATCAAAACCGTAGTAGGCCTCGATTTCTTTTCTCTGGTGTTCGGACACGCTGGCGGATGCACCTGCCCCGGAGCCTGACTCGCCGCTTTGCATGCCGCGCATTTGGGAGATGGCCTGCTCCACCGGCCCGCCGGGTACAAACTGGATCAACAAAAAACACAGCACCGTGATGCCGAGAAAGGTCGGAATAATCAGCAACAGCCGTTTTACGAAATAGTCGAGCCGTTCCATATGCTCCGTTTCAGGACCGTTTATGGCAGACGGTATAAAGCCGGGGCCGCAACTGCACGTATGAAACCCACGAATACCGCATCAGGGGGTTGTTTTCAAGCAATACAAACACAAACAGGGAACAAGAAAAAAATCTTGTTCCCTGCAAATAAAAGGCCCGTGGAATAAAAATATCCGGAGATAGTATTTTTTAGCGCTTGGAGAACTGGAACCGCGCCCGTGCGCCCCGCTGACCGTACTTTTTGCGCTCCTTGGTCCGGGGATCGCGTTTTACGAACCCGGCTTTTTTCAGCGCAAGGCGGAAATCCGGGTTG
>JAWLEU010000086.1:0-1425 GCA_041685965.1 Desulfosalsimonas sp.
TCGTGGATGTAAGCGGCGCCGTGCTCAACTCGGAACCCGTGATTGACAGCCTGCAAAGGTTCCGCAGTGCAGACGGCATAAAGGCAATCGTGGTGCGAATTAATTCCCCCGGCGGGGCAGTGGGGGCTTCGC
This sequence comes from Desulfosalsimonas sp., assembly GCA_041685965.1. Lineage (GTDB taxonomy): Bacteria > Desulfobacterota > Desulfobacteria > Desulfobacterales > Desulfosalsimonadaceae > Desulfosalsimonas. Next base: position 133 of record JAWLEU010000086.1, read on the forward strand.
AGGAAATCTACAGGGAAATCAGGAAAACAGCCGAGAAAAAGCCGGTAATAGCATCCATGGGTACCATATCGGCCTCAGGCGGATATTATATAGCGTCCTCGGCAGACGGCATCATGTCAAATCCCGGCACAATCACCGGAAGCATCGGCGTTATCATGGAATACACCAATTTCCGTGAGCTTTTGGAGAAAGTCGGAGTTTATCCGGTTGTTATAAAAAGCGGCGAATACAAGGACATAGGCTCGCCGCTGCGGGAGATGGACCAGGATGAAGAAAAGCTTCTCCAGGACTTTGTAGACGGAGTCCACCGCCAGTTTGTTGATGACGTGGCTGAAGGCCGGGGAATGGACACAAAAGAGGTGGCAGAAATCGCGGACGGCAGGATATTTACAGGCAAGACCGCACAGGATCTCGGTCTTGTGGATCGTCTCGGAAATCAGGCCGACGCCGTGGACTGGGCTGCTGAAAAAGGCGGAATAAAGGGCAGGCCGGAAACCGTGCGCCTGCCTGAAAAAGAGACGTCGCTTATAAAATACCTGATGGAGACAACAGCAACACAGGTTCGTCAGTGGCTTGCGGAAGCAGAAACAAAACAGCTTTCAGGCGGCTACATGTACGATCCCGGCACAAGGCGGTAGCCGTTTGTTCAGGGGCCGGCTATATAATATCCAGGTCCCCGAGCCCCTCTCTTAAGATCTCGGGTTCATCGCCGATAAGCGAAATTACGCTTGACGGCTCTGCCGGTACAGGACCGCCGTCAATTACAAGATCCAGGCTGTTTTTAAAATATTCCTCTATAAATGAAGGGTCGTTGAATATCTCGCCTTCGGGTGTTGCCGCCGTGGTCGAAATCACGGGATGGCCCAGGTTTTTTACAAGTTCGATACAGATATTGTGTTCAGGCACCCTTATGCCCACGGTTTTTCTTTTTGCAAGCATGATCTTGGGCACCTGGCGCGAACCCTCCAGTATAAACGTGTATGGTCCTGGAAGCAGGCGCTTCATGGTCTTATACGCGTAGTTTGTGACCTTGGCGTAATCGCTGATGTTTTTCAAATCAGAGCAGATAAAGGTAAAAGGCTCGCGGCGGTCGCGTTTTTTGAGCCGGTATATGCTTTCGATGGCTTTTTTGTTCATAAGATCACAGCCGATTCCATAGTAGGTATCAGTGGGATAGGCGATTATTCCGCCGTCCTTTAATACTGAGACAGCCCTGGAAATAAGTCTTGGCTGCGGATTTTCCGGGTTTATACGGATCAGCATAAGCTTTTCAGGCCTTCATGTTTGATGTTT
>JAWLEU010000086.1:1525-9404 GCA_041685965.1 Desulfosalsimonas sp.
GGATTTTATATTTTCCTGAATAAAATAATATAATTTTGCCGGAGGATGGTAATGGATAATCAATCACTTCAGGAGGCGTACTCATTTGACGACGTATTGCTGCTGCCGGGTTATTCGGACGTGGTGCCCAACTCGGTGAGCACCTCCACGCGCCTGACCAGGAATATAGACGTTAATATCCCGATCGTCAGCGCAGCCATGGACACGGTGACCGAGGGCCGGACCGCCATCAGCATGGCCAGGGCCGGAGGTGTGGGTTTCATTCACCGTAACATGAGCATAGAGCGTCAGTGCCGTGAAGTACGGCACGTAAAAAAATCTGAAAGCGGCATGATAGTGGATCCGGTCACCACGGAGCCGGAGGTTCCCATACGCAAGGTGCTAAAGCTCATGCAGCAGTACCGAATATCCGGAGTGCCGGTCACCAGGGGCGACAGGCTGGTGGGAATAGTTACAAACAGGGACCTGCGGTTTGAAACCGACCTGGAAAGGCGGGTCGAAGAGGTGATGACAAAGGAGAACCTGGTCACCGTGGCCGAAGGCATAGACCTTGGAGAGTCAAAGAAGCTTCTGCACGAGCATCGCATTGAAAAGCTGCTGGTGGTAAACTCCGAAGGCAAGCTCACCGGGATGATTACCATAAAGGATATAGAAAAGCTCAAAAAATACCCTGATGCATGCAAGGACAGCCTGGGCCGGCTCCGCGTGGGCGGGGCAATAGGTGTGGGAACAGACATGGAGGCCCGTGCTGAAGGCCTGGTGCAGGCGGATGTCGACATCCTGCTGGTGGACACCTCTCACGGATTTTCCTCCAATGTAATAGATGCTGTGAAAAAGCTGAAAAAGATGTTTACCGGAGTCGACGTGATAGCCGGAAACGTGGGTACACCCGAGGGAGCCGAAGCGCTGGTGGAGGCAGGAGTGGATGCGGTGAAAATAGGCATAGGGCCGGGATCCATATGCACCACCAGGATAGTGGCAGGCATAGGAGTGCCCCAGCTCACAGCCATTATGAACTGCAGGCCTGTGTCGGATAAGACGGGCGTGCCCATAATAGCAGACGGGGGAATCAAGTATTCAGGAGACCTCACCAAGGCGCTGGGCGCGGGAGCCCACTCGGTGATGATAGGCGGCCTGTTTGCAGGAACAGAGGAAAGCCCGGGTGAAAAGATCATTTTCCAGGGAAGAAGCTACAAGGCATACCGCGGAATGGGGTCTTTGGAGGCCATGCAGGAGGGAAGCAGGGACCGCTACCACCAGGGCGAAGAAGTTGAGGCTGACAAGCTGGTGCCCGAAGGCATAGTGGGCCGTGTTCCTTACCGGGGCACCATAGGGGAAAACGTATATCAGCTCGTGGGCGGATTAAAGTCAGGCATGGGCTATGTCGGCAGCAACTCAATCGAGGAGCTGCGCCACAAAGCGCGTTTTATAAAGATAAGCCCTGCGGGACTGCGCGAAAGCCATGCGCATGATGTCATTATTACGAAGGAAGCGCCGAATTATAGTTTTGACTAGCAGTGTTTGGGGTAAAAGGGATTTTGCATACACGGAGATAGAAATTCGAAATCCGAATATCGAAATCCGCGCGAAGCATCCCGTAAGGGATAAACAAATTCGAATAATTAAATGATCAAAACAATTTGCGCCCTCTGCTAAAGTTTTGCGGGGTAAAGGTTTTTCGGAGTTCTGAGGATATAAATTCGAAATCCGGGTGAAGCATCCGGCAGGGATAAACAAATTCGAATAGATAAATGACAGAAAAATCAAAAACGGCAAATTATGACCTTGAAGAGAGAACTTTTGCGTTTGCCAAAGAGGTCAGGTCATTTATAAAATCACTTCGTAAAACAGAACTGAATATTGACGACATGAAGCAGTTGGTTCGATCTTCCGGGTCTATTGGAGCAAATTATATTGAGGCCAATGAAGCCTTAAGTAAAAAAGATTTTCTGAATCGGATCAAGATTTGCCGTAAAGAGGCCAAGGAAACCGCTTATTGGCTTAAATTAATTGAGGTAAATGTACCTGATGCAGAAAAGGTTCGCCAATCTCTCCTTAAGGAGTCCAATGAGTTGATGAATATTTTCGGGGCTATCTTGAGAAAGGCAAAATAACCAGATTTTCAGGGGCATGTTGTTTTTGGAATTCTTAAATTCGATATTCGGATTTGTTTCGGATTTCGGATTTCGGATTTCGAATTTAATTTGTTTTCGGATTTATTTTTTTTCGGCTTTAATTTTTTTTCGGCTTTAATTCTTATTCTGCCAGAGAAGGAAATATGAGCGTCAATAAGTCCGGTTTGGAGCAATCCTGCGAAAGTCACAATAACTGCGGTTTTGAATTTTTGAAATTTCTAAATTCGGATTTGTTTCGAATTTCGGATTTCGGATTTCGAATTTAATTTGTTTTTGAATTTATTCCTGACTTCGGATTTCGATATTCAACTTACTGTTTGAGGTTTTTATGACTACCAACCCCTCCGGTTTCATCCACCTCCACGTCCACACCGAATACAGCCTCCTTGACGGGGCGATTCGGATCGGGGACCTGCTTGAGCGGGCAAAGCAGTATGAAATGCCTGCGGCCGCCATTACAGACCACGGCACCATGTTCGGGGCGGTTGATTTCTACAAGCAGGCAGTCAAGGCCGGCATCAAGCCCATCATCGGCTGCGAGTGCTACGTTGCCCCCCGCACCCTGCATGACAAGACCCCTTCTGATCACCGGGAAATGAGCCATCTGGTTTTGCTCGCTCAAAACCAGACAGGCTACAAGAACCTGTGCCGGCTTGCCACAGTTGCCAGCGTCGAGGGTTTTTATCACAAGCCCCGTATTGACAAGGAATTGCTCAAGGCCCATGCAGGAGGCTTGATTGGGATGTCTGCCTGCATCAAGGGCGAGATTCCCATGCGTATACTCGAAGGCAGGCTTGAGCAGGCAGAGGAAACAGCCCGGTTTTACTCGGGTCTTTTCGGTGAGGACAATTTTTTTCTCGAAATCCAGCACAACGGCATGGAGGAGCAGGAGAAAGTCAACCGCGCCCTGATAGACATGGGGCAGCGACTTTCCATTCCCGTTGCTGCAACCAACGACTGCCATTACCTGGATGCCGGGGACGAGCGTGCACACGAGGTTCTGCTGTGCATCCAGACCGGAAAGACAATGCAGGATGAAGAGCGCATGCAGTTCGGCGACGGGGAGCTTTATTTCAAGTCCGCCGCGGACATGGAAGCCGCGTTTCCGCATTGCCCGGAAGCCCTTGCAAACACGGGCAAAATTGCCGAGCGCTGCCACGTGGAGTTCGATTTCAACACCCTTCATTTCCCCAGGTTTAATCAGCAGGACGAGCGCTCGGAATCCGATCTGTTTGAAGAAAAGACCCGTGCCGGGTTTGCAGAGCGCATGGAAAAAATCCGGGAGAAAAACCCCGGCGAGGACGAGTCTGTTTACAGCCGGAGGATTGATTACGAAATTGAGGTGATCAATTCCATGGGTTTTCCGGGCTATTTTTTAATAGTGGCGGATTTCATAGAGTACGCAAAAAACCGAAAGATCCCGGTGGGCCCCGGCAGGGGTTCTGCTGCCGGCAGCCTGGTTGCCTACGCCCTGGGCATCACTGATATTGACCCGATTGAAAACGGGCTTATATTCGAGCGGTTTTTAAACCCCGCGCGTCTTAGCATGCCTGATATTGACGTGGATTTCTGTATATACGGCAGAGACGAGGTTTTTCATTACGTGGTTGACCGCTACGGCGGCCCGGATTACGTGGCCCAGATCATCACCTACGGAAAAATGAAAGCCCGGGCGGTAATCCGGGACGTGGGCAGGGCTTTGAATATTTCTTTGCGCGAGGTTGACGAGATAGCCAAGATGGTTCCGGAAACCCCGGGCATGTCTCTGGAAAAAGCCATGGAAATGGAGCCCGCGCTTGAAGAAAGGGCCCGCTCGGATCCCGCCATCGGCGAGCTCATCAAAATCTCGCGCTCCCTGGAGGGCCTGAACCGCCATGCATCCACCCATGCTGCAGGAGTGGTCATAGGAGACAAGCCCCTTGTGGAGTATCTGCCCCTGTATAAAGGAAAACGCGGGGAAGTGCTCACCCAGTTCGACATGAAAATGGTGGAGTCCATAGGCCTTGTGAAATTCGATTTTCTGGGCCTGCGCAATCTCACCATCATGGCAAACGCGGTAAACATAATCGAATCCCAGGGAAAAACCCCGCCTGATCTCGGCAACCTGGATCTGGGAGACGAAAAAACATATCAGCTGCTGTCTGCCGGCAATACCACGGGGGTGTTTCAGCTGGAAAGCTCGGGCATGAGAGACCTTCTGGTCCGGATGAAGCCCGAGAGCTTTGCGGAAGTAACCGCCCTTGTGGCACTGTACCGGCCGGGCCCCATGGGCAGCGGCATGCATGACGACTACGTGGAGAGAAAGCACGGCAGAAAGAATGTTGAATACCTCATACCCGAGCTGGAGCCGATCTTAAACGTAACCTACGGCGTGATTCTGTACCAGGAACAGGTCATGAAAATCGCCGGCGATGTAGCCAATTATTCCATGGCTGAAGCCGACAGCCTGAGAAAGGCCATGGGAAAAAAGATTCCCGAGGTAATGGCCGAGCACAGGGACAGGTTCATAAAGGGCGCTGTTGAAAACGGTATTGACGAGCAGAAGGCGGAAGAACTCTTTGAATTAATCGAGACCTTTGCCGGCTACGGTTTCAACAAGTCCCACAGCGCGGCCTATGCCATGATCGCATTTCAGACGGCCTATTTAAAGGCGCATTTCCCGGAAGAGTTCATGGCGGCTGTTCTCACCTCGGAGATGAATTCCTCTGACAACGTGGCCAAGTACATTGCAGAGTGCCGCAATATGAATATCGCCATTCTGCCGCCTGATATCAATGAAAGCGACAAGGGCTTTACGGTTGTGGACGGCAAGATCCGTTTCGGCCTGGCTGCAGTGAAAAACGTTGGCGAGTCCGCCATTGACTCAATCCTTGAAATCCGTAGCCAGCAAAGGTTTGACTCGATTTTTGATTTCTGCAGGCGCGTGGACCTGCGCCGCGTAAACAAGCGGGTGCTTGAAAGCCTGATCCAGTGCGGGGCTTTTGATTCAATGGGATACAGCCGGGCCGCCCTTATGGCTTCGGCTGAAGACGCAATCGATTACGGGCAGCGCGTGCAGAAGGAAAAAAATGATCCGCAGATGTCGCTTTTCGGCGGCGGCACCAATGAGGCGGATGCTGTAAACGCCCCGTCGGTGGAAGACATCCCGGAATGGGACGAAAAGCACCTGCTGGAACTGGAAAAAGAGGCAATAGGCTTCTATATTACCGGTCACCCCCTGGACGAGTACCGCGATCTCATGGAAAAGTACGCAAACGTGGACGCCCTTTCCATAAAAGAAGACCGCACGGCTGACCAGGATATCGTTAGAATCGGCGGAATTATAAAAAACATCAAGACGATCATGACCAAAAAGGGCGATCCCATGGCGTTCGTGGATATAGAAGACATCCACGGAGCAGTGGAGGTAACGGTTTTTCCGAAACTTTATGCAACGGTGCAGGAGCTTCTGGTGATTGACACGCCTGTTTTTGTCCAGGGCCAGGTGCAGAAAAACGAAAATTCCGCAAAAATACTTGCAGACAGTGTGGTGCGCATAGACGAGGCTGAAACCAAGTGGGCGGCAAGTCTTCATATACGCGTGGACACCGAAAGCGTGCAGGAAGAAACCCTCGGGGATCTGCTCGGCGTGCTGCAGAAATATCCGGGTGCCTGCAGGGGTTTTCTCCATGTATGCATACCTGCAAAGACGGAAACAGTTATTTCGCTGCCCGAGGAAATGAAGCTCAAGGCAAGCGTGGACCTTCGCCAGGAAGTCAATGCCCTTCTGGGCTATGACGCGGTATATACCATATGCGCCCCTGTAAACAACTCCCAGCAGACGGGAAACGGAAACGGAAAGAACGACAAAAACGGTAAGAACGGCAAAAAAGGAAAAAAAGCCAATCCCGGGAAAAAGAACGGCAGGAAGACAACCAGCCCCGGCACCCGGATGAAAACAGCTCAATAAGGATAAATTTGAATATCGAAATTCGCGCGAGGCATCCCGTAAGAAATAAACAAATCCGAATACCAAATGACCAAAACGAAAAGATCAGGGAAGACCTGTTTTGGTCATTTGAATTTCGGTAATTCGATATTGTTTCGAATTTCGTGCTTAGATATTCGGATTTATGTTATCAAACAGCCATGGCAGCTGCAAATTTCTCTCCAACTTGAAGAAATCGAAAAACGAGGATTGTCCAAAATGCAGGTTCCTTTACTAGATCTGAAAGCTCAGTATAAGTCCATCAGGGACGAGTGCATGGCGGTGACTGAAAAAATCTATGAGTCCCAGCATTTTATTCTCGGCCCATATGTTGAACGTCTTGAAGATGAAATTGCCGCCTACTGCGGCACCAGGTATGCCGTGGGAGTGTCGTCTGGCACTGACGCTTTGCTGCTTTCCCTTATGGCCGCGGGCATAGGAGCGGGTGACCGGGTGATAACAACACCTTACACGTTTTTCGCGACCGCAGGATCCATTGCACGGGTGGGCGCGATCCCAGTCTTTGCAGACATCGACCCTGAAACCTACAATATTTCGCCGGAGCAGATAGAAGCCGCGCTCAGTGACATGGACAAGCATGAGCTCAGTACGGTCAGGGCGGTAATGCCGGTTCATTTATACGGCCAGTGTGCTGACATGGATCCGATCAACCGGATTGCCGGGGAAAATGGCTGGCTGGTGATCGAGGATGCGGCGCAAGCCATAGGTGCGGAGTATAAGGGGTGGCGCGCAGGCTCAATGGGTGATTTCGGCTGCTTTTCGTTTTTTCCCTCCAAGAATCTTGGCGGATTCGGAGACGGCGGAGTTGTAACAACCAACTCCCGGGAATATTACGATATGTTAAAGATATTGCGGGTACACGGAGGGCACCCCAAGTATTATCATAAGTATATAGGAGGCAACTTCCGTCTTGACGCTCTTCAGGCCGGAATTGTTTCGGTAAAGCTCGCCCGCCTGGATCAGTGGACCGCAGCCAGGCAGAAAAACGCCGCGCGTTACAGAAAGATGACAGAGGATGCAGGGCTTTCGGAAAAAGTCGCGTGCCCTGCGGAAATCCACGACAGACACATTTACAACCAGTTTGTGATCTCTGTTGCAGAGGGAAGGGACGAACTGAGCAGGTTTCTTTCAGAGGCGGGCGTGGGAAACGAGATTTATTACCCGGTGCCGCTGCATATGCAGGAGTGTTTTGAATACCTTGGATACAGCAGGGGACGGATGCCCGCCTCAGAGGCGGCGGCAGACTGCACCCTGGCGCTGCCGGTTTACCCGGAGATGAGCCGGGACCAGCAGGAATACGTGGTGGAGCAGATCCGGGCATTTTATGCAGGAGGGTCTTAAGCTGTCAGGCCGTCAAAATTAAATGTCCGCTGTAAAAAAAGACCCGTTAAAGTTTTGTCAAATTTATGGTTGACAAAGCCCGGCGCGACATGTAGAAAGCATGAATTCATCTCATCGAAGCCGCTGTTTTTCAGCCTCGGTGGTGGCAGCGGCTCTGCCTGATGTTCTTTTAAAAAATTCAAGAAAAGTCAAATTTGTTGTTGACAGGCCGGGCGGGAAATTATATATATAAAAATTGTTTCCGCCGGCAGATGGACAGCCGGTTTGAAAAGGCGCGGGTTTTGTTTTCCGGCTCATAAAGACGATACGAAAAGCGCCTTTGATCTCTGAAAACTAAATAGTGGCAATAAGCGGGCCGAGATAATTTCAGCTTTTAAGTATATTTTGTATATACATTTTAAGTGGAGAGTTTGAT
>JAWLEU010000087.1:0-9336 GCA_041685965.1 Desulfosalsimonas sp.
CTGTTTATGCCCGGGGAGAATTTTTTCAGCGCAGCGCTTTCAGCCCGGCCGGGCCTCATTGAAGAGGCCGCAGCAAAAGGTGTTATTATGGCCACGCCCACCACCCTGATTGCGCTTTTAAAGACGGTTGCATATGCCTGGCGCCAGGAAACCGCGGTGGAAAATGCAAAATCCGCCATCAGGCTGGGAAACGAGCTTTACAGCCGGATATATTCAATGACAGAGCATTTCAACCGGATGGGAAGGGATCTTGACAAATGCGTTGCCTCTTATAACAGGACAGTCGGGTCCATGGAACGTAGGGTTCTGGCTTCCGCCCGCAAATTCTGCGAAATGGGAGTTGTGGAAGAAGACCGAAGGAAAATGCAGACCCCTGAAAGCATAGACAACAAGCCACGCAGAATGCAGTCAGAGGACGCAGCTGATGAGCAGGAGCAAAATTAAATCCCCTGCCGCTTATGCGGCGGCAGCATTTCTGGCAATTCTGCTGTGCGCGTATCCGGCAGGCGCGGCACAGATCAGACAGGTTGCCGCAGAAAGTCTTCCAGGGTTTTCAGATGATCTTGCATGCGAGGATCTTGCCGAAGCCTTGGAGCAGAGCATAGCTTATTATGAGAGACTCCCTGAGGAGCGCAAATTTGATTTCGGCAAGGATTCGTACTCAGCAGGGCAGATGGCAGCAGGCATGAAGCGCTTTAAGGCCCTTGTTGAAAAAAAGCCGCCGCAGTCGCACATAAACGAGTTTTTGCGTGAAAACGCAAAAGTTTATGAATTTGCTGAGCAGCAAGCCCCGGTGCGGGTGCTGTTTACAGGGTATTATGAGCCGATGATAAACGGCAGCAATGTCAAAACGGATGAATTCAGGCATCCTGTTTATTCAAGGCCGGACGATCTTTTGCAGGCCGATCTCTCGGATTTCGGCATTGAATGCGATGAAGACACTATTATTGCAAGGCGTAAAGGAGAAAAGCTTGTTCCGTATTTTGACCGCAAAGCCATTGAGACCAAAAACGTGCTTGAATCCAGGGCGAATGCGATTGCGTGGACGGACGACCCGGTGGATCTCTTTTTCCTGCATGTTCAGGGCTCAGGCACAATTAAAATGCAGAATGGCGATACCCTGCGGGTGGGCTATGACATCACCAACGGCAGGCCCTACCGCAGTATAGGAAAATACCTGATTGACAAGGGAAAAATCAGCAGGCAGGAGATGTCCATGCAGGCCATTGCCGGCTATCTCAGGCAGAATCCCTCGGAAATGGATGAAATATTTTTCTATAACCCCAGGTATGTTTTTTTTAAGGTTACAGAAGAGCAAACCTCCAGGGGCGCGCTGGGCGGGGAACTTACCCCGGGAAGGTCGGTTGCCCTGGACCAGAAAATAACTCCGTCCGGGGCGCTGCTGTTTGTATCCGGCGAAAAACCCGTGCGCGGCAAATCCGGGGATGTCGAGCGCTGGGAGCCCTTTACCCGGTTTATGTGCAGCCATGATGCGGGATCGGCAATCCGGGGACCGAAAAGAGCTGACATCTTCTGGGGAAGCGGCGATTACGCTAAAACCGCTGCAGGATACATGAAGCATCGCGGCAGGCTTTATTTCATAGCGGTTGAACCGGAATCAGGGGATTTTTGATTCCTTACCGCGCGTGACCGTATCCGCGATCATCAGCACGCACCCGACTGCCGCAAGAACCCCTGATATTGCAAACAGGGCCTGTGCGCCGATGATCTCGAAAAAATAGCCGTTTACAAGAAATCCCGTCATTATTCCCAGGCCGTATGTGACCGCGTTGTTTACCGCCTGCCCCAGAGTCTTGGCCTCGGGCGGGGTGAGCTTGTCTATGTAGAGGATGCTTGCCACGTGGAATGCACCGTAGGAAAAGGCATGAAACAGCTGGGTAAAAAGGATTACTGCTGCTGATTCCGCCCCTGCCAGCACCAGCCAGCGGATGCCGGTAACAGCGAATGCGGCTATGAGTATGCGTTCGTGTGAAAAGCGCCTGAATATGGGCACAGAGTAGACCATTATGCCGATTTCCGCCAATACTGCAAGGGCCCAGGCAAAGCCGATAAAAGTGCTGTTATACCCTATGTTTTCCAGGTGGATGGAAAAAAAACCGTAATAGGTCCCGTGGCTGAAAAGCATGAGAAACGCAGCCACAAGAAAGATTGCCACACGCCTTGAAAGAAGGGCCTTTGCGCCGGCCGAAAAAGATACCTGCAGGGGGCGTTCGGCAGGCGGGAGTTTCAGTGCAATAAATGACTGCAGCAGGGAGGCTGCAAGTATGAGCGCTATTATTATGTCTGCTGAAAAAATGTCAATAGCCCGGCCCACGCCTGTGACCATGATAATGAAGCTGATCGACCCCCACGCGCGAAGCCTTCCGTAGCGGTTTTTTTCCTGCTCGAGCAGGTCCATTGAAAACGATTCAAGAAAAGATATCAGGGGGGCGTAAAAAATCCCGTAGAATCCGGTTATTGCCAGCATGAACCAGAAATCGGTGGTAAGCAGGTAAAACGCCCATATTGCGGTGCTTGTAAAGTGGCAGAAAATAAAGATCGGCCGCCTCATGTTAAACCTGTCTGCCACGGCCCCCCAGATCAGGGGAAAAAGGGCTGTTGCCAGGGTTCTCAGGGCCGAGATCAGGCCTATTTGAAATCCTGAAAATCCCAGATGATAGCAGTAAAGGTTGAAATACGGCAGGTATATGCCCAGTACAGCGAAATAGAAAAAATAAAGGCCGGAAAGAGTCCTCTTGACTGGCATTTTATTTCTGCAGCTCGTTTCCCAGCATCACTGCAAGCCATCGGGTTTCAGGGTTGCTTTCCATGGCTATCTTGAAAATCATTGTCAGAGGCACGGAAAGCAGCATGCCCACCGGTCCGAGCACCCACCCCCAGAAAACCAGGGAGAGAAATACAACAAGGGTGGAAAGCCCGAGCCCGCTGCCCATGAATCTGGGTTCGAGCAGGTTGCCTATGACGACATTGACTGCTGTGAATCCAAGGGCGCACAAAAAAGCGTGCCACAGCCCAAGCTGGGCTATTGCCAGCAGTATGGGGGGCACTGCGGCAATGATTGAACCTATGTTGGGCACGTAATTGAGGAAAAACGCCAGCAGACCCCAGAGCAGGGCAAAGTCGAGGCCCAGCACGGAAAGCCAGATCCATATGAGCACCCCTGTGGCAACGCTGAAAACGGTTTTTAATGCCAGATAGTGGTTTACGCTTTTGATGAACCTGCTGAAGTTGTAGAGGGATTTTTCCGGCTCCCTGAAGGCGGTCCGGATTTTTTCCGGAAACCAAGCTGCTTCAAGAAGAATGAAAATAACAGTCAGAATGATGAGAAACGCGTTTGTAAGCACGCTGCTAAGCCCGGTAAGGGTCCTGGAGGCCATCTGCATTGCCATTCCGGGATCGAAATAATCCCTTAACATCTGTTCGGACAGGTTGACACCGCGGGCGTTTAACCACTCTATTAGTTTTACTGACTCATGCATCAGCCGGGTCTGGTATAAGGGAAGCTTTGATGTGAACTGCCCGACAGACCCGCTTAAAAACTGGACAAGCAGGGTTCCCAGCGCCAGTATTACGGCCATGATAAGGCCTATTGCAACAATCTTTGGCACCCCTTTTCTCTGCAGCCAGAAAAGAGGCGGGGTGGAAATGATGGCTATAAACACTGACAGAAGAAAAGGCACAAGTATCCCCGCGGCTGAACGCATTCCGGCAACAATTACCACAAAGCATGCAGAAGCTATAAGAAATCGTATTTCGCGGGAGAATAAGTTGGATGATTCCATTGCGTCGGCTCATGAGTGTTTGCAGGAGTTTTTCACCTTTTCTAACAGAAACCCCGCCTGCCGGCAAGCCTTCTGTGCAGGACTTTCAACTCCCGGTCAAAGACAAAAAGTAAATGATCCCCTGATCACTTAGTGCACTGATTCGTAAGTTCGGTGACGTATTGTCTTGGTCCTGTCAAAGCAATGAAGGAGACTTTTACTCAATAAATCCGAAATCCGAAATCCGAATATCGAAATTCGCGCGCGAGCATCCCGTAAGGGATAAACAAATTCAAAATACCAATTAAGGACATAATGTCCGAAACATAGAGAAAACTCCTCTGCCGGCTCAATTCAATCGGGTTGGAATTTTACTGGTTTTGTTTTATTTTTTGATCATTCGTGCTTGTTTCGTGCTTCGTGTTTCGAATTTCGGATTTTTCAGCGTCGCTTCATATCCCGGTAGTGAACCTGCTGTCGGGATTTTAATGTCACTGTATTTATAAGTGCGTGTACTTAGTAAATCGCCATCGCTATCGGTATCGTGATCGACATCATGAGAAGATTCACCGGCAATTGCCGGCCAGGCACTTGACATCGCATGCAGGATCGCATATTACTCCTGATATGTATACTAAATCCACTTTTATAAAAAAGATCTGTCTTTTGGTTTTTTCAGCCGCCGTCTTATGTGCTGTGTGCACCGCTGCTGCTGCAGGCGGCCCGACTGCTGCTGTCGAAAATCCTGCCCATGACTTCGGAACCGTTTCCGCAGGAAGCAAGGTTTTCCACTCCTTTGTTATTGAAAACACCGGAGACCAGGACCTGCTTTTAAAGTCGGTCCGAACGGGCTGAGGATGCGCGGCGGTCGATAAAACAGACCGCATCCCCCCGGGCGGGAAGGGAAAAGTAGAGGTCAAGGTAAGCACAAGCATGTCTGATGCGGGCAAAGACATCAGCAAATCCGTATCAGTCAAAACAAATGATCAGGCCCGGCAGTGGCTTCGTCTGCGGGTTTCCGGAGAGGTGGAGCCCTATGTCACGGTAGAGCCCCGTCGCGTGAACCTGCGCGGCACGGCAGGCGAGGAAGTCTCACAGACCGTGAAAATAATAAAAGAAACAGATGATCCTTTTGATATCCGGGATGTTTCAGCTGTGCGGGGCGAGAATATCGAATTAACACTCGAAAAAACAGAAGAATCGGGTAAAAAGGGCTATACTCTCCTTGTTAAAAATACCCGCAAAAAGCCGGGCAGATATCATGACTCCATCCACCTGGAAACCGACAGTGAGCGCATGAGCAGAATCACAATAGCGGTTTCAGGTATCATAGAGTCCAGGGAAGAATAAGACCTGCAGGATTTTAAATGGCTGATTTCAAGGTGATTGCGTTTGACTGCGACGGTGTCATGTTTGACACGGAAGCCGCCAACCGGGCTTATTACAACGACATTCTGGCTCACCTGGGCAAGCCGCCCATGACAGACCGGCAGTTTGCATACTGTCAGATGAGCACCGCTGACCAGGCGGTGGCGTATTTGCTTTCCGATCCGGACGAATATGCAAGGGGCCAGCAGTTCCGTAAACAGAGAGGATATGCCCCTTATATAAGGTACATGAAGATTTCCCCTGACCTTGTGGATGTACTGTCCTGGTGCCGGCCCGGTTTAAACACCGCCGTGGCCACCAACCGTTCGGATACAATGAGCCGGGTATTGGAAGTCCACGGCCTGGAGAAATATTTTGATCTAGTGGTCACCGCGCTTGATGTTGAAAATCCCAAGCCGAATCCCGATCAGCTGTTAAAAATAACAGAGCATTTCAATGTTCTGCCCCAACAGGTTCTGTATATCGGGGATTCCCCGGTTGACGAGCAGGCCGCCCGCGCAGCAGGGGTTATCCTTGCCGCCTGCTGCAACCGCGAGCTTACAGCGGACTACCATATAGAACAGCTCTCGGAAATCAAGGCGATCGCGGGCGGCAGGCGCTGAAAAGAATCCCGAATCATCCGGAATACTGCAAATGAGCCACGACAACCGCATCTATCTCATAGACGGAAGCACCTATATTCACCGTGCCTATCACGCCATCCGAGGCCTTTCCACCTCCGGCGGGTTTCCAACGAATGCCGCATACGGCTTTGCCAGGATGCTGATCAAGCTGATCCATGACCGCGATCCTGCGTATGTGGCCATGGTTTTTGACAGCCGGGGACCGACCTTCCGCCATGAGCTTTATCCGGATTACAAGGGTCACAGGCCGGAAATGCCCGAGGACCTTTCAGTACAGATCCCTGTAATCCACGAGATAACAGAAGGGTTCAACATCCCGGCTATAATTCTGGAAGGCTACGAGGCGGACGACCTTATAGGCACGCTTGCCCGGCAGGCTGAAGATGCCGGATTTGAAGCGGTGATTGTGTCGGGGGACAAGGACATGATCCAGCTTCTCACCGACAGGGTGAGCATGTGGGATCCCATGAAAGACGAGGTCACTGACCGAAATCAGGTGATTTCCTCCCGGGGGGTGGAGCCGCATCAGATGGTTGATATCCAGGGGCTTTCCGGGGATTCGGCGGACAATATCCCGGGCGTGCCCGGCATAGGACCCAAGACGGCAGTCTCGCTGATCAAAACCTACGGAAGCATGGACAACCTTTATGCAAGGCTCAAAGGTATCAGCGCGGCAAAACAGAGGGAAAAGCTTGCCGAATACAAGGATCAGGCCTTTTTGAGCAGAAAGCTTGCAAAAATAGACACTGATGCGCCGGTCAGCCTGGACCTGGATACGTTTTCGCGCAAGTCACCTGACAACAAGCGCCTGGCCCGGCTGTTCAGGGATCTTGAATTCCGCCGTCTCCAGGAACTCTACCCTGTTGTATCCGACCTGTCTGCCAAGGACTACCGCGGAATCCGGGATGAAGTCTCCCTTGAGGACCTTGTTGAAAAACTGAGAAACTCCGGCTGCTTTGCCATAGACACGGAAACCACTTCCACAGAGGCGGTAAACGCATCCCTGGTGGGGCTTTCATTTTCGTTTGAACCCGACAGTGCCTTTTACGTTCCCTGCGGCCACACGGGCGAAGATGCCTCAGCCCAGCTTTCGCGCTCTTTTGTTCTTGAAAAGTTAAAGCCGCTGCTCGAAGACCCGTCAGTCGGCAAAGTGGGCCAGAACATCAAGTATGACTGGACCGTGCTTCGCAGGCACGGTGTTGACCTTGCAGGCGTGGTGTTTGACACCATGCTTGCCTCATATCTTTTAAACCCGGAGAAACGATCCCACGGCTTAAACCAGATTGCAATGGATTTTCTGGATCACAGGATGATAACCTATGATGAGGTGGTCTCGCAGGAAGGAGGAAAAATTTCCGGTTTTGCGGAAGTGCCGGTTGAAAAGGCGGTTGTCTATGCGTGCGAGGATGCTGATATAACCCTGGCGGCATACAATAAGCTTTCGCCCATGCTTTCTTCTGCCGGGCTTACCCGTCTTCTTTCAACCATTGAGCTGCCCCTGGTGCCTGTACTGATGAAAATGGAGGAAGCCGGCATAAGGGTGGACAAACAGCGGCTTGCTTCCATGAGCAAGGACCTGGCAGCAGAGATAGAGCGCATAGAAACGCAAATTTACGCCGCAGCAGGTGAAGAATTCAACATCAACTCGTCACAGCAGCTGGGGCGGATCCTTTTTGACAGGCTCGGGCTGCCCACCCAGAAAAAGACTAAAAAGAAAACCGGCTATTCAACGGATGTGGAGGTTCTGACCTCACTGTGCCGTCATCATGAGCTGCCAGTGATGATTCTCCGCCACCGCGAGCTGTCCAAGCTCAAATCAACATACGTAGACGCCCTGTTCGGGCTTATCAATCCTGAAACCGGAAGAATTCATACTTCCTTTAACCAGACTGTCACCGCAACCGGTAGGCTCAGCAGCTCCAATCCCAACCTGCAGAACATTCCAATCCGCACTGAGGCGGGAAAGGACGTGCGCCGGGCTTTTATTCCCAAGGACGGCTGGTATTTCCTGGCGGCTGATTATTCCCAGATAGAACTACGCCTGCTGGCCCATTATTCAGGAGACGAGATTCTTACAAGGGCGTTTTGCGAAGACGAGGACATTCATACCCGCACCGCGGCGGAAGTTTTCATGGTGGACCCGGCTAGCGTAACCCGGGAACTGCGCAGGCAGGCCAAGGCTATTAACTTCGGGATAATCTACGGTATGGGAGCCTATTCCCTTTCAAAGGACCTCGGGATCACCCCGAAAATGGCTCGCACCTATATTGATCATTACTTCGGGCGATACCGGGGTGTAAGGCAGTTTTTAGACAGCACAATAGAAAATGCCCGCCAAACCGGCCGGGTTGGCACTGAATTCGGCCGTATACGCTACATACCTGATATAAACAGCAGTAATGCAAACATTCGCGGCTTTGCAGAGCGCACCGCAATTAATACCCCCGTCCAGGGCACGGCCGCGGATCTGTTAAAGATGGCCATGATCCGGGTGGATGCCGCCATGTCTGAAAAACGGCTCAGGTCTGCAATGCTGCTTACCGTCCATGACGAGCTGGTGTTCGAAGTGCCTGAAGACGAGATCGAAACAGTCCGCAGTCTTGCGGGCAGGATCATGGAAAGCATTGCAGATCTCTCCGTGCCCCTGAAAGTAAATATTTCCGTGGGCAGCGACTGGGCCGAGGTCCACTAGCCCGGCCTCAGCCTTGTGTTTCTTCGTCCTGCTGTTTGCCTCCGCTGTTTTCCTTTACGGATTTTTCCACGGTTGTGTAGATGTTTCTGAAATGGGCATGAAAAGTGGCAGGGGTTATATTTCCCACCTCTATGAATTTGACCACGATTTCCTTGGCAGCTTTTAAAATCATCTCATCCTGTTTCATGACTGCAGTCCTTATTTGTTGTCATTTATTGTTGACAGAATCGTAAAAAGTAAATTTTTAGATGGCGCCGTAAAAAGTTTAAGATCAAGGCTTGCGCGATTCCGAAGAATACAGCGTACTTAGCCGTACGTGAAATTCTGAGGAATCGCGTGTAACGCAGATATTGGACTTTTTACGGTGCCATCATTGTTGAAATCAAAGCATGAATTAAGGGTTTGCGAACTGTTGGCGCACGGCTTAAACCTTTGCGCCTTTTATACCAGAAACAGGGGGAAGTCGCAATTGCGGCCGAAAGGGTGCAATTTCTTGACAGACCGGACTGCCTGCATTAATAATAAATTTCTGCAAAAAGCCGGAGGAAATAAGAAGATGAAAAACAGTGCAAAAATCGGAAGAAACGACCCCTGTCCATGCGGCAGCGGGAAAAAATACAAAAAATGCTGCATGGGCCGGGAAGGCGAAAGGCCCGTGGATATGAAGAAGTGGTACAAGCAGAAATACGACATCCGGTTAAAGGACCCCGAAGACATTGAGGGCATACGGGAAACCGGAAGGCTCGTGACCGAAAGCCTGGAAATGGTGGAACAGGCCCTCAGGCCCGGCATGACCACCGAAGAGATAAATACCATGGTTCACGCGCACGCGGAAAAACACGGTGCAGTG
>JAWLEU010000088.1:0-9331 GCA_041685965.1 Desulfosalsimonas sp.
TGATTAAACCGAATACATTCAAGGGGGTTTGGATAAATGGATCGTGCGGACCTCGGCAATACTGATATCGACCGGATTCAGGCGCAGGGACTTACACTGGAGGAAGTGGAAAGGCAGATAGCCGTTTTTGAAAAAGGCGCTCCATACGCGAACCTGGACCGTCCTTGTACCGTGGGAGACGGCATAAAGAGGCTTTCCGATCAGGATTTGGAAAAATATATACGCGTTTACGAGCATGCTGCAGCCAGGCGGGAGATCACAAAGTTTGTTCCTGCTTCAGGCGCTGCCACCAGAATGTTTAAATCCCTGTTAAAAATCGCCGGGGAGTCGGAGAAGATAGACTATAGTGCCGTATCGGGTTTGGCGGAAAAAAAAGGCGGGGATTATGCCGAGGTTCTCGGGTTTATGGAACATATTGACAAATTTGCGTTTTACCCGTCTCTTCGCGCCAGGATGAAGTATGACGGCCTGAACTTAGACAGTCTCTGCAGGCAGGGGGATTTTACGGATATAATCGATTATGTGTTGTCAGACAAGGGCCTGGGATACGCGGCAAAACCGAAAGGGCTGATACTTTTTCACAAATATCCTTCAGGTGCCAGAACCGCGTTTGAAGAACATCTGGTGGAAGCAGCAGCTTATGTAAAGGACAGAAAGGGAGTCAGCAGACTTCATTTTACGGTGTCCCCTGAGCACAGGGCCGGTTTTGAGGGTCTGCTGCGACGCATTAAGGGCGACTATGAAGGTGCATACGGAGTGAGTTACTCCGTGGGCTTTTCTGAGCAGTCCTCTTCCACGGATACAATTGCTGTGGACATGGACAACCGGCCTTTCAGGGATGAACAGGGCGATCTGGTGTTCCGTCCCGGCGGGCACGGGGCTCTGTTAGGCAACCTGAACCGGCTGGAAGGCGATGTGATATTCATAAAAAACGTTGACAACGTTGTGCCGGACCGGCTCAAAGATGAAACATACCGATGGAAAAAGGTTCTCGGTGGCTATCTTTTCAGGATTGAGGAAAAAATCAATGGTCACCTTGAGCGCATTAGCGCGGAAAACCCCGAGGAAGAAGACATCGAGGCAGCAATGGCCTTTGTTGAAAAAGAACTTTGCATTGGATTGCCTGAGGATCTCGGGGATGCAGCGCCTGATAAAAAGCAGGCTTTCCTCAAAGACCGCCTCCAGAGGCCCTTGCGGGTATGCGGAATGGTGCCCAGCACTGGTGAGCCCGGAGGAGGCCCATTCTGGGTAAAAGGCGCCAACGGAAACACTTCGATTCAGATTGTGGAAAAAGCCCAGATCGATCCTGACTCTTCAGAGCAGCAGTCGATTTTAAAACGGCTGACCCACTTCAACCCGGTTGATATAGTTGCAAGCGTGCGCGACAGAAACGGCAACCCATATGATCTTAATAAGTTTGTGGATGACGAGGCTGTCTTTATATCGGTTAAATCCAAAGACGGCAGGGATTTGAAAGCCCTGGAGCATCCGGGTCTGTGGAACGGTGCCATGGCGGAGTGGAATACGGTATTCGTTGAAGTCCCCCTGATTACGTTCAATCCTGTAAAAACCGTCAATGACCTGTTAAAAGACGAGCACCAGTAGAATTATCCAACTCCGGAACCCGGTGCACGAATATCAAGCCAAAGCGGAAAAGAATCATTGTCCTGCTTTGTTTGTTGTAAAAAGGCACCCGCCATTGAGCGGCGGGTGCCCTGGTTCTTAATCATTTTTGATTCCTGCCAGGTTTTTTACAAGACGCTTGCGCTCCTTTATATCGTACTGGGAGGTGATTGCGATCTGTTCCATGATCGGCGATCCGCCCCCGTGGTAGTTGCCGTAGGCCGTGCTTCCGGCGGCACCGGAGCAGGTGTGGTCAATGAAGTAGAGCCAGAATTTGATCTGGTCTTCAACCGGAATGTCCGGGTTGCGCTTGAGATATTTTTCCAGCAGGGGCTTTAGCTCGGGGTTTTCAATGTCTTTTTCAAACGGAAACGTCGCGGGAAATCCCCCTGCTATGTTGCAGAGCATCTCCTGTTCGTGGAAAACCGCTTCTCCGGTCAGGCACCTGCCCACGTTGGCGTAAATGGAGTCCGGAATATAGCTTCCCGGCCCGTAGGGCGCCTTGCCCATCCCGGGGATATAGACTTCCGGCTTGCCGAAATCCGAGGCAGTGTAGCCGGCTGCATAGCCCAGCTCCGTGACCTTTATGATTTCTGAAAACATCTCGCGCACGTGGGAAGTCTTTTCAATGCCGTTGTATTCCGCTGCCGTGGCTGCCAGCCCCAGCACGACGTCTCCCAGTGCGGGCTTGCAGCCGGAGTAGCTGTGCCGGTGAAAAAGTGCAAAAAGCAGTGCGCAGATGCCTCCGTGGTCGTTTTCCCCGCACAGGAAAACCCGCTCCCACGGGATAAAGGTGTCGTCGAAGAGTATGTAGGAATCAGTGTATCCGCCGTCAAAGCCTCTTTTGTAATGCTCTCTGGGTCTTGCGTTGTGGGGGTGGACGACCTGGATGAGACCCTCATGGTCTGCCGGCACGGCAAAGGCAACCGCGTATTCTTTCTCGTTGGGGCCCAGGGCCCGGGTGGGTACAACCAGGATCTCGTCTGCTATCGATGCCTCGGAGATGTGCAGCTTGCATCCCCTTACCACTATGCCGTCTTTTTTCTTTTCAGTAACGTGCAGGTACATGTCAGGGTCTGCCTGGTCCGCGGGCCGCTTGAGGCGCTCGCCTTTCATGTCGGTCTGGGCGCAGCATCCCACCAGATCATTTTTCTGGAAATATTCAAGCCATTTGAGAAAATTTTTGTGGTATTCTGTGTTGCCGTTGTTCATCTTGTCTGCTTCATAGGAGGCCGCGTTTATGGAGTTTAAGGCGTCAACTCCCATGCAGCGCTGGATACAGCCGCCGACTTTCTTGCACAGGTATCTTGTCATGTCCTGTTTTTTATGCAGGTCCTCCACAGACTGGTGCACGTGGCAGAATCGGTTGATTTTCTCGCCGGTCAGGTGGGAGGTTGCAGTGCACAGATCCGCTCCTTGCTGGCTGGCGGCCTCGTCGAACGTGACTCCCATTACGTTTATGGCCTGCATCTGCATGTCGTCGTCACGGTCGATTTTTTCGCCGTTGAAATAAAGATTGCGCCTCAGTTTCCTGAGTCCTTCAATATATTGCTGTTTTGTCCGCATATTGCCTCCGCTTGTAATTTGGATAGGGGGTTTGTTTTTTATTTTCTGGCAGCTTTTTAAAGCCGATCGTGAAATTTGGCTGATTAATAAAGTATAGCTCCAGAATACTTCTGTCAATCATATTCTTGGTTTGATTGCATAAAGTAAATATACAGGCAAGGTTTAGCGAGAAGGCTTTCAATGGAATAATTATGGAAAAGAAATGAGGTGTTATGAGTGTGAATGGTTATAGTTTCCTGAGGCTGCCTGGATGAGCTTTTCTGCACACCTGGGAGCAATTTCTCCCGGTCCGCTGACGTGTCTGTTTACGCGCAGTCCCTGGATTGATAGCACGGGTTCAGGCCCTGTGTTCGTGTTGTCTTCATCTATGCACGCGTGCGCACAGCCGCTGACATGCAGGGTCGCATCAGGCCGGGCCTGCGGATCATGGGTGAATTCAGCCCGGCCCTCGAGCAGTTTTTCAATTTTTTCCACTGTTTCGCCCCGGTCTATTTCCGGGTTGCATCCCCCGCAATAGCGGACTCTGACCTGAATAAGGCGGGTCAAGTCTTATCTCCATGTTTTTCCTCAAAAGGCTTGCCGGTGTAACTGACAGGGATCATCTTACCAGCAGAATCGGGTTGTGCACCCTGTTGATAAGATCGAGTATGGCCTCCGGATCCCGATCCATGGCGTCCACCGGCAGCACCAGCGGTCTTCTGTATTCAGGCTGCAGTACTGCCGCCAGGCCGGATGGGGCATCCTTGCGTATTCGCCTGAAGCGCAGGTGAATTCCTTCGGCGCCAGGGGTTTCTTCCGCGGCTGAAAGAACCTGGTCGCGAAGAGCCTGATAGTCCTTGTCATCTTTTGCAGGAATCAGGATTTCCGTGTCCCACCCCATTGCGCGGGCCAGATCCGCGGCAACCCCGAGGGCTCTTGCAGACAGGTTTGATCCGGTGTAAACAGTGAATACCGGTTCCACCATGCGGGCCCCGCGGCCGAGGATCAGAGTCATTGATTTTCCTTCCTCGATCAGATGGCGCACGGTTGATCCTGCAGATGTCCCAAGAAGCGAGCGGCCGGTCCGCCCGATTACTGTCAGGTCTGCTGAGTCCGTCTGATCAAGAACCTCTGATATGACCCTGCCGCGCCGTACCGTAAAGTTCCAGGGTATGTCCGCGTGCTTTGCAATAAGCGCCATTGTTTTGCGTATACGCTCTGCCTGGGTTCGAAAGTCTCTTTCAATTTCCGCGGGGTCCAGGCGCCTGCTGCGGTATATGCCTATTTCACGGGCAAAGGGAAAGCGGCAGAAATCTATCAGATCCGTGTCCTCCACATAAAGCCCTGATATTTCAGCATCCAAAGCCGAAGCCAGTTGCGCGGCCGCCTCCAGCGCGGCCCGACTGTATTCGGATTCATCCAGAGGGACAAGAATGCGTTTTAGTATCAGATGCCTGCCGGTTTTACTTTCAGGATTCACTTTGACCTCCTTGCTCGGATCCCTGGGAGAATTGCCGCATGTTTTCCGCCATTGCGGCGAGTTTTTTCTGTACCATGCCGTTTACGGTATTTTCCGGGTAATTGCCGTCCTCGCCGGGTTGGCCCGCGGGCAATCCCGTTAACAGCTCAAGTCCCTGGTCAACGGTGCTTACCGGGTAAATGTGGAATTGTTCTCTGTCAACCGCCTCGACCACGTCCCTGCGCAGCATCAGGTGTTTTACGTTCGCCTCGGGGATCAGCACTCCCTGCTCACCTGTCAGGCCTTTTCTGCTGCAGACATCGAAGAATCCCTCGATTTTTTCGTTGACCCCTCCTATGGCCTGGATCTGCCCGAACTGGTTCACGGATCCGGTGACTGCGAATGACTGCTTTAATGGGGCGTTTGAAATAGCTGAAATCAGTGCATAAAGCTCAGCAGATGATGCGCTGTCCCCTTCGATGCCCCCGTAGGACTGTTCAAACACCAGCGATGCCTTCAGGGAAAGCGGCCTGTCCGGGGCGTACCTGGCACCTAGAAACCCGGAAAGGATCAGAACTCCCTTTGAGTGCAGCGGACCGCTGAGTTTGGCTTCCCGCTCGATGTCAATGACCTCGCCCTTGCCGGCCTGGATGCGCGCGGTAATACGGTTGGGCCTGCCGAACATGAAATCGCCGAGGCCGAGCACCGCCAATCCGTTTATCTGTCCGGCGGATGCTCCCGCGGTATCGATCATGAGCGTGCCGCGTTCGATTTCCTCCTGTATCCTCTGGCGCATGCGGTCTGAACGGTAGATCCTGAACTCCACGGCCTTTTCCAGGTCAGGGGCGGTTACGCTGGTATTTCCGTTCTGCGCAGCCCAGTAGTCGGCTTCGGACATAAGGTCGGACATTTCCTTGATCCTGGTGCTCATCCGCTCTGCGTCACCAACTATGCGGGAACTGTGCTCAATCATTCTGCCCACGGCCTGCCGGTCGAAATGCCTGATGCCTTCCCTGTCAATTATTGTCCGCAGAAGCCTTGCATACATGTCCTGGCTGTCTTCGCTGCGGTTCATCTGCACGTCAAAGTCCGCTGCCACCTTGAAAAGATCTGTGAATTCCGGATCGTAATACTGCAGCATGTAATATATAAAAGGACTTCCTACCATAACCACCTTGACGTCGAGATCTATGGGCTCAGGTTCAAGTGTTACAGTGGACAGCAGGCTGAACATTTCAGCAAGCGATTCTATTTTTATCTGTCCTGATTTGAGAACCCTTTTCAGCCCTTCCCATGCCCCGGGCTGCGTTAGCACCTTTCTGGCATCAAGGATAAGAGATCCGCCGTTGGCCCGGTGAAGGCTGCCGGGCTTGATAAGGTTGAAATCCGTTATAAGCGCCCCCATCTGTGACATGTGCTCGACTTTACCCACCAGATTGGCGTAGGTGGGATTGTCTTCGTAGATCACTGGCGCGCCCTGCTGATCAGTGTTGTCAACCAGGAGGTTAACCTTGTATCTGCGGATTGCAGGTGAGTCCATATCAGTTTCATCACCGCTTACAAAGCCCGGCTGCTGCTGCTGCTGCATCTGGGCCATGGGCCCTCCGGCCTGCTGCGCCTGCTGGCCACCGGTCATAAAGGTTTGAAGGTTTTCAAGTATATCGTTTTCCACCGCGTCCAGGTGATCTGATGTTTCCTGATTCCGGCCGTAGTTTTTCCGCAGTTCGTCTATTAGGGGCGATATGGCGTATTTTGCAACTTCGTTATTTAATTCCTGGATTTTCTCCCTTATTTCCTTCTGCCATCTCGGGATTTTTTTGAATACCTCCTGGGATTCCTCCTGGATTTCTTCTATTTTTTTTTCGATTTCACTTCGTTTTTCCTCCGGCAGGCGCTGGTATTCGTCAGGCGGCATAACCTCGCCGTCTTCCTTGAGAGGAGCGAATGCTATGCCGTTGGGCGTCCGCACCAAAGACAGCCCCTTTTCCTTGGCCTTGTTGTTGATTTCTTCGAATGCCTTTTGCTGCTGGTCCTTGAATTCCTGCTGTACAGCCTGGAGGCGGTTCTGGTATTCTTCGCTTTCAAAAGAGGCCTTTAAGGCATTTCTTGCCTCAAGGATCGTTTTTTTCATGTCATCTGCGAAATTTCTGCCCTGTCCGGCAGGAAATTCCAGGGCCCTGGGGCGGCTCTGGTCCTGAAAATTGTTGACATAGCACCATTCAGAAGGCACATGGGATTGTCTGGCTTTTTTGTCCAGGGTCTGTCTTACCATGCTGTGGCGGCCGGTGCCCGGGGGGCCTAGAGCGAAAATGTTAAACCCCTGCCGCTGCATGCCGGTGCCGAATTTGAGCGATTCCACGGCCCTGGGCTGTGCCAGCGCCTCGCTGAGTTCCTCTAGAGGGTCTATATCCGCAGTGGTGTTAAAAGAAAACCTTTGTATATCGCAGGCATGGTAAACCGCATCGGCATTCAGGCGCTCTGGTGCCATTGACTTCCTCCTGTTTTGTGGTGATCAATTTAATCTCTAACAGTTTAATATTATGCATTTTGTTTAACCTTTTCAAACATGTCCTGTTTGACAACCCCCGAGGGGATAATTAAAACAGACAATAACTTTTTACGATTCTGTTAAAGAGGCTTTTTTATATGAACGACCGGGCTGACTGGATCCCCCGCCATGCACAAAAATCGCTGGAACGGCTTCTTCCCAGGGTGAGGGCCGCAATGGGGCCGCAGGATGAAAAATATGATCTTGTGTGGGAGAAATTCGAACAGCGCACAAGGACGCACTGGGAGCATCTGTTCCGGGTACTGGTGCAGCTCTACGGCTGGCAGTACGATTTTTTTTACCATCTTGAACAGATTCTTGTTGCGGCAGCCCGCAGCTGGGCCGTGCGCCCGGAATATTTAAAAGAACTCGATGATCTGCGCGAAGCCGATCCGCAGTGGTTCCAGTCCGAGGAGATGGTGGGAGGGGTGCTTTACGTGGATCTTTTCTCAGATAACCTGGCGGGCCTTCAGGAACACATAGCCTATTTCAAAAAGATGGGCCTGACATACCTGCACCTGATGCCTTTGTTTGCAGTGCCTCACGGCAACAGCGACGGCGGCTATGCGGTGAGCGACTACCGGGCTATTAATAAGGAGATCGGCACAATGGAGGAGCTTTCCGCCCTGGCCCGCATACTGCACGACGAGGGCATAAGCCTTGTGCTCGATTTTGTGGTGAACCACACATCTGATGATCATCTCTGGGCAAGGCGTGCAAAAGCTGGTGATCCGGATTACCGGGAATATTACCTGATGTTTGATGACCGCACAATGCCGGATCAGTACCAGCGGCACCTGCGCGATATCTTTCCTGACGTGCGCCGGGGGTGTTTCACCTACAACCAGGAGTGCGGCAAATGGGTGTGGACCACTTTCAACAGTTTCCAGTGGGACCTTAATTACGCCAATCCCGCAGTATTCAGGGCCATGGCAGAAGAGATGCTGTTTCTGGCAAACCAGGGCGTCGAGATACTGCGGCTGGATGCTGTTGCATTTGTCTGGAAACGCCTGGGAACAGGTTGTGAAAACCTGCCCGAAGCCCATCTGCTTATCCAGGCATTCAATTGCCTTGCGCGCATTGCGGCGCCCTGTCTTTTGTTTAAATCAGAGGCGATCGTTCACCCCGACGAGGTAATCAGGTATATTTCCCCTCAGGAATGCCAGCTTTCCTACAACCCCCTGCTGATGGCGCTTTTGTGGGAGGCGCTTGCAACTCGGGAGGTCAGGCTTCTCAATCACGCCATGGAAAAGCGCGCCCGCATCCACCCGGAATGCGCCTGGGTCAATTACCTGCGCTGCCATGACGATATCGGATGGAGCTTTGATGACAATGATGCATGGGAGGTGGGGATCAATCCCCATGATCACAGGAAGTTTTTAAATCAGTTCTACACCGGAAGTTTTACCGGGTCCTTTGCCAGGGGGCTGCCTTTTCAGTTCAACCCTGAAACCGGAGATCTGCGGATTTCGGGAACCCTGGCCTCCCTTGCCGGCCTGGAGTACGGGTTGGAGAAAAACGACTCCGAACTCATAGAAGAAGCCGTGCGGCGCATAAATCTTTTAAGAAGCATAATGATAAGCGCGGGAGGCATTCCCCTGATCTACCTCGGAGATGAGTGGGGGATGCTGAATGATTACACCTACCTGTCCGATCCTGCCAAGGCCGCGGACAGCCGCTGGGTACACCGGGCACGTCAGCGCTGGCAGTCAAAATGCGATGTCTCCGACGGGGAAGTGCTGGAATGGCGTTTTTTCAATGAATTGACCTACCTTGTCGGGCTGCGCAAACAGCTGCCTGCCCTGCGCAACGGGAACATGGAGGTTATAGATACCGGCAACCCCCATGTGTTCGGATTCATCCGGGAATATGAAAACCAGAAGCTGCTGATAGTCAACAATTTTTCGGAAACCCCCCGGCGTGTATCCCAGCTCCGGTTAAACGAGGTTACAGCATCATCGGGTTTTACGGACAGGATAACCGGGACTGCAATTGTCAACGGCTACGGGCTGAATCTCGAGGGCTACCAGTTCGCATGGCTGGAATGCGAGCCGAATTAAATAGTGGCTGAACGAAAACCCTGTTCAGCCAAAACCCGAATATCGAAATCCGAAATCCGAAACAAATACGAATATCGAATGTTTAAATGATAAAAA
>JAWLEU010000089.1:0-9316 GCA_041685965.1 Desulfosalsimonas sp.
TAAACATGCACGTACAGTTAAGTACGCTGCATTCTTCGGAATCGCACAAGCCTTGATCTTAAACTTTTTACGGCGCCATCTAAAAACTTACTTTTTACGATTCTATCAAGTTTCTGGGCCTCCAGGAAAATCCTTTTTTTGCGCTCTGACGAAATTGCACTTCGCTGCCCTGACCGCGGCGCGGAAAAGAGGGTTTCCGAGCGGAAATCGAGGCTCGCAGAGGCTCCTGGAGCGAGGAAACTCATTTTTCGCGCCGCTGATCAGCCAGGAAGCTCATGGGTTTCCTTTCAGCAAAAATACCGCCGCGGAGGGATAAACAGCTTTTTACCAAGCCGTCAAAGATGAGGAGAGAAAGCGATGACACAGCAGGATTCCGAACTTAAAACAGCATACACGTTTACAGATTTCCTTGCCTGGGCCCTTCTGGCCCTGATACCCGTTTTGACAGCCATACATGCCATATCAAAAGCATCGCTTATCTGGACGGCGGTCTACATAGTGGTTCTGGCGGCTTGCCTCCTGGTTGTTCACAGGTTTTTCTGCACCCATTGTCCCCATTACAAAAACACTGGCAGGACAACAAAGTGTATTTTTCTGTGGTACTTTCCTGCCGTTTTTGAACCAAAAACAGGGGCCGCGGGTTTCATGGAAAAATCAGCAGCAGCCCTTGCCGGGGTCGTGGCGGTGGCGTTTCCCGTTTACTGGCTGCTTGCGGTCCCCCTGCTTTTGGCGGTATACGCCCTTGGCTGGGCGGTTTTGTTTATATTTTTAAACAGGTATGAATGCGTCCGCTGCATCCACCGTGAATGCCCCATGAACCGGGCTCATGACAACCCGCAACTATAAGGCGGCCCCGGCGCTTTTCGTTATGAAGTTTTTTCCGTAATTCTGAGCAAAAAAGGCAAGCCCCGGCACCTGGACCAGATAGGCAATAATCAGTATAAACATTACTGCTGCAGCCTGGTCCACGGTAAACGAGGAGAGCGCTATTGCTATGGAAATATTGATATGCCTTGCTACAGAAGTATAAACAAGCACCAGCCCCTTTGCGCTGTCAACAACATTTTTTCTTACAAGCTGTTTCATCCACAAAATCGAGGCGGCATACATAAGCACATAATACAGAAACACTGGTATCACGGCAAATAACAGGGTGTTGTAGTTTTCAAGCAGCATTGTGTTTCTCTGCTGGGACATTACAAGGAATATCAAAACCAGGATCCCCGCCCCGGCCACAGTTCCTGTGTTCGGCTTGACCTTTTCCGAAAAAAAGCCCTCCCCCTTGAATCTTATTATAAGTTTCCGCAAAATCCCCCCGATGATCAGGGGGATAAAAAATACCGTAAAAATGTTTCTCACTATCATGAACGTATTGATTTCAATGAAATTGTCTGCAAGCAGGGGGAATATGACAGGCAGACCTATAAATGCGGCAAACAAAATGTTAATTGGGGTTAAATAAAGCGCGGTCGCAAGGTTGGCTCCTGAAAATGAAGTCCAGGCAACGCTCATCGAACTTGTCGGGATGAGCGAAATCAGTATAAGCCCTGTAAACAAAAGCGGCTGCTCCCTCAAAAACAGGGAGCCTGCTGCAAAGGCAAGCGCAGGGGAAATCAGGAAATTTAAAACAATGCTGCAGAAAACCGGCCTGGGCTCCTTGAAATGTGCAAATATCTCGGCAAAATTAGTGTTGATCATCACCGGAAGGATCACGAAACACACGACAATGAATATCAGGTATGACTTCGGGGTATTGAACCCTCCACAGCAATATACGATGGAAAGGCCCGCCAGAAGAGCAAGAACTATAAAGTAGTGCAGATTTTTCTTAAGAAACATAAAATACGCCCCGAACCGTTTTAAAATTATAATCAGGATTCAAAATCCCTGAGAAGGTAAAGAACCGCCTTTTCCTGGATTCCCTTTAACCGGGCTGAAAAAGATTTTTCAATGCTTATCCTGCCGGCCAGAACCTCGTAGACAGGCTCGGAAATCACCACCTGCCCGGGCCCTGCTTCGGCCTGGATGCGCTGGGTGACATTTACTGCCAGGCCCACAATCCCGTACTTGGCCCTGGAAGACGACCCGATATTTCCCACAACCACCTGTCCGGCGTGAATTCCTATGCCCGTTTGCAGTTCCGGCAGCCCCTCTTTTCTCAACCCGAGGTTAAAACTCTCCATTCCGGCCTGCATTTCCATGCTGCACCTGACCGCACGTGACGCCGCCGGACCGAGCGGCCCGTCGTGGGGATCAAAAAACACAAGAACTCCGTCGCCGTAAAAATCCACTATAATACCCCGGTGCTCCTGTATGACCTCTATCATGTGCGAAAAATAATGATTCAGTATGGAAATGGTTGCCTCCGGGCTCAATGATTCGGCAACAGTTGTAAAATCAAGGATATCAGACATTAAAATGGCCACTTCCCGCTTTTGCCCTCCGAGTCTGCCGGCTTCAGGCCGGTCCAGAAGCTCTCTTGCAATCTCGCGGTCCACGTAGCGGCCGAAGGTATCCCTGACAAAGTCACGCTCCTTTAACCCTTCGACCATCTCGTTAAAGCCTTCCTCGAGCTGGCCTATTTCATCTCCGGAGCTAACGGGAAGCGGAACCGAGTAATCGCCTTTTGCAACCTGCTGGACCGCATTCGAAACCCTGCGGATGCGCCTGACCAGGCGCCCGCCAACGAACTGTATAAGAAAAAGAATCAATGCTATGCACACCCCTCCGGCAACCGCGTAATAAAGCCGGAAGCGTATTATGGGCGCCAGGATCTCTTCACCCGGGGCATACATGATCAGAACCCAGGGGGCACGCTCAAGCCTGTAAAACCCGCTTACCCGGTCCGGGGGGTGTCCCGGGCCCAGGTGAGTGCCCGAGTTTTCCTCCTTCATCTTTTCAAAGACCGCCTCTTCCACTGGGTCGCCTGTTTCGCCAAGACGGCTTCGCCCTTGCATTGCCTCGCTGTGAGCCAGGTACCTTCCTGCGGCATCTACCAGGCAGGCCTGCTGGCTTTCCCACCAGCCGAGCCTTTCAATGTCTTTCATCAGGTAGTCGAAACTCACCGAGACTTCAAGCCTGCCCACCTGTATGCCGGTTCTGTTTTTCAGTTCAGACACCAGATCCACTGTTTCACGACCGGTTTCAGCATCGTATCCCGGGGGAGTAACCTCTGAGACACCGCCCCTTTGAAACTGCATCATGGAGCTTTCCGGCATATTGCTTTCATGCATCCCGCCTGAACGAGCACCCGGAAAATCCCTGTTCCACTCAAGATCAACCCCTGTAACCCCGTCAAGGTCCCTGAGCCTGGACAGGATAAACTCACGCGTCATGTAGCCTCCCCGACCTTCCGCGGTTTCGTGAAATATTTCAATCCATTCCACCGGCCGGCCCAGGCGCATGTCAATGTAATGGGCAGCCCGCTCCAGCCTAAGGACCGCGCCCTGCTGCCACTGATCCAGAAGCATGCTTCTTGCGTATATAAACCCTCCGAACCCGGTGCCTGCAAGAAGAAGTGCCGCAGGCAGGATAAGAAAAAGTGCAAGACGCTTTTTCAGGCTGTCAGTCATTGTCCGTGACCTCGTAGATCTCGACGGGGGTCTTATAACCCTTGACAGTGCGCGTGCCCCTCGACCTGAGATTAAAACCGCCCTTCAAAATGTCCCGTGTATCCCTGGCAATCAGGATATCCCCTCCGATTTCCTTTGTCAGCTCCTGGATTCTGGAGGCAGTGTTTACAGTGTCGCCTATAAGGGCATATGAGGGATGATTTCTGCTGCCGGTGTTTCCCGCAAGCACTGGTCCCGAACAGATTCCCACCCCGTGGGAAAAGGGCGGCTTGCCTTCGAGCCTGCGCTTTTCATTGAGATCGGCCAGGCCCCGCCGCATTTCAAGCGCGGCCCTCACAGCCCTGTCTGCATGATCCTCGATTTCAAGGGGAACCCCGAAGACCGCCTCCATTTCATCTCCCACGAACTGAAGCGCCAGCCCGCCGTGAGCCCTCACGGCCTCCTCCATTTTGGTGAAATAATCGCGCATGCTTAAAATCACCTCCTCGGGAGCATTTGCCTCCACGTAGGCAGTAAAGTCCCGCAGGTCAGCAAAAACCATGGTGGCGATCTTTTTCTCCCCGTCCAGGGGTATCTCTCCTGAAAGAATCTTGTCGCGGATCTCGGGAGTTACGTATCTGCCGAAAGACTCCCTTACACGTTCTCGCTCCGCCAGGCCCTGGATCATCCGGTTGCCGGCATCGGCCAGCACACCGAGCTCGTCATTGGACACCACCCTTATCCTGGTTGAAAAATCACCCTTTTCAACTTCTCTCACCACACTGAGAATGGTTTCCAGGGGTTCCACCACAGAGCGGCCCACAAGAACGTTTAACCTGAATCCGATCACGATAAAAATTGCGCACAAAACCAGGGTGAAGAAAAATATGTCGTGGACGAGCTCCCCGGCATATCCTCCGGGCTGCCCCGAGGCATCGCTGACCACGAAGGCAAGGGTCACAACCAGTATAAGCATGGGGGTCAGGGTGCCTGTAAGGTTGAGCAGCCGTATCCTTCGCATTACGTTTACCCTGAATGCCCCTGAAACATCTGTTAGCCCGCCCTCGGGGAAAACCAGGGGAATCGAGACGTGCCTTGTATAGCTTTCAACTATAAAAAACGACAGGCATGCAGTGATCAGGCCGATCATCAAAGACCTGAAAAAAAGCAGGCCCACGATGCGCGGATCCATTTCAAACAGGCCGAAGAACCATGAATAGGTCACAAGCGCCACGGGAACGATTATATATACCGCCAGGTTGGCTGAGGCAAGGATAACAGGCAGGTTTAAAACACGTGTCTTTATATGGTCTTCGCTGTATCTCGTACATGTCTCCCCGGCCGCATTGGCGGAAAGAAACGAGCACACCGGGCACTGAAACCAGAACTGCAGGCCGGCCACTGCAAGGAGAATAAACGGAAACAGGGTTACAAGATACCTGCCTGCGCCGTTTTCAAAAAGAGCCCTTCCGAGCCATTCGGAACCCATGGGGGTGAAGAAATTCAGTACCAGGATTATTGCAAAGCCCAGCAGGTTGGCACCGATGTTGCGCACATATAGCTCAAAATATATCTTCCAGCGGGGAAATTCTCCGTTTTTAACGTCAGGCACCATATGAGTTTTCCCTGTCTATTCCTCTTCAAGCTTTTTTCTGATTGTTTGTGCAATATCGTTTCTGCCCTGTTTTTCCAGCAGCGGTAAAAGCTCGATGTAAAAGGGCTCCCTGTGGCGGATATTGATCTTAAAACCTTCAAACATGTCAGTGGTAACATCGTTTTCCTCGAATGCCCCGGTTTTATCAAGCACTCCCAGTGCTGCAAGCCCCGTCATGGTGCGTACGCACTTTTCGCATTTTCCGCAGTTGAGCCTGTCCTCAACATTTGCAAGGCAAACCCTCATGTTGTCGAGCCCCGGCTGCCATCCTGAAACCACCCGCAGCTTGTCCAGCCTTGAAAATGAGGCGTCTCTGTGCCTTATGCGCAGGTCAAAACTTGAATATTCAGGGTCAAGCATGGGATGGGAGCCGCAGGGGGCAAGGTTTTGAAAATCATATGACGAAGCTATGTAGAACAGGTCCACCCTCGGGGAAAAAGCGTGCCCGACCGCGGCAAGCACCGCGCCGAAAAAACGGTTGAGCCACAACTCCCGGTCATCGCAAAGGTGCCTTATGTTGGTGTAAACCGGAACCGTGGCCACCCCGGCTGCAGAGGCCACGTTTTGCATTGCTTCAAGGCCCCTGTCAAAAACATGGTACTTCATCCCCCTTGCAGGCACCCCGCCTATGTCAAATCCGTGGACAAAGAAACAGTCCCGCACGCGGCCGGGATGGGCAGGGGGATAATTGCGCATGTTTATACGCAGGGCTGCAATGGAGTCGATTCCGCCAGAGTAAAACATCCCCGCACGCGTTTGCCCGCGCCCGGAGCTTCTTGCAGTGCCGGCTGTTTTTTGCGGCTCGACTTGCAGGGGCTGATACCCGCCCCCGGTCCAGACCCGCATCAATTCCATTACGTTGTCTATGCCCTCCAGCAACCCCGGGCACACCCCGCCTTCCACTGCGATGCGCTTTTCCCCGAAATGAAGTGCGGGTATGATGCATCCGGAAAGAAAGCTATCCGCACTGACACACATTTTGTCGGCATACTCGTCCGGGGTTTCGATGAAAACCTTTTTTTCAGGTTCACCGCAGTCCTCCCATTTCACCAGGGCCTGTGCCCTTGTCCTGCCGTTTTTACTTTTTATCTCCAGATCCCTGATTTGCATGCAACCCCGTTAAATGTATGAAAGTGCAAAATCAATTATGGCCCCGGCAATGTCTTTGCCGGTGGCCTGCTCAAGGCCCCTGAACCCTGGCGAATAATTAACCTCAATAACCCATGGCGCACCGTATCCGTCAATGATAACATCCACCCCTGCGATATCGAGACCCACGGCCTGCGCGCTTTTAACCGCTGTTTTTTCAAGCTCCAAAGACAGATCAGAGGCGCGGCTTTCGCCGGAGACGTGAAAGTTGGACCTGAAATCACCGGTGTTCGGCTCAAGCTCCATTGCGGCGGAAACCTTCCCGCCAATTACCAGCACACGAAGGTCCCTGCGATTGTCCGGGGGAATGAACCGCTGCAGGAGCAGGCCAACACCTGGTTCAAGGTGAGAGGAAACAGCAAGGTCTGCGTCCGCGGGCCCCTGCAGTAAAAAAACCTCTGCGCCCTGCCTTCCGCTCGGCTTCTTGGCCACCACAGGGTAGCCTCCAAGGCGTTCCACTCCCTGGTAAAATAGGCCGGCCGAATTTGCAAACACGGCATCCGGGCCCCGGATGCCGTGTTTTGAAAGCGCCTGCAGTGTTAGAAACTTGTTTCTGGCAACCGTAATGGCTGAAACAGAGTTTAAAAGCGGAATGCCCATGGCTGCAAAATGACGAAGCACACCAATGCTTGACTCTCCGATCTGGGCGCCCTGCCTGGGAAGGATAACACCCGGCAGGCCGGTTTTTTCCATGCCCGAGATGCCTGCGGTTCCGTTTTTTATAAACGGTCCCACCTTGTAGGGGTTAACCAGTCCGAGCCTGCAGCCCTTTTTTCGGGCTGCCTCCATGAGTCTGCGATTGGGATGATAATCAGCCCCCTGTACAGTTATTAAGCCTATTTGCATTCAGGACCGTCCCTGTTTGGGGGGTTTATGTCCCGGGCCTTTTACAGGCTGATCACCCCGGCGTCGCACACGAGATTGACCAGCTCTGCAGCAGTGCCCATTCTTGCACCCTCGATAAGATCATCTTCTGAAATCCGCCTGGCTTTTGCACAGGGGGTGCAGGCAAGAATGGGAACCTCGTGGGCCTGGAGATAGGCAATCAGGTCATCTGCCACATCTCCGGTGGCAGCCCGCAGATTATCCGCGAGTCCCTTCTTTGCTATATAGACCGCCTCGTCGAGCAGAAACAGGGTTACGTTTTTGCCTTCCTTGTGTGCCACGGTTGCCAGATGCACCGCCCTGGTGGACCTGTTGGGGTTGTCGGTTCCGCAGGATACCGTGATCACGACATTTTCTTTCATGCATTCCTCCCTGCTGATTTTGTTTCATGCATTATTGCAGGGTAAAGTTTTTAACCGTCTGTCTTTCTTTTCCCCACTTTTGCGGGATCGCCTTCATAGCCCAGCTCGCGAAAATCCATCACCCCGTCCGGGCCGTGACAGTCAAGGCAGGAAAGGGCGTCTTCCTTCGGCGCCACCTGGTGGTTCAGGCGCCAGTGCATAATGGTTTCAGCAAAGACCACCTCACCGGAAAACTCGAGCCCTGCGGCCTCCATTCCTTTTTCTGATGCTTTTACCCAGTCATAGTTTTCAAAATAGCCGCCCTCGCCGTAGAGCTTGGGCACGATTTTGTAGCCATGTTTCTTATCAGCCGGTTCAACTCCCCTCATCAGCTTGTAGGGGGTAATTTTGGCCTCAGGATCCTTAATGTCGCCTTCCGGGGGATTTAAGTAAGTCACCCCGTCAAGGTCCATACGGTCTCCCTTGATATACCGCCTGTGCTTTCCGTTGTACCACTCGTAATCAGGAGTGAGGTTTTTCTCCCTGACAAGCAGGCCTTTTTTCCTGCTTATAAACTTTTTCTTATCTTCTGTCTCTTCTATTGTCTCATTTTCCCCGCCGCTTTCGGACCAGTCCCAAAGCGTTGTGGTTTTTTTCTCCCTGGCGTATTGCGGGATATGGCACGCCTCGCATGAAACCGCGTCAAAGTGATCGTTTAACTCGTCCACGAGCGGCGAAGACGAGTCATGGGGGCTTTTTTCGTGGCAGTCTGTACATGCCACCTTTCCCTCGCTTACCGAAGCGGTTGTGCTCCTGCCCGCGATTTTATGATTTTCAGTTGTATGGCACTCCTGGCAGGTGAAATCAAGCCCTCCCATGTGCACGTCGTGTTCACGGGAAGGGTCCGCCAGGGTGGAATCCATGTCTCCGTGCTTTACGTTGTCTCCGCCGCCGCCGTACCAGTGGCAGGTACCGCAGTTGGAGCGCTCCGGCTTGCCCACGCTTTTGGCTGCCTCTGCAAGATCCACGGATTTGTCCGCATGTCCGCAGGCATGGTCGTCTTTTTTATAGGTTCCGCTGTTGTCGTGGCATACAAGACAATCCGCCACCGCGCCGTTTTCAAAATCAAAGGTCTCATCCTCCATGCCGTAGCCTGCATGACATTTGGCGCAACTGCACCAATTGGATTCTATGCTCACTCAGTAATTGTTCAACAGCTCCCTCTTGCCCAGCTGCGTGCCCTTTTCAATGCCGGCCACGTGCGGCGAAGGCCCCTGCCAGAGCCAGTGGGCCGATTCCATGAACTCTTCTGCCTGTTCCTGATGGCACTGCAGGCAATCCTCGGTTACAGCCGGGCCGTCCTCGTAAAGGTTATCCATATATTCGCTGTGGTCTTTTCCGGCCTCAGCAGATGCTGCAATTAAAATAACCCCGGTCACGCATATAAGCCAGCGCATTTTTTTCTTCCTTTCTTTTCCGTATGCTGTTTTATGAACTCATTTGCATCCAGATGCCCTTGCCCTGTGAAATCCGGCATTGCAGTCCTATGCACGGGCAAATATATCTGAATGCACGGTCAAAATCAATCGGGCAGATTTGGATACTTCAACCCGGGCTTTTACTTTGGCAGGCTGCTTTCAACGGTCTTTAAGTGCTTCATTGATGGCGCCTGCCAGGACTTGGCCGGACTGCACTCCCACAAAACGCTTAAATTCCTTTCCCTCCCTGAAAACAAT
>JAWLEU010000090.1:0-9287 GCA_041685965.1 Desulfosalsimonas sp.
CCTGGACTTATAGATGCTGCATGTTTCATCCACGCATTCCTGAGGCCCGTTTAAAGCGATTATGCTTGCAATCTGGATGGGCTGGAATATGCCGTAGTCAAGGTAGCTCTTGATGCGCTTTAACGCGGCAATCGCCTCCTTATTGCCCACGCAGAATCCTACACGCCAGCCCGGCATGTTGTAGCTTTTTGACAGGGAGAAAAATTCCACTCCCACATCCTTTGCGCCTTTGGCCTGAAGAAAGCTCGGCGGCCTGAAGCCGTCAAATACAATGTCTGCATATGCCAGGTCATGGATGACAAAGATGTCATGTTCTTTGGCGAAATCCACTATCTTCTGGAAAAATTCCAGATCCACTGTCTCTGTGGTAGGGTTGTGCGGAAAACAAAGCACCATTACCTTGGGCTTGGGCCAGGTGTGCTTGGTTGCGGTTATCAGGTTTTCAAAAAAGTCGGTGTCCGGTCCCAGCGGTACATAACGGACATCCGCCCCTGATATGATCGCGGAATACGGGTGGATGGGATAGGTCGGATTAGGCGAAAAAACCACGTCACCGGGCCCGACTGTTACCAGCATAAGGTGCGAAATCCCCTCCTTGGCGCCGATGGTGGCAATGGCTTCGGTCTCGTAGTCTATATCTACGTCGAACCTGCGCTTGTACCAGTCCGCAATCGCCATCCTGAGCTTGCGGATTCCCATGGAAGCAGAGTATCTATGGTTGTGCGGCTTCTGGGCCGCCTCCACGAGCTTGTCCACGATGTGATCGGGGGTGCCGAGATCCGGATTCCCCATGCCCAGGTCCACTATGTCTTCACCGGCATGCCTGAGCTCCATTTTCAGCTCGTTGACTGCGGCAAACACGTAAGGCGGCAGGCGGTTTAACCTGGAAAACGTTTTCATATTCACCTCGTTGTTGATCCCTGTAATGTTTATGGCGGTGTTTTGTTTGAATACACTACATTTGCGGGGTTGTCAAAAAATTTGTTTTGACTTTTGGTTGCAATTCTTATATCAATTCGTATTTTTACATCATACATTCTTCTGTTTCTGATACCTGTCCGCACCCGGGCTGCGGAGCCCGCTTCCGGTAACATATGTTAAATTCAATTATTTGATTTTACTTAAAACTTAAAATTAAACCACAGGATAACACAATGTCGAGCTCGCAGGATCCACATTCTTCGACCTACGCAGATGCCGGTGTAAATATCGACAAAGCAGATGAATTTGTCAAGTCGGTCAAGAAAATTGCTGCCCGAACCCCGCGTGCAGGCGTTATGGGAGAAATAGGCGGCTTCGGCGGTCTTTACTCGCTAAAGACGGCCAATTACAGGGAGCCGGTGCTTGTAAGCTCCACTGACGGTGTGGGAACCAAGCTAAAAATTGCCTTCATGATGGACAAGCACGATACAGTGGGAATAGACCTTGTCGCCATGTGTATCAACGACGTAATTGTACAGGGTGCAAAGCCTTTGTTCTTTCTTGATTATCTGTCCATGGGAAGCCTCGATGTGGGGGTGGCGGAAAAAATCGTGGAAGGTATTGCAGAAGGCTGC
This sequence comes from Desulfosalsimonas sp., assembly GCA_041685965.1. GTDB lineage: Bacteria > Desulfobacterota > Desulfobacteria > Desulfobacterales > Desulfosalsimonadaceae > Desulfosalsimonas. Next base: position 1,557 of record JAWLEU010000090.1, read on the forward strand.
CGCAAGGGTCAGTGCTCTCTGATCGCTGGCGAAACCGCAGAAATGCCCGGCATGTACAATGAAAACGAATACGACCTTGCAGGTTTTGCGGTGGGCGTTGTGGACAATGACAAAATTGTGGACGGCTCCTCGATTCGGGGCGGCCACAAGTTAATCGGACTTTCCTCCTCAGGACTGCACAGCAACGGCTATTCCCTGGTCAGAAAAATCTGCTTCGATGATCTTAAGCTCGGTGTGGATTCGCATGTGCCGGAGCTTGGAAAAACCCTTGGCGAAGAGCTGCTCACCCCTACCAAGATTTACACGGACACGGTGATGCGCCTTATGAAGAATCTGCCCATCCACGGCCTGGCCCATATTACCGGAGGCGGAATCGTTGAAAATCTTCTGCGGGTTATTCCCTCCGCATGCAGCATTGTTCTTTACAGGGACTCATGGGAGGTGCCGCCGGTTTTCAAGTTTCTGCAGGATTCCGGCAAGATTAGCGATCAGGAAATGATGCGCACCTTTAACAACGGTATAGGCATGATAGCTGTGGTGCCTGAAAAAAATGCCCAGGACGTAATTGAGCGTCTTTCCGGAATGAAGGAAAAGGCCTGGATCATTGGCGAAGTGATCCGACGTCCGAAGTCGGATAAAACCCGTTTTCAATGGAGTTCGGAATAATATCTGTTCAGGATATTGTTTTTATTCTTTTGTTTAATCAGCCGGGCGGGCACTGCCCGGCATTTTTAGGTTTTGAACCTTTGATTTTGTCATGAAAATCCTCGGAATAGAGACTTCCTGCGATGAAACCGCAGCCGCGGTGGTAGAGGACGGAACAAGTATTATGTCCTCGGTTGTGGCTTCCCAGATCGAGGTGCACCGCGAATACGGCGGAGTTGTGCCTGAGCTTGCCTCGCGCAGGCATATAGAGGCCATAGCTCCCGTGCTCCGCGGAGCCCTGGACAATGCCGGAATATCCGATAATGATCTAGATGGCGTTGCGGTAACCCGTGGGCCGGGACTTGTCGGAGCCCTGCTGGTTGGATTTTCCTTTGCCAGGGCTTATTCATACGCCAGGCAGCTGCCCTGGATCGGTGTCGATCATCTGGAAGGGCACTTAAACTCGGTGTTTCTCTCGGAGCCTGCACCTGAATTTCCCTTTGTGGCCCTTCTTGCCTCAGGGGGGCATACAGGCATCTACCTGGTAAGCTCTTATACTAGTGCACAATGCCTTGGTCACACCCGCGATGATGCAGCGGGCGAGGCATTTGACAAGGTTGCCAAGATGCTGGAACTGGGGTACCCGGGCGGGGCGGTTATATCGCGCCTTGCTGCATCAGGCGATCCTGAAAGGTTCCGCTTTCCCCGCGCTTATATGGACAAAAATGCCTTTGATTTCAGCTTCAGCGGCCTTAAGACCGCTGTAAAACGCCACATAGAAACCCGCGAAGACTACCGGCAGCACCTGCCTGATATTGCAGCAGGGTTTCAGGCCGCCGTTGTGGACGTGCTTGCAGGCAAGCTGATTGCTGCCGCGGAAAAACACAACTGCCCGCGGATAGCGCTTGTGGGGGGGGTGGCTGCAAATACCGCCCTGCGCGGTAAAATACATAAAGAGGCGCAAGCGAGGGGAGTTTCGTTTTTTGTCCCGGATATAAGCCTGTGCGGGGATAACGCAGCCATGATAGCAGCAGCAGGCTACCACAGCCTCGCTGATCCCGATGGCCCGCGCGGCCGCCTGGACGACGATGTGTATTCACGCACAATAAGTTTCTGACTTGAAAAATTTTCCCGTCTACCTGTTTAGCTGATACTTTCTCACTGCCCGGTTGTGCTCTTTTAAGTTCGTGGAAAAGTGGTGAGTCTTATCAGGTCTTGCCACGAAAAAAAGAAAATCCGTGTCTGCAGGATAAAGTGCCGCTTCGAGGGATGCTTTTCCGGGATTGGCAATCGGGCCCGGGGGGAGGCCGAAATTGGTGTAGGTGTTGTAGGGCGTGGGGTTTCTCAGGTCCTTGCGGGTCAGGTTTCCGTCAAAATCCTTGATGCCGTATATGACAGTGGGATCGGTTTCAAGGCGCATGCCTTTTTCCAGCCTGTTGTGGAAAACAGAGGATATGATTTTTCGCTCGCCTTCAACCCCTGTTTCTTTTTCTATTATTGAGGCAAGGGTGACTGTTTCGTGCACTGAAAATCCCAGGTCTTTTGCCCTTTGTTTCCAGGAATCGGAAAAAACGCTTTTGAACCGGCTTACCATGGTTCGTATTATGGTTTCAGGCGATACAGGCTTTTCAAAAAAATAGGTTTCAGGAAAAAGGTATCCTTCCACTGTCTTTGCAGGAACGCCAATGCTTTCTAAGAGCTCTGGGTCGGTGGCCGCATCAGTGAATTCCTGTGCAGTGCATAAGTCAGCCCTTGCGGCGTTTTCCGCCACCTGGTAGATGTTTAAGCCCTCTGCCACGGTAAGGGGATGAAGGACGACCCTGCCTTCGCTCAATTGGCCGAGAATCTGATCAGGTGTCATTGTGCCTGAAATGCGGTATTCTCCGGCCTTGATTTTTGTGGTGGCTTTCTGGTAAGCTGCAAGAATCCGGAATTTAAGGGGATGCTCGATCAACTCCTCTTCCAGGAGTTTGTCCGAAACAGCGCGGAAGCTCTGGCCCGGCTCCACCTTGACCTCCACGGGGCTGCCGGCTTCTTCGCTGACAGGAGTTTTTGCATAATGGGCCATGTGCCTGATAAACAGACCTGTGGCTGCAGATGCAGCAACCAGGAGCAAAGCAATAATAATAATAAACCGTTTCAGCATAAGAAGTAAGGAGACCACAATTTTATGCGCAAAGCAACCCAAAAAGAAGAATACAAAGGCTTTGAACAGGGACCGATCCGTCCGCCCAGCGAGGCATACAGTCTTCTGATCCGGGTGACGCGCAATTGTCCCTGGAACAAATGCAAGTTCTGTCCTGTTTATAAAAATGAAAAATTCTCTCTCAGGCAGGTGGAACATGTCAAGAAGGATATTGACGCAGTGCACACTCATGTCACGGCCCTGCGAGACATGAGCGACGGTTCAGGCCGGATTGCCCGCGAAAATATAGACTCATATCTTTCAGGTCTGACCGGCTCTGACCGTCAGGCATTTTACGCGGCCCTTCACTGGTTCGCAGGAGGAATGGAGTCCGTGTTTCTGCAGGATGCAAACTCCATGATCATAAAGCCTGCTGAAATGGTCGATATCCTGACTCATCTGAAAAACCGCTTTCCCTGGGTGGTGCGAGTGACCACGTATGCGCGTTCCCGCACTGTTTCGCGCATAAGCGCCGGGGATTTAAAGGCCATTGCCAATGCCGGGTTAAACCGTATCCACATAGGCATGGAGTCCGGTTCTGATGAAGTCCTTAAAATGGTACGCAAGGGTACCTCCAAGGAAGAACACATCCGTGCGGGCCAAAAAGTCACGGAAGCCGGCATACAGCTTTCAGAATACGTTATGCCCGGTCTGGGCGGAAAAGCGCTTTCCCGCACCCATGCGCTTGAATCAGCGGATGCTCTAAACCGTATCAATCCCGACTATATAAGGCTTCGAACCCTGGCCATACCCAACAGTGTTCCGCTTTTTGAAGACTACGAGGCAGGCAGGTTCGAAAAACTAACAGATATAGAGGCCGCAGAGGAGATCCTTTTGTTTTTAGAGCACCTGGAGGGCATTTCGAGCAGGATAACAAGCGATCACATCCTGAATCTTTTCGAAGACATTGAAGGAAAGCTCCCTGAAGACAAGGACAAAATGACAGGAGTTATAAGAACGTTTCTTTCAATGGATCCCCAAGAGCGCATGCTCTACCAGATTGGCCGCAGGACAGGCCGGCTGCGAGGCATCGACGACCTGGAAAACCCGGGCGTCAGGCGGGAGCTCGAGGATCTTTGCCGCAGCCACGGCATAACCCCGGAAAATTCGGACGAGGTTATAAACGAGGTGATGAAGCAGTTTATATAACTTGTTTTGTAGCTGACCAAAATTTGAGCCCTTCAATGTATTGAAGGATTTTCAGTGAATCAGAAATGAACCCGGGCCTTTACATACACGTGCCTTTCTGTGTCCGAAAGTGCCCTTACTGTGATTTTTATTCCACCGAGGATGTTTCACGCCTGGGCGCATATAAGGACGCCCTGATAAGGGAGATGGCTATGCGCGCGGCTGCAGCTCCTTGTTTGCCCTTTGATACCGTGCATATAGGCGGCGGAACACCCTCGGTCATGGATGTTTCAAGCCTGGAGCAGATACTTAAAGCAGCATACAGTAATTTCAACATCCTTTCAGATGCTGAAATTACAATGGAAGCCAATCCAGGCACCATAGCTGCAGACACTCTTTCAGATTACAGGTCTGCAGGGGTAAACCGCATTAATATCGGCGTGCAGTCATTTAATGATGCCAACCTTTCATTTCTCGGCAGGATCCACTCTGCAGCCCAGGCCCTACAGGCCCTGCGTTCAGCAGAAAAGGCAGGATTTGAAAACATCGGCCTTGATTTGATCTACGGCCTGCCCGGCCAGCAAATGGATTCGTGGCAAAAAGATCTGGCTGCGGCAGCAGATTTTTCCCCTGCTCATATTTCATGTTACATGCTTACCATTGAGGAGGGCACTAAAATGGCGGCAGACATGGATGAAGGGATATTCATTCCTCTCTGCGAAGAGCTGGTTTCCGCCATGTTTGCCCGGACCTCGCAATTTCTTTCATCCAGGGGCTACCGGCACTACGAGATTTCCAATTTTGCCGTCTCGGACAAAGCACGCTCAGCACACAACCAGAAATACTGGAAAAACGCCCCCTATATCGGCCTGGGCCCTGCGGCCCATTCATATGTCGAACCTCAACGGTCCTGGAACACTGAAAATCTTGATCAATACATTTCCGCGCTTTTCTCGGACCGCCTGCCGGAAGAAAAGACCGAATGTCTTTCTTTGTCACAGATGATGATAGAGGCTGTCTACCTGGGCCTGCGCCAGTCTGACGGAATCAATATAATGAAATTCGAACAGCGCTTTGGAAAAAACTTCAACGAAATGTTTGCACCAGCCCTGCAGCGCTTCACAAGCTCGGGCCACATTCAGCTTGACGGCAGAACCTGCAGCCTTACTCTTGAAGGGATGCTGTTTATCGACACCATCGTAAAAGACCTGATCAGCCGGATTCCCTGATTCAGGAATTTAGGCAAAAAAAGACAGCGCATCAGACCGGTAGATTTTTCTCTCTGCGATGGCGTTTTTTATGTGGCGGCGGCTTTTCTGCGGAGTTTTCTTACATCACCTACCCGGATAGTGACGTTTTCCGCATCAAAGTATTCGAAAAGCGGGATCGTGTATTTCCTGGAAGCTTTGGTCATTTCCTTGAACTGGGCAGGAGTTATTTCATCGTTGCGCGTCAGGAAGTCCACGAGTCTTGCTTTTAAATCCTCTATGGAATCCGCATGGAAAAACAGCTCTTCCTTGACCTTGACCATGCGCCCTTCATCCACCAGGTGCATGAGCACGTTTTTGATCTGGGCGGGATCTGCCTTGAGCATTCCGGTGAGTTCCTTGAGATAAGGCGGCTGAAGGCCTTTTTCATGGTAGATCGAAAGGATTTTTTCCTTTAAGTCAGTCTGGTCGGTCTGCAGCGTTACCCTGTGGCCGGCAAGCCTTATTGTATCTTCTGCCTGCACTATTTCTTCTTCCTTGATCAGAAGATTTATAAGGTGGTTAAATAGCCTGGCGGTTTTTATTTCCGGGAACTTGGAACGGAGCTCGCCCTTGGGCATGCCGCCTTTTAATGGGTTGGACCTGTGATAGGCGGAAAGTCTGTCTTTAACAGAAGCCCTGAACTCTTCAAGCGCTAAATAGTGTACGTATCTGCGTTCGCCGCGCTCTGTCTGAATGATGGTGCGGGAAGATAAAAGCCGGGACAGTGCGTTTTCCAGTGCCTTGTTCGTCTGGTTTGTAAGCACCTTGAGCTCTGTAAAGGAAAGTTCCCTGTATCCTGCAAGCGCGATATGGTCGGCTGTAAGTGTCTCGGGATCCGAGTGTCTGATGCGCTCGATCTGCTCGATGGTTTCCTTGCGGAAGCGTTTGTGCTTGGCAGGCGCAGGGTTTAAGACCCTTCCGCCGCCCAGGGTCCTGACCGGGGAATAGCTGCGTATTACAAACCTGTCGTCGCGCACGCAGGCTACGGGTCTTTCAAGTCTGGCCTGGGCGGGCGCGGTGTCCCCGGGTTCCAGCACCTCCCTGTCAAGCAGGATAATGTTGCAGGGAACCTGGCTTGTACCTATGTGAAAGCGCACACGGTCGCGGTTTTTAAGCGGACGGTCGTTGCTTTCGAGCAGCTGCAGCTCCACGTCTATCATGTAGGTCGAAATCAGGGTTTCCGGCCTTGCAAGCACATCCCCGCGGTTTACTGCCTGCTTGTCAACTCCCTGGAAATTGACAGCGGTGCGCAGGCCCGCCTCCGAGGTTTCAACTGACCTGTCGTGCACCTGCAGGCCGCGGACCTTGGTGGTAACGCCTGACGGGTAGACCATCACGGGCTCGCCCAGGTTTATATAGCCTGAGGCCAGTGTGCCTGTCACAACCGTGCCGAAGCCCTTCATGGAAAACACGCGGTCCACGGGAAGCCTGAATATGCCGGTTGCGCGGCGTTCAGGAAGAGCGCTGCAATAGCGGTCCAGGGTGTTTATAAATTCTTCAAGCCCGTCGCCGGTAACAGCAGAGACCTGGACTATGGGAGATTCCTCCAGAAAAGTGCCTGCCATGAAATCGCTTACATCCTCGGTGACAAGTTCAAGCCATTCCTCGTCCACTGTGTCTATCTTGGTGAGCACCACAAAGCCGTAGCGGATTCCGAGAAGGCTGCAGATTTCCATGTGTTCCCTGGTCTGGGGCATCACCCCCTCGTCCGCGGCAACTATCATTGCCACCACGTCTATGCCAGTGGCTCCGGCAACCATGTTTTTAACGAACTTTTCATGTCCGGGCACATCCACCACGCCTATATGGAGGCCGCTGGGAAGATCTATTGATGCAAATCCCAGTTCTATGGTGATTCCCCGGCGCTTTTCCTCCTTGAGCCTGTCAGTGTCAGTGCCGGAAACCGCCTTTATAAGGCTGGTTTTTCCATGGTCGATATGGCCTGCCGTGCCGAGGATGATTTGTTTCAACTCATGAGATCCTGTTATTTCTTGTCTCTGTTGTGGATCAGTTCCAGTCCGTATGCGGCTCCCACCAGGGCGATAAAAAGGCCTGCGGCAAACGCCGGCCCTGCCTCCGGTCGAAACAGCCTGGCTATAATCACCGCAAGCACAGCACCGGTTATTATACGTACAACAGCTTTTGTGGATTTTTTCACCATTTCCTCCTGTTTTAATCCGTAAGGAAAATATTTAATCAAAAAGGCGCGGCCGGTCAATGATTAAGTTCCGTGCCCGTTTATCAGGACGGTTCACAGTCATTTGTCTTTGCCGGTGCTGTGGCTGTTTCTAAAAATGGCTTGCACAGGTTGCGTGTTTCTGTTAAACAAATAATTTTTAATTCAGACTATGGTGAGTGTAGCTCAGTCGGCAGAGCACCAGGTTGTGGCCCTGGGGGTCGTGGGTTCAAGTCCCATCACTCACCCCATTTTCCCCTTCCATGCGCCCGTAGCTCAGCTGGATAGAGCGCCGGACTTCGAATCCGTAGGTCGCAGGTTCGAATCCTGCCGGGCGTACCAATAAT
>JAWLEU010000091.1:0-9254 GCA_041685965.1 Desulfosalsimonas sp.
GAGGCAATTGAACAGGCGCGTGACAAGATACTCATGGGACTGGTCCGCCAGGGGCTGGCCCTTACTGACGAGGAAAAAAAGATGGTTGCCTACCACGAGGCGGGCCATGCAATTGTGGGGGCTTCCCTTAGATATGCAGACCCCGTTCACAAGGTTTCCATAGTTCCAAGAAGCCAGTCCATGGGGGCCACCCAGCAGTTGCCGGAAGGGGAAAAATACATTTATCACAGGCAGTACCTGGCAGATCGCCTTGCGGTGATGATGGGCGGCAGGGCGGCTGAGATGCTTGTCTTTGATACTGCCACCAGCGGTGCGGCAAACGATCTGCAGTCAGCCACTCAGGTTGCCCGCCGGATGGTCCTGGAGTTCGGCATGAGCGGAAGGTTCGAGCATATGGCACTGGGTTCCCAGGGCAGGGAGGTCTTTCTTGGCGAGGAACTGGGTAAAACCAGGGAGTACAGCGAGGCAACTGCAAAAGAGGTGGACCAGGAGGTGGAAGCCCTGCTGAGCAAAGCCTTTTCCCGGGCAAGGCAGATCCTGGAAAAACAGCGGGATGCGGTGGACGGGCTGGCGGAGCTTCTTATTGAACAAGAAGAAGTCCCGGGGCAAAAGGTCTACGAGCTGGTAAAAAACGGGTCTTGAAATTCACCTTGTTTATGGATTGATATTTAGTTTGCAATTTGATATCAAGCTCAATTTAAAACTGAGGTCTGACATTATTATTTAATAAGGAGAATCGTATGGAAGATGAACAGGGTGGCGGAAAGATTAGGATTCTTCTGGTTGACGATGAAAAGGATTTTGTCGACACCCTTTCCCAGCGTATGGAGATGAGGGATCTCAGCTCCGAGGTGGCATTAAACGGCGAAGAGGCCCTGGAGCTTTTAAACAGGGAGTCGCCGGATGTAATGGTTCTGGATCTTCGTATGCCGGGTGTTGACGGAATGGAGGTGCTGCGGCGTGTAAGAAACAAGCATCCCAACGTTCAGGTCATTATGCTCACCGGCCAGGGCTCGGAGAAAGACGAATTGGAAGCCAGGCGTCTGGGAGCATTCGATTATCTGGAAAAGCCGGTGGATATCGACACCCTGGTTTCCAGGATCCGTTCGGGTGTGCTGCTTGTTGTCGGCAATGAAGACAATTTCTCCGGCCGTCTCGTTAATTATTCACTTGAGATGGCTCAGCGTATGTCCTACAGAATTGTTGCACTGAGCGTGGCTCCGCTTCCTGAGCCAGCCTTAAAAAGGTTTTCTGAAATGCCCGAGGGGGTAAAAAACTTCGAGGAAAGGGCACGACAAAACGCAGGAGAGTTTGCTGAGGCTGCCAGGGAAAAGGGTATTCCGTTTGAACACGTCATAAAATATGGCGAGCCCGATGCTGTGGTTGAGAAGGTGGCAAAAGAGTACGGAAACGTTGAATTCGTTGTCTCGGAGCCCTCAGACGAGGAGCTGGCGGATAAGACATCAGACAGTCCGGAAAAACAGCTCTTCGTTTACAGCGTGGCCTGAGGTCTTTATCCAGGACTGAAGTGCATCTTAATAAGAAACAAAAGGAGAGCCCAATGGAGTTCAACTTTATCAGGGGGCTGCTGCTGGTTCTGGTGGCAGCGGTTATATGCTTCATATTCCGGCATGAGAATAAAAGCGGATAGCACGGGCTGAACCCATTAAAGAAAGGATCGATCTGTAATGACACCTGAAATGCTGCTGACCATGATAGTGCTGGTCTTTGTGATTACCCTTTTTGTTTTTGAGTGGGTGCGGGTGGATGTGGTCGGCATACTGATGATGGTGCTGCTGCCGCTTCTCGGGCTGATCTCTCCGAAAGAGGCCTTTGTCGGCTTGAGCAGCAACGCGGTGGTATCCATTATAGCTGTTATTATCATGGGTGCCGGCCTGGACAAGACCGGGGTGATGAACCAGGTGGCCGGCCCTATCATTAAACTTGCCGGCAAAAGCGAAAGCCGCATAATAACTTTCATCGGCGGGACCGTGGGCGGCATGTCCGCACTGATGCAGAATATAGGAGCCGCAGCCCTGTTTCTGCCTGCCGCACAGCGCATCTCCAAGCGAATAGGCATTCCCGTGTCCCGCATTTTAATGCCCATGGGATTCTGCGCCATTATCGGGGGAACCCTTACCCTGGTGGGCGCCAGCCCCACTATTCTTTTAAACGACCTGATGGTCGTCGAGGGTGAAAAGCTGGAGTCGTTCGGCCTGTTTACCCAGACCCCCATCGGAATATGTCTTCTTTTGTCAGCCATAGTTTATTTCATTATTTTCGGACGTTTCATACTTCCCTCCGGCACCGGCGAAAGCGACGAGGGCGTGACAACATCGCTTATGCAGGCATACAGGGCGTTTGAAACCATATACGAAATCCATGTTCCCGAACAATCAGAAGTCTCAGGGACCCTCGCGGATCTGGGACTGCAGACCAAGTACCTGGTTACAGTGGTTGCCATCAGCCATTCCGCCAGGGGGGAAAAAAGTTTTGTACCGAGAAGTTCGGATAAAATCAGACCGGGCGATAACCTGGCAGTTCTGGGCAGGCGCAAAAACGTCATGAAAATGGCCGATGAACTGGGCTGGGAGGTAAAGGTTTCTCTTGATGCTTTTGCGGAAAGTCTTTCACGAACCAGCGCCGGAATGGCGGAAACCATAGTATCACCCAGGTCCGAGCTCATCGGCAAGACAATGAGCGAAATAGATTTCAAGACCATCTATGGTGTAACCCCGATAGCTCTTTTCAAGGGCAACCGTATTTATTATTCCGGTCTTACCCATATCAGGCTCAACATGGGAGACACACTTCTGCTCTTCGGCCCCTGGGACAGATTCCATATCCTTAAAAACTATCCGCAGCCAAGGTCCCTTACATTTTCAACCCCGCTGGAAGGCGAGATTCTGCGCCCACAAAAGGCCAAGCTTGCACTTTTATGGCTGTCAGTGGCGCTTTTCCAGGTGATTTTTCTTAAAATGCAGCTTTCCGTTGCACTCATGTCAGGTGCCCTGGGCATGATTGTTACAGGGGTGTTAAAGATAGAAGAGGCCTACAAGTCGGTGGACTGGATGACCGTGTTTCTGCTCGCGGGACTGATCCCGCTGGGCACCGCGTTTGAAAACACAGGCACTGCAGCCTTTATTGCAGAGGGAGTGCTGGGGTTGCTCGGAGATCCGGCGCCCATAGTTCTTCTGGCCGTGGTGGGTCTTATGACGTCTTTTTTCACCCTGGTGATTTCAAATGTGGGTGCAACGGTTCTGCTGGTTCCTCTTTGCATGAACATGGCTTTAATGGCCGGCGGTGACCCTCGAATGGCGGCACTGGTAGTGGGGTTGTCAGCTTCCAACACTTTCGTTCTTCCCACCCACCAGGTAAATGCACTTATAATGAGGCCGGGCAGCTATCGAACCGTGGATTACGCCAAGGCCGGAGCAGGCATGACAGTGCTGTTTCTGGTAGTGGAACTTGCTGTGCTGTATTTCTTCTACGGGATTTCGTAAAGCTTTTTAAAGGAGGGCAAGGAAGAGCCGTAAGACGGCTCTACTTGTCCTTCAGCGCCGACCAGGGGGAGGTGCTGTAGCGTTCTGCCTTTGCCGACTGTATGCGTTCTTCCTGCTCTGCTTTGCGCTGACGGGCATTGTTTATTTTTTCGATCAGCTCGTTTGTTTCACAGGGCTTCATCAGATAATCAAAAGCACCCTGCTTCATGCCGTCTATTGCTGACTCCACTGTTGCGTGGCCTGTCAGCATTATGACCTCGGTGAGGGGACGGTGCTGTTTTATGGTTCTTAATGCCTCGTTGCCGTTCATCCCGGGCATTGCCACATCCAGAATCACCACGTCATAGATATACTGCCTGATATTTTCCACGGCCTCTTCGCCGCTTAGGCATACTGTTACGTCATAGTCCCGGATTCTGAGTCGTTCGGAGAGCTGTTCGACAAAATCCTTTTCGTCATCAACAAGCAGGACTCTGGTTTTCATGCGATTCCTCCCGAAAATACTTGATAGTGTCTTTATATTTTTTACTGATTCTACTTCTTATCTACGAGCCTGTCCACAAGATTTTTCGGCCGCAACCGCCCTTCCGGAGGACTCAGCCGCTTGTGTTACCGTGCTTGTTAAAGAGTGTGTCTGTATGCTTTTCTTATCCTGCTGATAAGTGTTTCAACGTCCACGGGCTTCTGGAGATAATCAAACGCGCCCAGACGCCTGGCTTGTTCTTCATCCTTTGCGGATCCGTGACCCGTCAGGATGATAACCTGGATTTCAGGATTATGCTTTTTGACATGCCGCAGCACTTCCATGCCGTCCATGCAGGGCATGCGAAGATCAAGAACCATAACGTGGGGGAGCCTGATTTTTATGGCGTCTATGGCCTGAGGTCCGTCCGGCGCAACTGCTGCGTCAAGCCCCCGCATTTCCATACGTTCCGAAAGGGTGGATACCAATTCTTCTTCATCATCCACCAGAAGGATTTTTATATGTTTGTCGTGGTTTTCGTTTTCGTGCATGAGGAGAAACTTTCTGTTAAGTTAACTGTCCGGGCCGCTATTATTTAAAAATCAGTCTCAGGCAAAGATTCCGGGTTTCGCATTCAATCTCAGCTTCCAGCTGCCCTGCTGCGTCTTCGAGTTCATTCCAGGAATCGCTTTTCCTGAGCCCGTCGGAAAATTCATCTGCGGAAGGGGCCTGTGGGCCTGAGCATACTATTTCAACAGCCTGGCGGCCGTTTTTTTCAGCCGGAGCGATACTGATCGAGGTGTTTGCGGGCAGCACCGCAAGGCAGGATTCCAGGCCGTAAAACAGGGCCATATAAAACAGTACCGGGTTTGTTGTGAGGTTTGCACCGGGCGGGGTGCCTTTGCCTGCCTGCAGGGAAATATTCTTGAGGCGTGCAAAGCGTTCGGTAAGGGTGCAGAAATGATCTATTGTTTCATCCAGATCCATTTGTGCATTGGTCTGGTCGGGTGCGTGTGCAAACTTGTTGAACCTGGCTGCAAGCTGCATACCCCTGTGTAGCTGATTTTTGATTGTTGCCATGGAATTGTTGAATCTGTCCTGGTATTTTTCCTTTGAAAGCGGGGAAATGGCCATGATGTCTTCCATCAGCCCTGCTGATTCCTGTATGATTGCCAGGATGTTTTTAAATTCATGGGTCAGATTCGCGGTCATTTTTCCGAAAAAGGCCATTGTTTTTTCGGTTTCCGGATTCATGATCCCCCTTTCCTGAGTGCGTTGTTATTATGAGTTCTCAGCAATTGCTTCACTGATTTTTGAGATTAATTCGTCAATATCGAGCGGTTTCATCAAAAAGTCAAAAGCGCCCTGATGCATTCCCTGCACCCCGTCGTCAGTGGAACCGTGGCCTGTGAGCAGTATAATCGGCAGATCCGGCCTGAGTTCCCTGGCTTTCTCCATTACTTTTAATCCGCTCATTCCCGGCATCTTAACATCGAGAACCATAACGTCAAAATGGCGGTTTTCCATCAACTCCACTGCCTGCTGACCGGAGGTTGCAGCTTCAGGCTGAAATCCTCTTATCTCAAGTCTTTCCGCCAGTGTGGTTACAAATTCCTCCTCGTCGTCAACGAGCAAAATCGAGGCTTTACTGTTCATTATCCCTGTCCCCCGGGGGTTGCGTGGGTAAAAAGATGGTAAATACGGTGCCTTCGCCGACTTTGCTTTCAACTTTTATATCACCGCCGAGTTTGTTGACTATGCCGTAGGTTATGGGAAGTCCCAGCCCGGTTCCGTATCCCTTTTTCGTGGTGAAAAAGGGCTCGAAAATCTGGCTCATGGTTTCTTCCGACATGCCGTGGCCGTTGTCACCTATGGAAACCGCCACTGTATTTTCGTCATGTTCGAAAGTGGAAAGAACAACCCTTCCCCCGTCGTCCACAGCTGCGAATGCGTTGCTGAGGATGTTTAAAAACACCTGCTGCAGCTGCCCTCTGTCAGAGGAGATCCGGGGGAGATCCTCAGGTAGGTTGAATTCTATCTGAAGGTCTCTGTGGTGGGCTTCTTTTTCCAGAAATCCCAGGGTTTCCCTTAAGACCTCGTTTACATCCAGCACTTCATACTTAACGCCTATGCGTTTTGCAAACCCGAGGAGCCGGTGGGTGATGTTTCGGCAGCGGTCAACTGAATTTAGCACCTGGTTGACAGACCGCATGAGTTTTTCCTTGTCATGATGCATGTCGTGATCTACCAGGTCCTTCATCAGGCCGGCCTTTTCATTTATTATGGACAGGGGGTTGTTGATTTCATGGGCCACGCCCGCGGCAAGCCTGCCTATGGAAGAAAGCTTCTGGGTGTATTCCAGCTCCCGGAAAGCTGTTTCGCGCTTTTCGTCCGCCTCCCGGATCCTTTTGACCAGCCTGTGGGTGGAGCTGAAAACAACAAGGATGATAAGGGCGACGCTGGCTATATATACGAAAAATATTTCCTGTTTCAGCGAATGCCAGGCCTTGTATATACTGGTCTGGGGCAGTACCATAACCAGGCCGAAATCGTATTTCACAAGGGGGGAGTATATCATAACAACGTTGCGTCCGTCAGGGTCGGTCACTTCTTTTACCTGGGTGCCTGAGCTGCTGTCGGGTAACTCAAGCGGGCAATTTTCCAGAACCTTGCCGTAAAGCCTTGAATCCGACTGAAGAACCCCTTCATCGTTTACTATAAAAGCGTCTCTTATCGGGTCGAGGTTAACCTGGCTGAGCAGATCCCGGAATTTTTTCGTGTCCATGGTGGCGCGAAGAATCCAGGATTCTCCCTTTTCGTTTAAATTTTCAACCGCCAGTGCGATGTGGGGAAGATCCCGGTAGCCCATGAACACGTCTGAAAGATAAACCCCCCTGACCCTTGCTTCGTGGAACCACTGCTGGTCTGAATAGTCCTTGTTTAAAAGGTCATAAGGCCCGGTGTATGAAACCTGCCTGCCCTCGTTGTTTATAAGGCCCAGATCCACGTAGCCGCCGTATTCTTCCCTTAAAATCCGGAAGATGCGGTGCAGGGTGGCCTGGCCGGAGAGAATCTCCGAGGAATAGCTTGATGCAATAAAATGAAGTGCTGACAGGCGCTCTTCCATGAAAAGCTCGAATGAGTGGGCGGTCTTGCTGGCAATGGCCTGCATCGGGGTGATGCGTTCGGCCTTTATGTTTTTTTGATATTGAAGTGCACTGGTGACTGCCATCACAGTCAGGGGTATTATGGTAACCAGGATCATCAAAGCGGTGATATTGCGCCTTAGGGTCTTGTAACGCCTGGGGAGATTCTTTTTTTTATCCTCCTGCCCGCGCATCTTTTTGACGCTTTCCCGCCATGTTCTGGTCTCCGGCATCCTCTCCGGCCTCCGGGTGATTTGTTTTGTTTATATCCAGCATACCATCATGGAATCTCGGCTGACAAGCCCGTCTTCAGGTCCGGGTCTTGTGTTTGATGGTATGGATTATTATTTGCTTTTTTTTGCCGCCGCCTGTAAAGGACATGCCCTTGTGAGTGATGTCAAAGTGCGGTTCAGCGCCTTTGAGGAACTCGATCATTGACATGCGCCCTGTATCGTGTGCCAGGTAGGCGGTGCCGCCGGGCTTGAGCATGGACCTGAGAATTGTGATGACAGGTTCCACGTCTGACACCCTGTAAACAAGCTCCGAGCCACAAATGGTGTCAAATTTTCCGTCCTGGTCCGGGCGGTGCCAGTCAAGCTCTGCCACCTCTATGTTGTTGATTCCGTTGTGGGCGGCATTGCGCTTGATCAGCTCCAGAGCATCGCTGTTGTTGTCAGTAACTGTTACCCTGTATCCGAATGCGCCCAGAAAAAGCCCCGTTATTCCCATACCCGCACCGATTTCCAGGATTTGCTGATCTTTTTCCATGTTCATGTGAACCAGTCGGTCGGTAAGAACAATGCTTGCCTCCCATATTTTAACCCAAAAGGGGAAATTGTCCAGGTTTTCCCGACCGTCTTGCCCCAGGTCCTCAATAAAAGGTTCAAGGCTTTTAACGCAGAGGATCTCCATGCGTTTGCCTCCTATGGCAAGCGCCTTGGGCTCAAGCTCGATGTTGTCTCTTAGTATGTTTTCAGTCATGGCAACTATCTGTGAAATCATAAGAAACCGCGAAGAACACGAAGAAGTATGTCGATAAGCAACCTTCGCGTTCTTCGCGGTGATTTAAACTGCGCGCCTCTGATTTTTTTCTGTTATGTATATAAAAAACGGTTTCCGGTCAAGCACATTCCGGAAACCGCGTCAGGGCTCGAGGTTATTGAGCACTGTATTCAAAAGAATCGGTAACAGTGGTGCCGTCTGCATCCGCCTTGGTTCTGACCGTGTACTTCCCGGAAGAGCCCAGGGAAACATCAGCGCCGTAGCCCCCGCTCATCCCCGTTGCCATTGTTTTCTGTTTTTCTCCGTCAGGCCCCTCAATGAGAAAGCCTGTTTTTGCCTCCGATACTTTGTTGCCCTCGGGGTCAGTTATGTAAACCATGAGGTGATGGGTTGGACCCTGGTGTCCGTGTCCTTCATGCCCCTCCATTTCGGATCCCTCCTCTTGCATGCCTATGAGGTAATAGGCCAGTTCATGGCCGTCTGCAGTGGATGTGTGTATGTGTTTTCCCTTCCTGTCCTGATCTTCATGCTGATCAGCGCCTGCAGTAACTGCCATTGCAGAAACCATAATGATTGCAGTTGCAATTTTGTAAAAATGATTTTTCATGGCTAAACTCCTTATAGTTTTTATTTTTGATGTTTCATTTCCCATCTTTTCCAGATATCGTATACCGCCGGAATGATGATCAGTGTCAGGATGGTTGATGAAATCAGCCCGCCCACCATTGGAGCGGCGATCCTTTTCATGACCCTGACTCCTGTTTCCGTACCGATCATGATCGGCATCAGGCCGATCAATGTTGTGGCAACAGTCATCAGCTTGGGACGTACGCGCTCGACTGCGCCTTCGATTATTGCGCCGCGCAGGTGCTCGGTGTTCTGCATCTCGCCCCGGGCGGTCCATCTTTTGTATGCCTCGTCAAGATAGACCAGCATTACCACCCCGGTTTCGGCAGCCAGTCCTGCAAGGGCGATAAAGCCCACAACCACTGCCACGGAAAGGTTGTAGTCAAGCAGGTAGAGCAGCCAGATCCCGCCCACAAGGGCAAACGGAAGCGACGCCATTACCACCGCGGCCTCTGCTATGCTGTGGAAGTGCAGATACAGAAGTACAAAGATAACAAGTATGGTTACCGGCAC
>JAWLEU010000092.1:0-1568 GCA_041685965.1 Desulfosalsimonas sp.
GTGAAGGTCCCGATAGATAATTTCCTGGTCGGGTGCGTAAATCAAGGGGGTTTCAAGGATGTGCTTTATCAGAAGCTGGTAGGAATAAGCCGAGGGGGTCGGTTCGATCTTTCTGGTCATGCTTGCCTCCTTTGATTATTAATGAAATGTTCGGAATGAAAATCACAGTTAAAATATTATATACGCTTTTCAGACATATTTAAACCAAAATTCTTTCGTGCGCAAAGGCAAACTTGAGACTGACTACAAAACAATGTATAAAATCTCCTTCAGGCTTTTATATTTCGAGGTCCACTGGGGTGTCTTTAAAATAAGCATTCAGGTTTTCAAAGGAGGTCCAATGCAGGAAATTCCCGAAACAGTATATGTCCACGAAACCGCTTCGCAGATGGGTGATGTTAAACTGGGCCCGTATTGCAGCCTGTGGCCGGGTTCTTCAATCCGGGGTGATTTTTCTCCTATACGCATCGGCAGGGGGACCAGTATACAGGACTGCTGTGTTCTTCATTCAACCCCCACGGACGAGGTGAATGTAGGCGATTTCGTCACAGTCGGGCACGGAGCGGTTCTGCACGGCTGCACGGTTGAGGATAATTGTATTATCGGGATGAACGCCACGGTCCTTGACAGTGCGGTCATAGGAGAAGGCAGCATAGTGGCCGCGGGGGCTGTTGTAAGGGAGGGCACGCAGGTGCCGCCCGGATCATTTGTCTCGGGAGTGCCCGGCCAGGTAAAACAGGGTAAAGACGGGCAGAAAGACCGCATCAGGGCCGGGGCCATGGCATATATTGCACTTGCGCTAAATTACCTCGAGGGCAGCCAGACCCTGGGCCAGGAGGCCCTGATCAATAAGATGGGTGAGGTAGGGCAAATGTTCGGCGAAGCTTAAAAAACCTTGTAAAGAAAAGGATGAGGCAGGCTGTTTATCCTGATCCGGAGTTTTCCTTTTCAACGTCACTGTCAAAGTCCCCGTTTATCCAGGACTCAGCAGCCGCGGGGTACCTGCGCATGAAAGTGTCGATGATGGCCTTGAGCGGGACGTCTTCGAATTCGCCCCGGAATCTCACATATTCCATGTGTCGCCTGCCTTCAAGGTCAAAGGAATGGTAAATAGAGTCGCTTTTCCCGTCGAATTCCAGGGGTTTCAGGGAGAATTTTTCGCACAGCCCGATGTTGAAGGCAGGCGTGGCCTTCACCCACCTGCCGTTTAAGTGGATTTCCGTATATCCGTGCCAGTAGAACACGTCTGTCTGCATGTGCCTGCGCAGCCGCTCGGTGGAAAGGTGGTTCTTTACGTCCGCAAATCCCAGGCGCGCGGGGATCCCGAGATGTCTAGAGCAGGCGGCAAGCAGGACCGCTTTTGCAACGCACCACCCTCGGCCCTGTGCAAGGGTTGTACTCGCGCGCAGGCCCTTTACGGTCAGATCTATGCCGTAAGGATCATAATAGATCATGTCCCGCACCGCATAATACAGCTTGACTGCGCGGTTTACCGGGTCACCGGGCGGACCTGCCTGTTTTTCCGCAAAGGCAGCCACTTCCGGGTTGTCAAAATCCATGAATGGTGT
>JAWLEU010000092.1:1668-7448 GCA_041685965.1 Desulfosalsimonas sp.
AGCGGATCACCCGCTGCAACTGCAAGCGGATGATCCGCGTCGAGGGGGATTATTGCTGAAAACCGGGTTTAGTCGAAGCCGTCCCCGCCTTCATCCTGGCCGTAGCCCTGCTCCTGCTGCTGCTGTTGGCCCTGCTCCTCATATTCATCCATGTTTTCCGGGGGCTCACAGCCCATTGTAATACCCATCATTGATACAACTCCGAGTATTACAAGAAAACGTTTCAGCATGACAAACCTCCTTTATGTCTTTATGTTTTGAGTTCCAGTTAGTTGGTCATTTCCTCGATTTTTTCCCTGAGTTCGGAATCGTTCTGCATGGCCATGCTTATGTCATTGTATGTCTGCACATCCAGTCCCTGTTCTTCTATGGCGTCTACCATCTGCTCGGCATATTTGTCCTGGAGTTCTCTGGCCTTTTCAGTGTCTTCAACACCGCTGAGTTCATCAGAGTACTCGGACCTGATCTCATCGACTTCCCCCTGGGCGGATGCAAAGTTTTCAAGATCCGAGTCCTCGAAATCGTCAGCTGTCTTCTGCTCACCCTGGTATCCCTGCTGCTCGTAGCCCTGACCTTGCTGCTCCTGCTGCTCCTGCTCGTAGCCCTGGCCCTGCTCTCCCTGCTGTTCATAATCCTGGGCTGCCAGAGGTGCGGCTGTTATAAGGCACAGAGCCGCGGCAGGCACCAGTATTTTTTTGAGGGCGGATTTTGTGTTAATGATTTTTGTCTTCATTTAATGCCTCCTTGCTTTTGATTTTGGGATTTAGATGTTAAATTTTGTTATCATCGATTTTGTTTCTTTATTATGCATTCTTTGTGCCAGTATTTTTTAGCGCAGGGGCTTATATTGTATCGTTTTGATTTTAAACCATATTTTGCTATATTCCTGCCGGCCGGCAGTGCCGCAGGGCGTGTGTCATAGTGTCACATGTATTTTTTTGTCAAAGGAGATGCGGCAGTGTTACGAGCAGTTTTAAACAGGCTGAGCCTTCGCTCGGTTCTTATAATTAACGTTATTGTCCCGCTTTTGATATCAATGGCCGCGGCAACCTGGTTCGGGCTTCTGACAGTGGAGCATGTTGTAGAGGAAAGGCTTCAGGAGGACGTGCAGCTTGTTGCAAGGGCCATCAGGCTGCCTGTTAGCGACAGCCTGGAAAAAGACAGGTTCGGCAGCGTAAGCCAGGCTCTTCAGTCTGTTTTCCATATCGGCAGAGTATACGGTGCATATGTATATGATGCCAAGGGACGTCGTATTGCCGCGGTCGGGGCGGTTGAACCCGACGGCCGCGCAGACGACCTGCGTGAAGTACTCGAAGGGGGGCAGAGGAAGGGGGAATATGAAGAGATCCGGGGCCGAAGCGTTTATTCATATTTTGTTCCCCTGTTTGACACCTCGGGCAGAAGCAACGGGCTGCTTCAGATAACACGTAAAAAAAGCGATATAGAAGATTACATTCATACCCTCAGGGCCAGGGGCCTTGCAATAATAGGGGGTACGGCACTGTTTATATCAGCGCTCGTGCTTTTCGGGTTCTACAAGGCAGCAGGGCGCCATTTCGGTGAGCTTATCAGGAGCATGGCCCGCGTGCAGGAAGGAGAACGTTCCCACAGGGCGCTTGAGCAAGGGCCCAAGGAGATCGCATCCCTGGCCCGGTCCTTAAACAGCATGCTCGACAGCATGGACAGGTCCGAAAAGGAAATCGAAGAAAGGCGCGAAGCCCAGCGTGAACTTGAAAACAGGCTCCGGCAGAGCGAGAAAATGGCAGCCCTGGGCCAGCTTGCAGGAGGTGTGGCTCACGAGTTAGGAGCCCCGCTGTCCCTGATCGACGGCAAGGCCCAGCGATGCCTAAGGGATGAAAGTATCAGCGCGCGTCATGAAGACAGCCTCAGGGATATTCGCATGCAGGTGGGCCGCATGAACAGTATTGTCAGGCAGCTGCTTGATTTCGGCAAGGGGTCCATGGGCAGAAAACGGTGGGTCAGGGCGGACCATTTGTCGGGTTCCGCGGTTCTCGCGGTGAGAAAAGAGGCTGAGAGCGGGGTTAAGTTCTGGTCGGAAGGCCCTGAGCCGGGGCCTTTTGTTTATGTTGACCCAGTGCGCTTTGAGCAGGCGATAATAAATCTTCTGCGCAATGCCGCTCAAACTGAAAAAGCCGGCCGCGTGCGCCTGAGATGGGAGAAGACCGCGAGCGGCGAGGTTGTATTTAATGTTGAAGACGATGGCCCCGGGATAGAAGATGATATAAAGTCCAGGATTTTCGAGCCCTTTTTTTCCTCCAACAAAAAGGGGGGCAACACCGGCCTGGGGCTTTCCGTGGTCCATGGAATAGTCAGGGAGCATGAAGGCACAATTACCGTGTTTGACTCTGAGATGGGCGGAGCAGGCTTTAAGATAGTGCTCCCTGAAACAGAGACAGGGGGCGCCAGTTAGATTATAAAATTTCCGGAGTTGATTAAAAGATTTAATGCTGCCCGGAGATTGGTTGTTTAAAAATTTTTTGACAATTAAAATGAGAATAGTAACTATTACTAAAAAAGAGGCCTGCTTTCATGGGAATGACCAGACAAAGAAAGTTGATACTGGATTATCTGAGGCGGACCGACTCGCATCCCTCGGCTGTTGAGGTATATGACCGGGTAAGAAAAACACTGCCGAGGATAAGCCTGGGAACTGTTTACAGAAACCTGGAAACCCTGCGCAGGCAGGGCCTGATCCGAAAGGTGGAAACATATGGTGGCAGCAGGCGTTTTGACGGAACGGTTGAAGACCATTTGCATGTTATCTGTACAAATTGCGGGAAGATTCGAGATGTTGAGGCTGCCGCGGGGATTAAGCAGGAGGTTTTCAAAAAGGTTGAATCCGATTTCAGGATAACCGGGGTAAAACTCGATATTCTAGGAGTTTGCCCCGAGTGCACGCAAAAATAACAGCAGTCGGCGTCCACCATAAAAATATGGGTGATATACTGCTGTATTGTCTTATCGGAATCTGAAGCAGCAGTTAATTTTGACGCTTTCGTAAAAAGTCAAATTTGAGATGGAAAAGTAAAAAGTTCAAGATCAAGGCGCGCAAATCCGGAGGAATGCAGCGCAGTTAGTCGTACGTGAAATTCCGCAGGGATGCAGCGCAACTCAGGGCTTCCTTCCCGCAAAAATATCGGGCTATGTGAGAAGTTTTTTAAGAAACCATCAATTTTAATTTAAAAGGAGGAACGCATGAAATCAGTTAAGGGAACAAGGACGGAAAAAAACATCCTGACAGCATTTGCAGGGGAATCCCAGGCACGCAACAGGTACACGTATTTTTCCAAGCAGGCAAAAAAAGACGGCTATGTACAGCTGTCAAACATTTTCGAGGAAACCGCCAACCAGGAAAAAGAGCATGCCAAAAGGCTTTTTAAGTTTCTGGAAGGCGGAACCGCCGAGGTTCAGGCAGCTTTTCCCGCAGGCAAAATCGGCACCACCTTGGAGAATCTCAATGAAGCTGCAAACGGGGAAAAATACGAACACGAGGAAATGTATCCGGAATTCGCAAGGATAGCAGACGAGGAGGGGTTTGCGGACGTGGCCGCTGCAATGAGGTCCATTGCTGTTGCGGAACAGCTCCATGAAAAAAGATACAGGAGCTTTATCGCCAATATTGAAAACGGCAGGGTCTTTAAAAAAGATCAGGAAGTAACCTGGAAATGCCAGAACTGCGGCTATACCCACAAGGGAGCCGAGGCCCCTGACGAGTGCCCCTCGTGCGTCCACCCCAGGGACCATTTCGAGCTTCTTGCCGAAAACTGGTAAAAGGGCGGCTTTCAGTTTAAAATAAAAAAACCGCCGGGCGGGGCAGTCAGCTCACCCGGCGGACTGAATTATTAAAAAAGATTTTTAAATTCTGCAGCACCTGTTTACAGTTGTTTAAAAGTCAGGGCGCCTTTTTTGCGCCATTCGTCTATCAGGCGGCAGGTCTCCAGATCAGGGAAGGGGCTGGCGTCGATAATATCCTTAAGGGTAGAATTCTCACGGATTGCCTGCAGAAGTTGTTGTTTAAACGGATCCTTCTGTATCGTGTCTTGTTCTTCAAAGCTGCTATCGGAAACAATTATACCTACGAAAGAAAAATTGGTTTTCAGGTTTCGCTGCCAAGCGATTTCTGCATCCGCATCCCTGATCAGATCCGAGAGGGGGGCATCAATGCTTTTGTTTATCTCAACGCTGCCTTCAGTTTCTTTGTATGAACCTCCATGCTCGGAGAGTATCCGGAAAAGGGCCTTCCTGCCGGTGGTCTTTCCGAAAGTGGCGTTTACAATCCTTCCATCTTCAATGTAGATGGAGGCCGGATTTGAACGTCCCCGAATGTTGATGGCGCCGGTAAATGAAGTTTTCTCAATGCGTTTGAGCCGCTCGACAAGATTTCCTTTTACGCTGTCATATTCCTGCGCCGGCCCGGTTCTTTCCGGTATAACCTCCAGGTCAGTCCTCTGGCCTGCCTTCTGTTCGGTGACGACTCCGCAGTTGATAAGGTCCGCCAGTACTGCCGCCGCCCTCGCCCTGCTTATGCCGGCACTGTTTGGAATTTCATTAATGGTTCTGCCGCTTCTTATAAGATTCATTATGGTGCGAAGCGTTTCGGCAGGAATCCGGTCTATAACATGGCTCGGTATGGCGGATGTTAACAAGGTAAGCCTGACATCCATGGAGCTGACCAGGGACCGGAGGGTATTTTCCTCATCGAGCAGTCTGGAAGCCTCGATCAGAAGGTTCATATTCTTCTGCCGGATCTTGCTGCTGGGGATCGTTTCATGGATATTGAATTTGAAAAATCCGTCGGTCTGGGACGCAAGCTCATAAAAAGCCTCTTCTCCGTCGAGTTCTCCGGAAACCGCGTTGACCACCTTTCCTTCGCTGATATAGACCGCTCCTTTTACACTGCTTGAGGGGGAGAGCAAAAAAAGCGTACCGGTTTTTTCATTGAATTCAATCATCTGGATCACCTCAATCAAACCGATCCTCGCGAGACTTCCTTCAATATCCACGTCTGCACGCAAACCCTTCAGCCGGGAGACCTTTTCCATCACCCTGTTAACGGCCTGTAAAATTTCGGCAGATTTAAACGGCTTAACAAGGTATTCATCCGCGCCCATGCGCAAGCCCTTGAGCTGATCCGCAGGGTCATCTTTTACCGAAAGGAAGATAAATGGAATATCAGCGGTGTCCGGCGACTCGCGCAGCTTTTCACAGAGCTCAAACCCGCCTAGTTCCGGCATTATGATATCGGAGATGATTAGGTCGGGCCGTTCGTAAAGTATTTCATTAAGAGCAGCTTTTCCGTTTTGCGCCTGCAGTGTTTGATAGTTACTCTTTCGCAGGATATTTTCCAGAAAGGAGCGCGTAGTCGGGTCATCGTCAATGACCATAACTTTCGTGCAGGGATTATAGGCTTTTACAAATGCAATAAGGTCATTTATCTGTTCATCTTCGGGCTCAATAAACTCTATCCCGGTAAGGTAAAAACTGGAATTATCTGGTTTGCGGGTATGAACTATGCGTCCTTTTACTTCTGTGTTATTTTTTTTTAGTTTAGATATTATAATTAAAACATAGGAACCAAGCAAGGGTTTCTGGGTTTCTAAAAGAGCCCCGCCCTGGCTGAGATTCAAGTTTCGCCCTTCCCCGCGGTCAAGCTTGTTATGTTTTTCATCAAACAAAATATATTCTATAAAATTCGAGGTATTGATACGGGAATACCTTCGTTTTTCATTTACACTGTCCTGAACATGCTTTTTGTTCAT
>JAWLEU010000092.1:7548-9129 GCA_041685965.1 Desulfosalsimonas sp.
AACATTTTAAAGATTGTCCTATGCCGGGCCTAATAGTCAAGACAATTTTTCCGCCCTGCCCACAGCATTTATAAAGGCTTGTTTTTACGGAGGGAAACTCAAATTCACGGAAACCTGATCAAAACCTCAGGCACATCTGTCTTACAGGTAACCGGCGAATCCGTCTGTTTTTGTCGAAAAAGGCGAATCGGTCCACATCTTTAATTGCTTTGCCAAACTTTCGGTTACTCTTCGCGCCTGCGTTGCCATAAATACATTCCCAGAAAAATGTTAGTGAGCAGACTCAACCCCAGGGCGATTTTCATGAGTTTTGACGCGCCGGCAACCATGGAACGCTGGTTTTCCGATTTATTGTCAGTGTTATCTTTTTGGGCTTTTGCGGCGGAGACCTCGATGTCTGCGCTGATTGCATGACCCATGCCGTCGTTTACTTTTACATGCCATTTCCCCGGCTTTTGCGGGCAGAAGGCAAAGCGGCCGTTTCGATCGGTTCGGCCGTTTTGAAACTCCACCTCGTCATTTTCCGGACTGAAGATCAGCACTTCGGCATAGCGCATGGGTGACTGATCCGAGTAGAAAAATTCCGCGGCAACCACACTGGACTCTTCTGTAACCCGGTAATCGGTGCCGTGGGCAATGATGTTGGCGGGCACAGCCATCAGCCCCGTCATCACAAGGATCCATATGATCAACCGGTTCATTGTTTCACCTCAAATGTCAAAAATGTCATGAATTTTAAATAATCGAATTTTTCCCCGTTTTCCGGCGGGCTCTGGTGTTTGGCATACAGCAGATGCTCGCCGGTTTGCCCGAAGGTAATCCGGGCCACCCCGTTTTCATCGGTTTTGATCCGCCGGTCGTCATTTGTATAAATGGCAGTATCGCCCAGTGGTTTGCCCTCAAACAAAAGCTTAAACTGCAACGCATCGTCCGGGTCTGCCGATAGCGGATCCTGCAGCGGGACAATTTCAAACTTCATGTCCAGGGGTTTCAGGTTTTGCTCTGACGGCTCAAACAGTGTCTTAGAAAACTGCGTGGAAAAAAACGTGCTTATCACTGTTAATCCTTCGTTTTCGGCCTGCTCCCGGCTCATAAGTTTTTTGCCCCGGGTGGTATTGACCCGGTCTCCCCATTTACTGACCACACTGGTCATAGCCGGTGTTGTTTCCGTTTTGAATTTTACCTGCTCGGCTTCGTTGATCCTCTGAACCGGTATTTCTTGTCCATCCTGCCCGTAAGCCCTGATTTTTTGAACGCAGTCGGGATCATAGTCGTCAATGCGCTCCGAAATCATGCCCCGGTTGACCGCATACATGCCGTCCTCGGTTGTCATCCAGAGATGGTGGGCAAAAACCGGGGCAGATATAAAGAAAACTGAGAGCAGAACAGGCAGAATTTTTTTCAGGCTTTTCATGTATAGCACTCCCTATTTGATGTAAAAACGCTAAAATTGACACACTCGTAAAAAGTCGGTTTTCAGATGGTGCCATCAAAATTCAAACTTCACCCCGCCGGTGTAGATCGCACCAGGCGCGATATTTTCATTGTCCACGCTGTCGAATATGTTTTCCACGCTCAGGT
>JAWLEU010000093.1:0-9110 GCA_041685965.1 Desulfosalsimonas sp.
GATACTGCATATCTGTTCGATATCCGCGCCTTTGCGCAGGGCTTCGTAGATCTGGAACTGCCGCTCGCTGCTGGGGGTGGCCAGCATGTCGAGGAGCTCTTCCACAGGTTTTTCATTGAAATCCTTTGCAAACCCCAGCCCGTAGCGGTTGATTTCCAGAGATCTTATTGCCTTGTGCAGGGCCTCCTTATAGGTCCTGCCTATGCTCATGACCTCGCCTACCGCCCTCATCTGGGTGCCGAGCTTGTCCTCGATGCCGGGAAACTTCTCAAAACCCCATCTCGCAAATTTCACCACCACGTAATCGCCCGAAGGGGTGTACTTATCAAGGGTCCCTTCCCTCCAGTACGGGAGTTCATCCAGGGTCACCCCGCCTGCCAGAAGCGCAGAAACAAATGCTATGGGAAACCCGGTAGCCTTTGAGGCCAGCGCAGACGACCTCGAGGTGCGGGGATTGATCTCTATTACCACAACCCTGCCGGTATCCCGGTTATGGGCGAACTGGATGTTTGTGCCCCCGATTACCTCGATTGCCTCGACTATGGAATATGAATATTTCTGCAGCCTGTCCTGCAGTTCCTGTGAAATTGTCATCATAGGGGCGGTGCAGAAGGAATCACCGGTGTGAACCCCCATGGGGTCAACGTTTTCTATAAAGCATACAGTGACGATCTGGTTTTTTGAATCCCGGACCACTTCCAGCTCCAGTTCCTCCCAGCCCAGGACGGATTCCTCCACCAGGATCTGGTTTATATAGCTGGCTGCCAGCCCCCGGGCCGCAACTGTGCGCAGCTCCTCGACGTTATAGACCATGCCGCCGCCTGTGCCGCCCATGGTATATGCGGGCCGGATTACAACCGGATAGCCCAGTTCGGCTGCGATTTCTTCCGCGTCCTCAACGCTTTCCACCGCACGGCTTTCCGGCATCTCGATTCCAAGCCGGTCCATGGTCTCCTTGAAGGCTGTGCGGTCCTCTCCGCGTTTTATGGCCTCTATGTTTACCCCGATAACCTTGACCCCGAAGCGCTTGAGCACTCCCGAGACTTCCAGCTCGGAAGAAAGGTTGAGAGCGGACTGCCCCCCGAGGTTGGGCAAAAGCGCGTCAGGACGCTCCTTTTCTATGATTCGGGTCAGATTCTCGGGGTTTAACGGCTCGATATAGGTCACATCCGCCATTTCCGGATCTGTCATTATCGTGGCGGGATTGGAGTTGACCAGTACGATCTCGTAGCCCAGCGAGCGAAGCGCCTTGCAGGCCTGAGTGCCGGAATAGTCGAATTCACAGGCCTGCCCGATAATAATCGGACCGGAACCGATAATCATGACCTTGCTGATGTCTGTGCGCTTTGGCATATTCACTCCTTGGATTACATTGAAACTTGTAGATTAAAATTTCGCCGGTGCCTCCGGCCCTGTTTTTTCAGCCCTTAATAATGATGGCTTCGTAAAAAGCTTTTTACCTCTCCCGATGTTTTTGCGGGAAGGAAGCCCTTCGGTCGGGATCAGTTTTTTCGCTCCTGAGCGGAACGCTCAATGTCGCTTCAAAAACCGATCCCGACCTTGGGTTTCCATGGAAGTAAGTTTTTAGATGGCGCCATCAATAATAGCTGCTTCCGTCCCAGCAGTGGGTACAAAGCTTTTTCTTGGGCAGACCTATTGCCGCAACCATATCGTGCATGCGCTGGTATTTAAGACTTGTCAGCCCCAGTTTTTCGCGGATTTTTTCAACCATCTCCCCGGTTTTTTGCCCGTCGGGGTCCGCATAGCCGCTTATAATTTCATCTTCCTCCAGCCCCTCCAGGTCATAGATTGCCTTGCGCCCGGCAAGATCCAGTGTGGACCTGGAGGTGGAAAAGTTTAAAAACAGGCACGGATAAACAAGGGTCGGGCATGCAATGCGCATGTGAACCTGCTTTGCTCCGGCTTCATAAAGGGTGCGGACGTTGTCTTTTAACTGGGTTCCGCGGACAATGGAGTCGTCACAGAAAAGCAGGCGTTTGCCCTCTATCAATGCAGGCACGGGTATGAGTTTCATACGCGCCACAAGATCGCGGTCCTTCTGGTTCTGGGGCATGAAGCTCCTGGGCCAGGTGGGGGTGTACTTGACAAAGGGGCGCATGTAAGGGGTCTTTTTTTCATTTGCATACCCCACTGCATGTCCTATCCCGGAATCAGGAATTCCGGATACAAAATCCACCTCAGTGTCATCTGCGCGCGCCAGCGCCTGCCCGCACCTGTAGCGGACCCATTCAACGGATATATTCTCGTAGCTTGAAGCGGGATAGCCGTAATACACCCATAAAAAAGCACATACCTGCATCTGGTCGCCCGGAGGATTAACCGTCTCATAGCCGTCTGCGGTTATCAGGACTATCTCGCCCGGCCCCAGGTAATGAACAGCCTCGTAGCCGAGATTGAAAAACGCGGTTGTCTCGGAGGTTGCTGCATAGCCCCCGTCTTTTCTGCCAAGCACCAGAGGGGTGCGGCCCAGCCTGTCGCGGGCGGCGTAAATGCCTTTTTCAGTCAGAATCAAAAGGGAGCAGGATCCCTGCACTTTTGCCTGCGCGCTTTTAATTCCGCTGACAAAACTTTCCTCCTGGCTAATCAGCATGCCCACAAGCTCTGTGGGGTTTACCCGTCCCTCGCCCGCCTCGGCAAAGTGAATGCCGCGTTCAAACGCTCCTGATGCAAGGTCCCCGAGATTGTTGATCTTTGCCACGGTTGCGATTCCAAAGGTTCCCAGGTGCGAGCCTATGATAAGGGGCTGGGAATCATTGTCGCTTATCACCCCTATTCCCTTGTTTCCCTCAAGATTCGGCAGTTCTGATTCGAACTTTGTTCTGAAATAACTGTTTTCAATATTTTTTATGGCCTTATCCATTCCCCTGCCGTTTTTCACGGCCATGCCGCCCCTTTTGGTGCCCATGTGGGAATGGTAATCAGTTCCGTAAAACAGATCCATTGTGCAGTCAGATTTCATGGAGCATCCGAACAGTCCGCCCATAGATGCAAATCCCTCCGCTTGAGTGGTATAATGTATCTTTGCCGGTTTCTATTTACGAATACCTGACCTAAATGGCAAGGCATTATCAGAAAAAAAAGATCCCGGTCTGCCGATATCGCATTGTTTGATTCTGTTCAATATTTTTATTATATTTACCGCAGATTCCAACTTTCCACAATGCTGCTGCGGCACTTAAAAAACAGGAGGGAAGACGAAATGGCACTCTATCTTGTTCAGCACGGCAAAAATCTTTCAAAGGAAATCGACGCAGATCAGAGCCTTTCAGAAGAAGGCAGAAAGGATGCAGAGCGCATAGGTGAAACTGCTGCCGGCTACGACGTTGTGGTGGGCAGAATACTCCACAGCGGCAAAAAGCGGGCAGCGCAGACGGCGGAAATTTTCGCGGAAAAACTCGGGGTCGGTGAGGTGGCTGAAGCCGAAGGATTAAAAGCCCTGGACGACCCGGCCCGGTTTGCCGAAAAAAACATCACCCCCGGGGAAAACCTTATGATAGTGGGGCATCTTCCTTTCATGGAGCGCATGACCTCATGGCTGACCACGGGATCAATGGACTACACAGTATTCAAGTTCCAGAACGCCGGGATTGTATGTCTGGACCAACTGCCCGAATCAGAATACTGGGCGGTGATGTGGGCGCTCATGCCGAATATCGGTTAAAAAACCACCTGCTGCACGGTCTGCTTAAAATAAATTGATTTTATAAACCGATTCTGGCATACTTATATGTTTTATAAATAGAGTTGCAGCCTCCTGGCGGTATCCGGGGGTGCCTGCCGCGGTTACTGCGGTCTGCTGTTGTATTCCGTGTCATTATTGTTTCGAAAGGTTAAAAGCTCATGGACCTGGAGGTGTTGCGTAAAAAGCAGCCTGCCGAGGTGGATCTGGAGCAGGTGGTAAACCTTATCTCCGGCACACAAAAAGTCGACGGTGAAATACCATGGTTTGAAGGGGGCAAGACCGACCCCTGGGATCACGTTGAAGCGGCCATGGGGCTTGCAGTATGCGGTTATACGAAGCAGGCGCGCATGGCCTATCAATGGCTGGCGGAGCGCCAGCTTTCAGACGGAAGCTGGTATGCGTCATACATGAACGGCCAGCCGCTTGATACCACCCGTGACACAAATGTCACTGCCTATATAGCAGTGGGCGTATACCATTATTACCTTGTCACGGGTGACTTTTTATTTCTGGAACAGATGTGGGACACGGTGCGCCGGGCAATAGATTTCGCGGTGAGCCTCCAGGCAAAAACCGGAGAAATCTACTGGGCAAAAAGCCCTGACCTTCAGATCGATCCCATGGCTCTTCTTACAGGATCGAGTTCCATATTCATGAGCCTAAAGTGCGGGCTTGCCATTGCCGGAAAAATGGGTATCCGGCGGCACGACTGGCAAGATGCGGTCCTTAAACTTCACGGTGCAATCAACAGCGGCTACAACCTTTTCAACATAGCCAAATCACATTATTCCATGGACTGGTTTTATCCTGTGCTCTGCGGGGCCGTAACAGGAGAAAAGGCCGGAAAGCGCCTTGATCACTACTGGAAAAAATTCGTGGCAGAAGGCATGGGAGTGCTCTGCGTTTCAAACAGGCCATGGGTCACCATAGCCGAAACCTGCGAACTCGTACTAGCTCTGGCCGCAGCGGGCAATTACAGGGTGGCTGAAATAGTTTTCAACTGGCTGCACGAAAGGCGTTTTGAAGACGGCACGTATTGGTGCGGATTCACATACCCGGACATGGTTATATGGCCCGGCGAAAAAATCACCTGGACAAACGGGGTTGTGATCATGGCGGCAGACGCTCTTTATAATATCACCCCCGCGGGCCGCATGTTTTTCCATGACTTCTGGGAAGAAGCCGGAATCCCGGCGTAAAACAATCAAATTTTTCGGATTTTTCAGTTGCGAAGAGATCACAGGCCTTACCCGGTAAAGCGCCTGGGCATAAAATTCCAGGAATTATACACGAATTATTTCTTAAAGCCCCAGCTCGATTACCTGGG
Organism: Desulfosalsimonas sp.; assembly: GCA_041685965.1. GTDB lineage: Bacteria > Desulfobacterota > Desulfobacteria > Desulfobacterales > Desulfosalsimonadaceae > Desulfosalsimonas. The sequence continues at coordinate 5,031 of JAWLEU010000093.1, forward strand.
CACGGGGTTTCTGTTCATCCACCCCTGGAATATAAAGATTTTCGGCGCGCCCATTACAATCGGAAACTATGCAAACATACTGACCACATCCGACAATAAGGTCAGGCTGACCGTGTGGCCGGAAAAAGAGGGCATGGGGAAAATATCGGTGGGAGACTACTGCCTTATCTGTCCCGGTGTCAGGATAAGTTCCGCCGCGGAGATCGTTATATCTGATTCCTGCATGATGGCCAGCAACACGTTTATCACTGACGCGGACTGGCACGGTACCTATGACAGGGTGCGCACAATCGGTGATGCCGAACCCGTCTACATACTTGAAAACGTGTGGATAGGAGACGGCGCAACCGTATGCAAGGGGGTTACCATAGGAGAAAACAGCATCATTGGCGCAGGCTCGGTTGTGGCAAAAGATATACCACCCAACGTTATCGCTGCCGGCAACCCGGCCCGGGTGGTTCGCGAACTCGACACTGAAAAGCTGATGGTCAAGCGCTCTTCCTGGTATTCCGACCCTGCCCGGCTCAAGCGCGATCTCGAGGGAATGGACCGGCAGAACCTTGCGGGAAATTCGCTGCTGCACTGGATGAAAACGGTTGTGGCACCGGGGAAAAAAGATTAAAATCCAAAAGAAAATACCGAAAGCTTAAAATAAAGAGGTTTTATGGCGGCGGAAAACGACATTGTACTGATTTACTACGAAGACCAGCCGGTTGTATTCGCACGGGTTGAAAACATTGAACCTGACGTGAAAAAGGACTGGTACCACATAAAACTGATGCTGCTTCAGCTTCCGGTTCAGACGGTGACATGGATTCTCAAGGACGAGTATATAAACGGCGGGGAATTCACCATGGGCGGCAACCGCATGCGCCTGGAAAAAATCGAGCCCCCGGAACAAGAGATGAATCAGGATCAGGAAGAATCCGGCGGAGAAGCCGAAAAGCAGGAAGCAGGCCATGAAACAGAAGAAAACAAAGAATCACGAAAAAGCAGCGTGATATCTTTAAAAGACCGCAAGCCCGGGCGGGCCTGATCATTTAAAAACCTTTCCCACATGAAAACCAGTACCGTAATATCTGCATCCAGGCGCACCGACATCCCGGCCTTTTACATGGACTGGTTCATGGCCGGAATCAAAAACGGCGCTTTTACCGTCAGCAACCCGTTTAACGGGACCGAATCCAGGGTAAATGCTTCACCTGAGCAGGTCCACACCATTGTATTCTGGTCCAAGGACTTCGGAAGGTTTATAAACCGCGGCTGCGGCAGGGAACTTGCCCGCGCAGGCTACAACCTTTTTTTCAATTTCACGATAAACTCTGAATCGCGGGTGCTTGAGCCCAATATTGCGCCCCTGGAAAAAAGACTGGAGCAGGCCGGGGAGCTGTGCTCAGTGTTCGGGCCGCAAACGCTTCAGTGGCGGTTTGACCCGATCTGTTTTTACCGGGAAAACGGGGTTGTCAAAAACAACATAGACGATTTTAAATACATTGCTGAAAAAATGTCTGCTGCAGGCGTGCGCAGGTGCGTGACCAGCTTTGCGGATATTTATGCAAAAATGCGCAGGCGAACGGCCGGCATGGAAAACTTTGAATGGGTTGATCCTCCTGTTGAAAAAAAAGTGCGAATTCTCAGCAGAATGGAGCGCGTTGTTGAAAAACTCGACATGAACCTGTATTTATGCTGTGAAAACGAGATTTTGCAGGCCCTTGGTCCGGACTCTAAAATAACCGGCAGTTCCTGCATACCCAACCGGTATCTTGAAGAGATCTTCGGCGGAAAGGTTTCTTTTCAAAAAGATGCCGGGCAGAGAAGACAAAAGGGCTGCGGCTGCATGACCTCAAAAGACATCGGCGGCTACTCACAGCAGCCCTGTTATCACAGCTGCCTCTACTGCTATGCCAACCCGGCTGACATGCGGCAAACAAACCCCGGGATTCAGAAATCCCTAACACAAGAACCAGTGAAATGGAAACCTTGAACAAAACTTTTAGCATAGGACGGATCACCCTTGACAATCCGGCGGTTATGGCTCCCATGGCGGGGGTCACGGATACCGCGTTCAGAAAAATGGTCAAGCAGCGGGGATGCGGGCTTGTATGTTCGGAAATGATAAGTGCGAACGGACTGTGCCACGGCTCTGATAAAACCATACAGATGATGAGCCACGATCCGGATGAAAAACCCTTCAGCCTCCAGATTTTCGGGGCAAAGCCCGAGAACATGGCAAAAGCCGCCCGCATGGCCCAACAGGCAGGGGCTGATATAATAGACATCAATTGCGGGTGCTCGGTTAAAAAAATCCTAAAAACCGGTGCGGGCGCGGCCCTTATGAAAAACATGAAAGAGGCCGCACAGGTCATAAGCGCTGTGCGCGGGGCAGCAGACGTGCCTGTAACAGTCAAGATGAGAAGCGGGTGGAACCCTTCCGGAGAAGATGCTGTGGCCCTGGCTCATACCGCCCAGGAATGCGGCGCGGACGCTGTTTGCGTGCATCCGCGCACACCCGGGCAGAGATTTTCAGGCAGGGCTGACTGGCGGATCATAGCAGAGGTAAAACAGGCTGTCTCAATTGCCGTGATCGGAAACGGGGACATCCGGAGCGCTGAGGACGCCATACTGATGATGCGCCAGACCGGATGCGACGCAGTGATGATCGGAAGGGCGGCGCTCGGAGACCCATGGATATTTTACCGGATCAGGGCCGTGCTCGCAGGAACCGAGTTTGCAGAACCCGATCTTGAAATGCGGTTTTGTGCAATAAGGCAGTATGTATCAGACATGATTGAATGCTACGGAGAAACCCATGGCTGCAGGATAATGCGAAGCCGTCTGGGGTGGCTTCTAAAGGGGCTGCCGCAGGCCAGCAGGTGGCGTGAATCGATTACCGGCATAACCGGGGCCGGGGATGCTTATGCAATACTTGACGCCTATCAGAATCAGCTTTCCGGGCTCTTGCACACCACGGACTCCAGAAACCCGATGACAAAATCCGCGTAGGACTGAACCGAAACCTGTCGTCTGCTGTATTTCCACCTCTTAAGATACCAGTCCTGAAGCATTGCCTTGATCACCGCCGCGGTAAGCGTGGGATTTTCAACCACGAACTCGCGTTTTTTCACCCCGTCGGAAAGAATCTGCACAAACATTTCCTCTGTTACCAGCTCGCTTTCTATGGCTTTTTTACGCTGCTCCCTGCCTAGATTCTTGGCCTCCATGTAGGAAAAATAAAACCACGGCTGCATGACCTCGGTAAGATAAAGATGGGTGCGCATGGCAGCTCTGAGCTGAACAGAAGGCGGATCCCCGGGATTTACCCGCCTGGACAGAACCTTCAGGGTAATGCGCCTGCCCTGGTTCTGGATCATTTCCAGCAGTTCTTCCTTGCTGGCGAAATACGAATACAGCGCCCCCATGGAAAGCCCCGAGACCCGGCTCAAATCCCGCAGGCTCATGTTCTGGAATCCCTTCTCGTTGGAAATCCCGAGGGTGGTGTGGAAAATATTTTCCAGGTTCCTGACGGCGACCGACTCTTTTTTGATCTTTATCCGGTGCTGATTTTCGCGGAATATGTCCCTGCATATCTCCTCCATTGACAGCAGGGCCATCTGCCTGAAATCGTCGAATTCTTCTGTTTCTGATACTGTCTGCAAATCCTGCATGGCCCTTCGGAAGCCTCCAAAATCCGGGAAAATAAACCGCGCATACCGGCAATACAGAAGATATGCTGCCGGTGCATCAAATATTTTCTATCCCTGCCGGTTCACTGTGTCAACAACAATAATATCGAGCGTTCGTTATATTTTCTGCAAACCGGCAGGAAAAACAGTAGCGGGACTATTCGGGATAATTTACAGTCACCGTGGTGGAGATTCCTCCCCTGGCTGTAAACTCACCGATAACAGTCATCTGCCGGGGTGCCAGGGAGACGGCCAGGTCGTCGAGTATTCGGTTGACCGCGTTTTCGTAAAAAATACCAACGTTTCTGTACTGCAAAAGATAGTACTTCAGGGACTTGAGCTCTATGATATTGTTTTGCGGTGTGTAGCGTATGGTGATGCAGCCGAAATCCGGCAA
>JAWLEU010000094.1:0-9062 GCA_041685965.1 Desulfosalsimonas sp.
AACAGTGGCCCTGGCGGCCGAGGAATACTTCTACGGAGCCAACCCTGCGTTCATGCTTTACCACGGCCTGTCACACGGAGCTGCAAACCTGGTAAAGACTTTTGGCACCGAGGACCAAAAAAAACATTACCTGCCGAAACTCTATTCCGGCCAGTGGTCAGGGACCATGCTTTTAACGGAACCCGAGGCCGGCTCGGACGTGGGCGCGCTGCAGAGCACTGCAACCCGCAATGACGACGGCACGTTTACAATCTCGGGCACCAAGATATTTATCTCCGGCGGCGAACAGGACATGGTGGAAAACATCGTACACCCTGTGCTGGCCCGAATAGAGGGCGCCCCTGCAGGAACCCGGGGGATTTCCCTGTTTCTGGTGCCCAAGTACAGGGTAAACCAAGACGGAAGCCTGGGCGAGTTCAACGACGTTGTCTGCACCGGCATTGAGGAAAAAATGGGACTGCACGGAAACTCCACCTGCACCCTGACCCTCGGAGGCAAGGGCAACTGCATCGGCACCCTTCTCGGCGAGGAAAACAAGGGGATGCGCGCCATGTTTCTCATGATGAACGAAGCGCGCCAGCTTGTCGGCCTTCAGGGATTTTCAGTGGCAACCGCCTCATATATCTACTCTGTCAATTACGCACGCGAAAGAATCCAGGGCAAGCACCTGAACGCAGGCAAAAACGCAGATGCCCCATCTGTTCCCATTATCCAGCATCCTGACGTTCGACGCCAGCTTCTGCTAATGAAGGCATATGTCGACGGCATGCGAAGCCTGATCTACTACGGCGGCCTTACCTATGACCTTGAAGGACTTGCGCAGACAGAAGAGGAAAAGGAGAAATACTCGGACCGCAATGCCATACTCACCCCGATCATCAAGGGATACATAACCGACCGGTCCCTGGAGGTCACCAGCCAGGGAATCCAGGTCTACGGAGGCTACGGCTATATCCAGGAATACCCTGTTGAACAGCTTATGCGCGACTGCAGGATATTCCAGATCTACGAGGGCACAAACGGCATCCAGGCCATGGATCTGCTGGGCCGCAAGCTGGGCATGAAAAAGGGCGGGCCTTTCATGGATTATCTCGGCGAGATGCAGAAAACTGTTGAAGAAGCACGCGAAACCGGCACTCTCGATGAAATAACAGGGCGCGTGGAAAAGGCCGTAAACCGCCTCGGCGAGGTTGCCGCAGGCCTCGGAAAGGCGGCTGCTTCTGAAAACATCTTAAACGCGTTTTCCTTTGCCCACCCGTTTCTCGATGTCACCGGCGACGTTACCATGGCGTGGATGCACCTATGGCGGGCGACAATCGCATCCAGAAAACTCGAAAAACTCGCAGGGGGCACAGACAGGGAAAAAATCCTGGAAAAGGCGGGCAAAAACAAGGACGCGGCATTTTACCTGGGCTGCGTAAAAACCGCGGAATTTTTCGTAATGAACCTGCTTCCCGCTTCCATGGGCAAGCTCGAGACCATTGCCGCGGCAAACGATTCAGCAGTGGAAATGCCCGAGGCATCATTCGGCGGATAAATACCCCGGGCCTTATGAGCTAGCTGATAAGGTCTGCGTATTTTCTGCGGATAAGTTCATGCAGGTCCAGGCCTATGGCGATTCCCAGGTCTATAAACTGGGGGCCGTAGCGCCTGCCGGTAGGGGTCCTGAAGGTCTCACGGATTTTTTCGAGATAGGCCATGCCCCGTGGATAATGATATAGAAACCTATCCAGCGGGATATTCGCATAGGAAACCATTGCCCAGAGAGTGCCTGTAAAGTTGTCCGGCCCCCACCTGAACTTGTCCGCGTCATAGAGGCAGTCAGAGAGCAGAGAGGATGCTTTTGTATCTCCCTGCCTGTTTTCGCCGAATGCCTCGTGGTTTCCTATTGCCAGGCAAATGTCTTCAATGTCGCGGCCTGAAAACTGATAATCACAAAGTATCTGTCCGGCATACCGCGCTCCTGCCTCTGCATGGCGCTTTTCCTTGCGCCTTATGTCGTGGAGCAGCCCGGCTGCCTGGGCAAGACGCATGCGGTGCTCCAGCTGACCGGCGGTGATTCGGTGCCCTTCCGACTCGATCAGAATCAGGGCCCCGGCATCCAGGGCGACGTTTCTCACGTGCTCCAGGCCGTGGCCGTAATCATTTTCAATATTTTCCGCCACGAACCCCCAGAGCCTGCACACCGTTTCATCTCCTGCGAAAAACCGCTTTGAGCGGGCCACCTGCTCGGAAAAATCAGTGTAAAACCCAGGTTCGGGATATTGCCGGGCGATTCTTATTGCTTCCTGCTGAAGCTGTTTATAGATGCTGTTTGTCATAATCAATCGACAGGATTCTTGCGGCATTGCCGCCCAGGAGCTTCCTGCGGGCCCTTGGCGGCAGGCCGGTGGACTCGATTTCCCGGTAATAGCGCTGCGGCGGAATCAAGGGGTAATCTGTGCCGAATAAAAGCCTGTCCTCGCCTGCCAGCTCTGCTGCGACACTGTATATTCTCGGATCATAGAGAAACGGCGAGGCTGCAGTGTCAAAATACACGTTTTCAAGCACCCCGCTTACTTCCTTTTTAAGCAGGTTGTAGAAAAACAGCCCTCCGCCCCAGTGGCCCAGTATGATAGTGTTGCCGCTGTAGGTCTTTACCAGATCATAAATCTGGGCAAGGGTGTTGTCGCTTTTTCCCGGGTACTTGTGCCCCACCGGCTCGTTTGTGTGAAACAGCACTGGCAGGCTCTTTTCAAGGCACTGCTCCATTATCGGGGCCATGCGGTTTACCGCGTCCCGCGTAATTCCGCCTTGCTCATACAGCGCAATCTCGCCCACTCCTGAAAGTCCTGCGTCCAGGCAGCGCCGCACCTCTTCTTGCGCGCCTTCGGTATATGGATTAACGCAGCAGAAACCAACCAGTCTGTCAGGGTGCCTGGCTACTGATTCCAGGATGTAGTCATTGTGGCGCCTTACGGTGTCTTTTCTTAGCCACGGAAACCCGAAAACCACTGAAATGTCCACCCCCTGCTCGTCCATTGCCCGGACCATTTCATCGGAGCCCACCATCCTGGCCCGGGGATCGCGGTAAAGAAGCGCAAATGCAGGCTCGTCCAAAAAATAGTTCTCGCGGTTCTCGCGGATGTTGTTCGGAAAAAGGTGTGTGTGTATATCTATAATCATTTGCGTTTTCTGGGGTTTCTTGAAAAATCGTTGTTTTCAGCACTTGACCTGTTTATATATAATACAATATATTGCCTTTTATAACAACGATAATCACTTAAACAAGCACACGGCAGGGCATCATGAACATGGACCGACTTTTGACGCATTTTGACGAACCCGGAAGCACAAATACCCGTCAGACTCTTGAACTGGCCTGCGATCGCGGCAGGGAACTGGGGATTGAAGAAGTCGTGGTGGCCTCGTCCACCGGAGATACCGCCTACAAGGCTATGGAAATATTCAAGGGATTCAGGCTGATCGCGGTCACCTATCACTGCGGTTTCAAGCAGCCATTTGAAAAATCCATGAAGGATGACGTAAGAAAAGACCTGGAAGAAGAGGGAATAAAAGTAATAGAGGCGACCCATGCGCTGTCAGGCGTGGAGCGCGGTGTTGCAAAAAAGCACGGGGGCACCTATCCCGCCCTGATAATGGCGGATACACTGCGCCTTTTCGGCCATGGCACCAAGGTGGGCGTTGAAATAACCATCATGGCCGCAGACGGGGGCGCCCTTTCAGGAAAAGACCTGATAGCAATAGGCGGCACAGGCAGAGGGGCTGACACCGCCCTTGTGGTAAAGCCCGCCCATCAGTCAAACGTATTTGACCTGCGCATCCGGGAAACCATCTGCAAGCCCAGACACTTTTAAGCGCCTGTTAGCACCTGCCCTACCGGTTTTCGTAACGGCGCTGGATTTTTGAATCAGTCTTTTCCGGATTTTTCTCCAGCCGCCTGTACCTGTTTAAGGCAGCCTCGGCAAAACGGTCCAGAACGTTGGAAAGATCCGAGTTTTCCCACACGCTTGAAAACTCCCGCACTGCCATGAGCCGTTCAGACATCTCGTAGGGCGGATCGTCGTCCGGGGCCAGCCTGACATCGTCGAATTCAACCGCCACGTCCTCGGGCAGGATTTCCTTAAACAAAGAGGTGGCAGTGTAGGAGAAAAACTTCTTTACGTCCTCCGTGGATTCGGAATTGTTGATCTTTTTTCTGAATTCCGGCAACACCTTTCTTTCATGCTTGGTAAACGAAGTCTGCTTACTCATAGGCGCTCCCTTTCAAGACGTGAATCCCCCGGGATAAACAGTAATCTCGGCTTGTTTAGCATTGATCTGCTGCTTTTGGTCGGCTGGCCAGGGCCGGCTTGAACCTGCTCCCTGTTTTGTTTTCATTTTCTTTCTTGTTTTAAAATAAGGTTTCGCACTGGCAGGGTCAATTAATAAAATTTCCTGTTCACAATTAGCCCCTCATTGACATCCTTTTTTGCGTGCTTATTATATTTTTGAATAATTCCAAATACAAACATTATACAGAACTATCATCATGACGCTGTTCATGATCTGAATATAAAGCTATAAAGCAAGGAGGACTTCAATGAGGTTCGACAAGTTCACAATAAAATCCCAGGAACTGATCCAGGGGGCTCAGTCCCGGGCATCGCAGAACAGCAACCAGCAGATAGAGCCTGTTCACCTTCTGGCTGAAATGCTCGAAGACCCCCAGGGTGTTGCTGTTGCGATTGTAAGAAAGATCGGGGCTGACCCCTCCGGGATGATAAAGGACGCAAACGAGGCAATGCAAAAGCTGCCCAAAGTCAAGGGCGCAGGTGAGGTTTATATTTCATCGCTGACAAAGAAGGTCCTTGAATCAGCCTTTACCATAGCATCTAACATGAAGGACCAGTACGTAAGCGTAGAGCATATATTCCTGGCACTTGCAGAAACAAAGGAAGGCGACGCCGGCCGCATTTTCGAGCGGCACGGCGTAAAGCGCGACGACATCTTAAACGTGCTCTCTGATATCCGGGGCAACCAGACAATTGACGACCAGAACCCCGAGGACAAGTACCAGGCCCTGGAAAAATACAGCCGTGACCTCACGGAAGAAGCGCGGCAGGGCAAGCTCGACCCTGTCATAGGAAGAGATGAGGAAATCAGGCGCATAGCCCAGGTGCTCTCAAGGCGCACCAAGAACAACCCGGTCCTGATAGGTGAGCCGGGCGTCGGCAAGACAGCCATAGTCGAGGGCCTGGCCCAGAGGATAGTTGAAGGCGACGTATCAGAGACATTGAAAGACCGCCGCATAATAGCCCTTGACATGGGGGCCCTTATAGCAGGGGCCAAGTACCGTGGCGAGTTCGAGGACAGGTTAAAGGCCCTTTTAAAGGAAGTGGAAAAATCCGAGGGCCAGATAATACTGTTTATAGACGAACTGCATACCCTGGTCGGAGCCGGGGCTGCGGAGGGCGCAATGGACGCCTCCAATATGCTGAAACCCGCACTGGCCAGAGGTTCGCTGCGGTGTGTGGGAGCAACCACCATCAGCGAGTACAGAAAGCACATTGAAAAAGACGCGGCACTGGAGCGCAGGTTCCAGCCGGTTCTCACATCAGAGCCGAGCATAGAGGACGCGATTTCGATTCTGCGCGGCCTGAAACAAAAATACGAGGTGCATCACGGCGTCAAGATAAAGGACTCAGCGATAGTGGCGGCCGCAACCCTGTCAGAGCGCTATATCACCGACAGGTTTCTGCCTGACAAGGCCATAGATTTGATAGACGAGGCCGCCTCGAGGCTGCGCATTGAAATAGATTCCAAGCCCACGGAAATAGACGAGATCCAGCGGCGCATAACTCAGCTGGAAGTAGAGCGAGAGGCTCTTAAGAAAGAATCTGACAACGCCAGCAGGGAGCGCCTGCAAAAGATTGAAAAAACCCTTGAAGGTCTCAAGGAAGAATACAACAGGATGAACGCCCACTGGCAGAACGAAAAGCAGGTGATCCAGCAGCTGCGCGACCTCAAAACCGAGCTTGACCAGCTCGGCACCGAAGAGCAGCTCGCCCAGAGGCGCGGCGACCTTGAACGTGTGGCCCAGCTGCGCTACGGCCGCAGAAACGAGATCCAGAAGGAAATCGACGAGACCAACGCCAAGCTGGTGGAGCTTCAGAAAGGCCGGCGAATGCTGCGCGAGGAAGTGGATGCCGAGGATATTGCCTACATCATCTCCAAGTGGACGGGCATCCCGGTGTCCAAGATGCTGGAGACCGAGCGCGAAAAACTGATCGCAATGGAAAAGCGCATAAAGAGCCGCGTCGTGGGCCAGGAGCAGGCGGTAAACGCGGTGTCAAACGCTGTGCGGCGTGCACGCTCCGGCCTGCAGGATCCCAACAGGCCGATCGGCTCTTTTATCTTCATGGGTCCAACCGGCGTGGGTAAGACAGAACTGGCAAAGGCCCTGGCAGAGTTTCTCTATGACGATGAGCAGGCAATCGTGCGCCTGGACATGTCCGAGTACATGGAAAAGCATGCTGTTTCCAGAATGATAGGCGCACCTCCGGGATATGTAGGCTACGAGGAAGGCGGCTATCTCACCGAGGCCATCAGGAGACGGCCCTACTCGGTGATCCTGTTTGACGAGATTGAAAAGGCGCACCCGGACGTGTTCAACGTCCTGCTGCAGATTCTCGATGACGGCCGCATGACAGACGGCCAGGGCAAGACAGTGGACTTCAGAAACACCATCATAATAATGACGTCCAACGTGGGAAGCCAGCAGATCCATGAAATCGGAGATGAAAACCGCGAGCAGATGGAAGAAAGGGTGCTTCAGTCTCTGCGCTCCACTTTCAAGCCCGAGTTCTTAAACAGGATCGACGAGGTGATAATATTCCACAGCCTTACAAGCGAGCAGCTGCGCGACATAGTCGACATCCAGTTCAGGGACCTCCAGAAGCGGCTTGAAGAGCGCAGCATAGGAATAGAGCTCACTGATGCTGCCCGTGATCTTCTGGCAAGGCGGGGCTTTGACCCTGTCTACGGTGCAAGGCCGCTTAAGCGGACCATACAGCACCTGGTGGAAAACCCGCTTTCCATGAAAATCCTGGAAGGCGAGGCTTCAGAGGGCGACCGTATCATAGCGGACGTAAGCGGAGACGAAATCGCATTCAAGGTTGAAAAACAACCGGCAGAAGAAACAGAACCTGAAGCTGTTGCGGGATAAAGGCCGCTTCGGCCGTCAGGAAAAAAGCGCCGCGGGACAGATTCCCCGGCGCTTTTTTTTACAGTTACAAAATATCAGAAGGGCAATTTTTCCAATTTTTCAGCTCGCAGCCGCTATTACCTCCTCGGGAATGTCCGCGTTGGTATGGACCCGCTGGACATCGTCGTTGTCATCGAGTGCGTTCATAAGCTTCAGCATTTTTTCCGCATCAGTGCCCTTAAGGCTTATCGTGGTCTGGGGCAGCATGGTAACTTCTGCTCCGTCAAACGGAACACCGCCCTGCCTTAGTGCTTCCTTTACATCCTCGAACGCATCAGGCGGGGTGATTATCTCGAATACGTCTCCCTCGTCGCGGATATCTTCTGCGCCGGCCTCAAGCGCGGTTTCCATGAGTGTTTCTTCATCTGCATCGGTTTTTTTCACCGGTATCCAGCCCTTTTTGTCAAACACCCAGGAAACGCAGCCGTTTTCACCCATGCTGCCGCCGTGCTTGGAAAAAATGTGGCGGATATCAGCCACGGTCCTGTTTTTGTTGTCAGACAGGGATTCCACGTAAACAGCAGCCCCTCCGGGCCCGTAGCCCTCGTATACTGTTTCCTCGTAGTTTACCCCCTCCAGGTCGCCGGTACCCTTCTTGATTGCCCGTTCAATATTGTCCTTGGGCAGGTTATTCTGCTTGGCTTTTTCAAGCACCGTGCGCAGACGCGGGTTTGCGTCGGGGTCGCCGCCGCCCATTCTTGCCGCGACAATGATCTCCTTTACTATCTTTGTAAAGATCTTGCCGCGCTTGGCGTCCTCAGCGCTTTTTTTGTGCTTTATGTTTGCCCACTTGCTGTGTCCTGCCATTTATTCCTCCTGTTTCTTTCCCGTTCCGATAATATATATTTCCCTGCTGTCCTTGCGGCAGCTTTCGGGCTTGAATATTTTCATGAATTCAAACCTGGCCCGCACGGATTGATAAAACGCCTGGAAACCCGGGCCCTGGAATATCTTGCACACAAAAGACCCCTTCGGGCGAAGCACCCTGTCAGCAACGTAGAGCGCCATTTCACAAAGCTGCTCCGAGCGCGCGGCATCCAGGTCCTTTCTTCCGGTGGTAGACGGTGCCATATCGCTTAACACTGCATCAACGCCACGGTCAATAACCTGCCACGCCTCGAAAGACAACTCGTTTATATCTTCTTGAAATATAATAATATTTTCCGATTTATCAACATCGGCTCCCTTGGGGTCCACCCCTATGACGCAGCCAGAGCCCCCTGCCTGTTCAGCCGCATAGCGCAGCCATGAACCCGGCGCACAACCAAGGTCCAGGACCGTATAGCCGGGCTTTATCACCCGGTATTTTTTCTGGATCTCGGAGAGCTTGTATACGGATCTTGCAGGAAAATGCTCCTTTTTTGCTTTTCGGGCGTAATAATCCGGTTTTGCACGAGGGTTTCCGCCTGATTTCGCCTTTTTGCGCCCCATAGCTCCATGCTTCCGCCCGCAGGCAAAAAGTGTTTAAAAAAGGATTTCCATAACCTCTGAAAGCCGCCTGATCCCTGTGAGTTCAATCCCGCCTTCCGCGGGGACCTGCTTTAAGCTGTTTTTGGGAACCACGCACCTGGTAAATCCCATTTTCTCGACCTCGGCAATCCTGGGGGAAAGGTGTGAGACACCCCTTACTTCCCCTGTCAGGCCCACTTCCCCCAAAAGCAGCATCCCCTCAGGGACCGGTCGGTCAAGAAAACTTGAAGCAACTGCGGCTATAATGCCCAGGTCCACTGCAGGCTCTGACACCTTCACCCCCCCTGCAACGTTCATGAAAATGTCCTGGCCTGCCACGTTTAACCCCAGTTTTTTCTCCATCACG
>JAWLEU010000095.1:0-9039 GCA_041685965.1 Desulfosalsimonas sp.
TTACCCGTTCACTTAACAGCACCGGCGGCTGTGTTTTGCGCGTTAGCGTTTGAGCTTGAGAGCTTGCCTTTTATTCCCGATAGTAAGGAAGCAGGGCGCTTGTGTCCAGATAAATATTATCCCCGTTCATAATCATGTTTTTGTTCTGTCAAGCAGACCTTGATGCAGCCTCCCGGTTTTTCTTGATGCGAAGCAGGCCCGGGCTCTTGTGGATGTGCATGAGGGAAGATTCTGCGCCCAGGTCCAGGAAGAGGCGCTCCAGGTGTTCAAAGAGCACGGGCTGGTCCGGCCAGGTAAAGGTTTTGCGCTCCTTTTCAAACGCCTCCCATTGTTCGGCAGCCTGCGGGTCATTTTCAAAGGCGGCGTTTTTGGCTGTTTGGCAGACAAACATTTCGCAGACAATGGGCTTTACCCGCCACAGGCAGCCTTTATGGGTCAAAAAAATGCACTTGCCGGGGTAGGGCGGATGTGCGATGGCGTGCTCCAGCAGGTCCAGCTCGGCGGCAGAAGAGGCCAGGGCATTGATGACCACGTCTGCGAAAAAGATGATGATGCCGTCTTTTGAACAGCATGCGCTCAGGTTGCTGAAATAGCATTTTTCCGTGCAGGTCTGCTCGAAATGTGCCTGGTGGAATATGGCGGTGCGGGTGCGGAAATCATGGTAGCGCTCGATTTCCGCTTTTATTGCAGGTTGTCCGGCTGCGGCATCCGGATGCTGCCGGACAATTTGCAGGGCTTCGAGTTGTTCGATCTGGTATTCATTCATAAACCGGGGTGCCTTACCTGCCGATGATTTCCAGGATTTTGCGGGAGGTGTACTCGCCGGTGTCTGCCAGTGCGTCCACGGGCAAAAAAGCATCCGCGTTTTGCGAATACAGGCATGTCACGGATGCGGGAAAATCCTCGTCTGCCTCGTAAAAGATATAGCACAGGGCGATCTTGGGCAGCGGGTATACCACGAATGCAAAATCCCCGCTCACGTCGGACGGCGCGTCCCTGCCTGATAGCTTTTCCCTGATCTGCGGAAGAAAGTTTTTAACAGTTTCCGTGTGCGGGGCCAGGATCTGCTCGGTATGCGTGGTAAAAGCACCTGCGTAAGGCATGCTGTTGGGGCATTCCTTGAACGCCTTAAAGGGTTCGGCAATGCAGGGCTCGGGCTTGGAGTGCAGGGCGTAGAGCGAAATCAGGATGCCAGTTGCCGAGGGGTGATTGCCGCTGCCCAGGGTGATGCCATCGGGCGAGATAACGCAGGTCTCGCCGAATGCGGTGAATATAAACCTGTTGCCGTCCTGTTGTGCGGGCAGGTTGTCTGACAGGTCTGCGGGCAGGTCAGCATACAGGCGCTGCAGGTTCTGCAGGACGATTTTTTCATAATTGTCTGTCATGGGTTTTTCCCTGATTGGCACTAAATATCGAGCGCAAAGCGAATGGCGTGGCCGATATCGGCCATTTTCGACGAAGGCATGGATGTGATCAGCGATCCAATTTTCCCTTTTGAAACCGTTTGCAAGTGATCACAGTTTACAGCGCAATCTCCGGGCATACCATCGGCCTTTGAAAGAAACACTTCTGACGGAATATCTCTGACCGTACTCGTAACCGGGGCTATTGTTACTTCGCCAAGATATTCCAGCACGGAGTTGCGCGTAAGGATTAGAACCGGTCTTTTTTTATCCGGCTTAACAAATTTGTACCATCGTATTTCACCGTGTTTCACTCATCCCCCCATGCTTGTTCTTGTTCCCAGGCCGAAAATTCGTCAGCACCAGTTGGAAACCGCTCATAGCCTTCACGGTGTTTTCGCTCCAGTTGTTCGAGGTTGTAACGCGATATCGCCTCCCGAAGTGCCCTTCGTGTGAAAGCAGAACGGTTTGTGTGGAGTTGTTTCGAAATACGGTCAACTGCTTTGACAAGATCGTCATCAAGGGTCATCTGAATAGTTCTCATATCAAACCTCCAAAATGTGGATCATTATATATATAATAATCCACATTTTGAAATCACGCAAGAAAAAATCTCGGCCAACGATGTCGGTGTTTGACCCTTTGTGGTACTGGATAAAGAAAAGTATAAATGGCGGATTGCCCTTGAAAAATAGAGGCCCTGCGGCTATGACTGGGGGCAGTGCAAACACAAGAAGCGGGGGCATATGAGATTTTCCTGGAAAGAACGTTTAAAGATTGAGCTGACTGCTTTTGTTGCCGTAAACCTGGTGCGGCTGTGGTTCGGCACGGTGCGCGTGGAGGTGTTAAACAAGCCGGTTTATGAGAAATATTTCAAGGACAGCCACACGGGCAACGTGGTGGCCGGGTCCTGGCACAGGCACGCGGTTTTTCTGTTTTATTTTTTCCGGAAACTCGGCCCGCGGGGGATAATGATAAGCCGAAGCCGCGACGGTGAACTCACCGCCCGGGTGGCGCAACATCTGGGCTATACCCCGGTCAGGGGGTCTTCTTCTAAGGGCGGCATGGAGGCGTTGACTGCCATGGTGGAATACATGAAGGACAAATCTGAAAAGCGCCTGTGCGGCACTGCAGTGGACGGGCCCAAGGGGCCGGCCAGGAAAATGAAAAAGGGCATGGCTGCAGTGGCAAAGCAGAGCGGTTCCTGGTTTATTCCCATGGCGTGTTCAGGCACCAGGGTAATAACCTTTTCTAAGGCATGGGACAAAACCATAATCCCTAAGCCCTTCAGCAGGGTGGTGATTGATTTCGGCGAGCCGGTCCGCATCCCTGAAGACGCATCAGAACAAGAGTTTGACAGCATCTGCGCGGATCTCGAAGATGAGCTAAACCGCCTTACCGACAAGGTTGACCGGATCTGCGGCTACGGCCATGGGGCCTGAGCCCGCTATCCTTCCTGGAGGATGTCGCTGTCGTAGATTTCCTCTAGTTTGCGCTTGTGCTTTAGTTCCTCTTCCGCGAGGAATGAAAACAGGTTTTCGGATTTTTCGCTTGCGCACCTGCTTTGCCATGCATTGTAGAAGGAATATGCCTTTTCCTCTTTTTTCATGGCCATTGCAAGTGCTTCCTGGTAGGTGATTTCCGGGGAGAATTTTACATCCACCATGAAGTCGCTCAGGTGAAGGTCCTGGATACTGCCTGCGTCCGTAAACTCGGCAAAGGGCTTTTCATCGCTTAAGTCGAGTTCTTCCAGCAGTTTTCTGTGTCTTTCCTCTTCTTCCTGCATTTCACGGAAAAATTCCCGGATGCCTTTTTTATCCGCGTGGTCCGCGCATTTTTTGTAAAAATCCCGGGCTTTTTCTTCCCTGCCTATGGCGAATGCCACGACGTCTTGCATTGAGCGGCAGCTAACGTTTGCCATTTATAGATCCTCCGGCCTATATCTTTTTTATCCGCGATGCGCTCTTGATCCTGTCAGAGAGCAGCTTTGCGCAGGTGGGGCAATAGCGGTGATGCTCCTTTACATGGGGGTGATCCTCTGTTTTGTCCTCCATCCTTGAAAGAAACTTCGGGGTTGCAAAATACCTTCCGCATGCCTCGCACTGCAGCAGGGGGTTTTGGCCGATTACCTCGTCGCGTATGGATATTATGCGAAGCCCGTTTCTGTCCTCCTGTTCTATGACGCCGGTCGGGCATATGTTTGCACAGGTGCCGCATCCTATGCACCTGTTGCCTGCCTTGGGCACCACGTACCTGGTGCCGTCTTTTCCCCTTTTTTCTATCTTTAAGGCGTCGGCTCCCACCAGTTCCCTGCAGGCGCGGATACAGAGCCTGCACCTGATGCATTCATCAGGCGGCGGCCCTATGTCTATGCCGTATTTTTCAGCCATTCTGCGGATTACCCTGGACTCAGGGGCGTATCTTGCAAGGTTTTTGAAGGCATTTGTCCTGGCCCTGAAGACCCGATCGTTGTTTGTGCGGACCTCAAGGCCTTCAGACGGCCTGAGAACGCACGAAAGCTTGATTTGGGCGGGCTTGTCCGGGTATACCGCCTCAACTGAGCACAGCCTGCATTCGCCTGCAGGTGACAGCGCAGGGTGATAGCACAGGGCAGGTACATCAATGCCCTGTTTTTTCAATACTTCTATCAGGCGCTGGTCAGCGTCCGCCTCCACAGGCTGTCCGTCTATTGTGATTTCAGGCATTGCGGTTGTCCTCCGGAGACTTTATTCTTCGATTGCCCTCAGGCAGTCCTGGGGCAGCCGGTGAGTTCCCTTTTCATCAAGGCTCACCTCGATAAGCGCGTCAGGGTCGTTTTTGCTGGTATCAGGATCAGTGATTATTCCGTGCATCCCTATGAATTCCTCCATGTAATCTTCCCAGCTTTCATCCCCGGAACGCCTGTAAATCTCGACTTTTTGACCCTGGCGGAATGTCATGTCCCTACTCCTTTTTGTCCCTACTTCTTTTTAATAGAGTCGAAGCAAAGCCCCTGCGCGGGTAAAATCCGAATATCGAAATCCGAAATCCGAAACAAATCCGAAATCCGAATTACAAAATATTCAAAACGGATGCACAGCATTTTCTTTGTTTCTTATGCCCACTTTTGATGGCACCATCTAAAAACTTACTTTTTACGATTCTGTCACTTTTATTTCCAAAATTGATTTCTTACGAAACCATTAAAATTGTTTTTCGTATTTCGTGCTTCGAATTTCGAATTTAGGCGTTAATCAGAACCCGGGCTTTTCAAACAGAAACGACTTATCATTAATTCCTAAATCTTTCCCACTTCTTATCTGCGGGGTGGAGTAATTTCCGCGTGATGCCCTCCGCTCTGCTTTCTTGCGCAGTCAAGGCAGACCCGCTTGGTGCTCATTTCCGGGCTTATATCCCTGACCCTTTCCATAATATAATCATGATATCTGGCAGGGCCGAGCACTGCGCCGCAGATTTCGCAATATTCGAGCTGAAGGCGGTTTAACGTGGCTCCGCACAGTGAAAGCACCCTGTAGCCGTCCGTGTCATACATCTGCATTGCCCCGGTGGGGCAGTTATTGGCGCACGCACCGCAGGCGATGCAGCGTTCCGCGGTAATGCGCAGATCAGTGGGGCCGGGGTTGTCAAAGTCGAAGTAGCCCAGGCAAAGTGCTTCTATGCCCATCTTGTCGCGGCAGATTTCAACGCATTTGCCGCACCTTATGCAGATATCGCATCGCAGGCAGCGCCTGGACTCGTTTTGCGCCTGCTGTTCGTTTAGCCCCAGCCTGACCTGCTGAAAGGTGATCCTGCGCCTTTCATTGCTTAAAACCTGCATCTGCGGGCGCCTGAGATCACTTTTCAGGGTGGCGGGCATCTCGAAGTGCTCCATTCTCCTTCTGCGCACCGGAACCGTGGGAAGCGTGGGCTGGGCGATTCCCTCGAAATAACGGTGTATTGCAGTTGCCGCCTTTTTGCCGCCGGCAATGGCTTCCACAACCGTTGCAGGGCCGGTTACCGCGTCTCCTATTGCAAATACGCCTTCCTGCGCGGTCTGCATGGTAACCGTGTTGACCTTTATGGTGTTTCTCCTGGTCCAGTCCACCTGGTCGAAAACGTCGACCCCCTCGCTTTCCACTTCCTGGCCTATTGCCGGGATTACGGCGTCCGCGGCTATCACGTGCTCGCTTCCCTCAACAGGAACCGGCCTCTGCCTGCCGGAGTCATCAGGCTCGCTGAGTTCCGCGCGCACGCATACCATTCCGGTTACTTTTCCGTTTTCACCCTTTATTTCCTTTGGAATCGTCAGGTAGGAAAACTGCACGCCTTCTTCCTCTGCCTCCACGACTTCCTCGTGATGCGCCGGCATCTGGTCGTGGGTGCGGCGGTACAAAACGGTTACCTCCCGGCATCCCAGGCGCAGCGATGTCCTGGCCGCATCAATTGCAACGTTTCCCCCGCCGACAACCGCAACGCGCTTTGCCGGCATGCGGTGGTCGCCCAGGCTGACGCGCTTTAAAAACGAGACTGCAGGCAGCACGCCTTTATAATCTTCTTCCCCCGGAATCATGAGTTTATATGAGCCGTGGGCGCCGATTGCCAGAAGAAAAGACTCGAAGCCTTCTGAACGGAGGCTTTCCAGGGTGACATCCTTGCCGAACCGGGTGTTTAACCTGATTTCCACGCCCAGCGATTCAATCATGGCAACTTCCCGGTCAATTACCTCCCTCGGCAGGCGGTAGCGCGGGATTCCCACCATCATCATGCCGCCGGTCACAGGCATCGATTCTATGACAGTCACCCCGTAGCCCCTGAGGGCAAGGTAATATGCCGCCGTAAGCCCGCCCGGGCCGGCTCCGACCACGCAGACCTTGCGGCCGTTGTCAGGCATTGGATCAGGGTTTTCATAACGCCCTGCAGACATTGCCTTTTCAGAGGCAAAGCCTTTGAGGTCCATTATGGCTATGGGTTCGTCAACCCTGCTTCTTACGCACATGAACTCGCAGGGATGCGTGCATACAAGGCCGCACACCCAGGGAAAGGGGTTGTCCCTGCGGATAACCGAGACTGCCTCCTCGTATCTGCCCTGGCCGGTGAGCACTACATAAGAGGGCACGTCGATTCCGGCGGGACATGCCATCTGGCAAGGGGCCGGAGTAAGCATGGGGCAGTGGCCGGTGGGGCATGTATGGGTCTTTATGTGGCTTAGAAACTCTTCGCGGTTGCTGTTTACAAAATCTGTGACGTATTTGCCCAGTTCCCGGCCGGGCCGGGTGGGGCCATGTTGTGCCAGGTCCCCGGCGATCCCGAGTATGCTGTCAAAATGATCCTGCCCGGCCCTTCCCTGGGATACGTCATAGACCAGGTCAAAGATTTCCTGGGCCCTCTGGCGGGATCTCGGATGGGTAAGCTCACCGGTATTCAGGGAATCCCGGAGCCTGTCATGCATGGCCTTTACGCTGCAGGTATGCGGACTCATTTTATTCTGCCTTTTTCCCGGTGTCTATAAATCCTTGGCTCTCGCCCTTGCGTATCTTTCCCGCCGTACTTCCGGGATTTCGTCCGGGGCACCGAAATACAGGCATTGTGTCGGGCACACCGTAACACAGGCAGGCTTGAGCCCGGATTCCACCCTGTCATGGCAATAGTCGCACTTGACAGCCTTTCCGGTTTCCGGGTTCCACTGCGGAGCGCCCCAGGGGCAAGCGGAGATGCATGTTTTGCACCCTACGCACAGCTCCGGGTCAACCGTGACGATCCCGTCATTTTTTCTTTGAAACATTGCGCCCGTTGGGCAGGCTGCAACGCACCAAGGGTTTTCGCAGTGAAAGCACGGCATGAAGGTAAAGGCGGTGCGCGGCAGGTGTCCAACCCACCTCGGCCCCACGGTTACCAGAAGGCTTGGAAAAGGCCCCCTGGGAAGGCCCTGCCTGCTTTTGCACGCCACCACGCAGGCCATGCAGCCGATGCATTTTTTCTGGTCCTGGAACAGGTAGTATTTACTCATCTCGAAGCTCCTATCATTATCCTCATCATTATCGGACGATTTTCTCGTAACGGTTTCGCAAAAGACCTCCGCAGACCGCGCCTACAACGGCACAGGCCGCTATGATGGCTGCGAGCCTCATCGAGATTTCCGTGCCGAAGATCCGGCTGTCCACAAGGCTCTGTATTATTACCGCCGCAGCCGCGGGTCCGAGCCCGGCCGCCGGCAGCATGAACTTTGCCGGGGCGGCGGATCCGGATTTTTGCTGATTTTGTTTTTCCTTGAACTTGTATCCGGAGCTTGCCCCGCAGAAGCCGGCAATCGCCGGCATCCATATAAACATTAGATGAGGGGCAAGGCCCAGAACCAGAAGGCTCAGGGCAAGCACCCCGAAAGCACCCAGCAGCAGCCCTGCAGCCAGGCCGTACCAATCAGGAAATACCGCGTCCAGCCAGTCTGAAAACATTCTGCTTGAAATCATCATAAAGCCTTTGCATAAAAAGCATTGTCATCGTGTTTTTCACTTCTTCGCCGCCTGCCCAGGATTATTGCCGAAATAAAGCTTATTATATAAAATCCCAGAATACAACACACGAACCAGAACACTGCCCCGATTTCATACTGCCTGCCGTCTATCCAGGGAAGGATAAACAGATAGGGCCTGCCAAACATTGATTCCAGGGCTTCCGGCCGGTAGGTGGCGTTTACGTAGCCCATCAATGAAAAAACCGGAATGTAAATGGTCAGAAGGTTGTTTAAAAACCCTTCTATAAAATAGTCGTAATAGACCTTGTTGAGCTTGCCCTGGTCTATGTTGCGCCCGAGTTCGCGGGCTTTTTCCGGGTCAGTGTCCTGCAGTGACAATGCCTGCTGCTTGAGATTGTACCAGTAGTCAAATTCTTTTTTAAGTTCCCGGTAGCGCCGGGTCTTGAATTTTCTTGTAAAAAGTTTTGCTCCTGCGCCGGTTAGCAAGGCGATAACCGCCACAGCCGCAACAGGGCCCAGCACATGCAGGGGGGAGAACACGGTGTCGAGCCCCCCCTGCACGTGACGCAGGCCGTTTAGGATCATTATCCAGAGTGCATCCATCATGGTTGATGTTTTACCTGCATGTTGATGCTATATCCATATCTCGATCTTAAAGAAGCGGAAGAACAGGAAGAAAAGAACAACTGCAAGTATGACCTTGAGCTGAACCTCTGTAAAGAGCTTCTGCATCCTGCTGCCTATGTATCCGCCCACAAAACCGCCTATGATGATGGCGATTGCGATCCAGAGGTCAGGCAGGTATCCGTTTAACAGGTATCCTATAAAGGAGCCTATGCTGCTGAAGGCTGTTCCGATGAGCGCCACCGGAACCGCAACGTACATGGGCAGTCCGCCTACCATGGTCATGAGCGGGGTCAGCAGGAAGCCTCCGCCGATTCCGAATGCCCTGGAGACAATGCCGATACCGATACCAATGATTCCGAACAGCAGGGGATTGATCTTGAATTCCTCTCCCCAGAACTTGAACTGGTAGTTGGTCAGCTTGCTTGCCCCCGAGCTCATGGGCTCAATGGCACCCATCTGCGCGGCACGGCCTTCTTCCTTGGCCTTTTTGACCTCTTCGTTGAATTTCTGGGTCATGGCCTTGATGTTTTTTCTCTTCTCCATTGACCTGGGGGTGAG
>JAWLEU010000096.1:0-9030 GCA_041685965.1 Desulfosalsimonas sp.
CCTGTTGCCACTGTCAAAAAGGCCAGATCAGGCATTTTCAGGGGAATAGCATACAAGAATTACCCTTATCCGGAGTAGGATAAGGGGGAAGAAGAAATGATGGAGAAGTGAATAAATTCGAAATCCGAAGCACGAAATACAGAATAAATTCGAAATCCGAATATCGAAATTCGAAACAAATCCGAAATCCGAATATCGAAATTCGAGCGTTAGCACCCCTTAAGGGATAAACAAATACAAAATTCGAATATTGAAACACGAAGAATGACTGGAAACTGGATGTCTGAATCAGAAAACTGTGAAGTTGCTCGCATCTTATTTTGGTCATTGTGTCATTTGGATTTCGGATTTGTTTAGGATTTCGGATTTCGTGCTTCGGATTTAATTTGAATTTACAGCGAAATAAGCAGGAAAGGTTTGCCAGTCATGACTGATTCGGAAAACAAACCAACCGCCCTTGTAACCGGGGGTGCCGGAGGGATAGGATCGGCCTGCTGCAGGGCTCTTTCGGACAAAGGCTTCAGGGTGGGGATCCATTTCAGGAAAAGCCGTGAGCCGGCGGAAAAGCTTCTGGAAGAAATAGGAGGAAACGGTTTTCTCCTGCAGGCGGACCTCGCAGATACACAGCAGATAGATGCCATGGTAAATGACATCAAAAAAGAGGCCGGAAGGCTCGACGTTTTGGTAAACAATGCAGGCATGACTGTTAATGAGCCTATTTATTCCATGAAGATAGATTCTTTTGATTCCCAGCGCTCGGTTACCCGCGGTGCATGGTACCTGACCAAGCGGGTGCTGCGGGTATTCATGCTCAGGCGCTCCGAGGGAAGAATTGTTAATATATCAAGCGTAGTGGGCCACACGGGAAATGCCGGCCAGATAGCCTATACCATGGAAAAGGCTGCGGCTGACGCAATGACCAAATCCCTGGCAAAGGAGCTTTCAGGCCGCAATATACTTGTCAATTCCGTGGCTCCGGGATTTATAGACACTGACATGACAGGCGAGCTGCCTGAAGAAATCCGGCAGAAGATACTCGAGGCCATACCACTCGGACGCATGGGCGCGCCTTCGGAGGTGGCAGAGGTTGTGGCCTTTCTGGCCTCGGGCGGCACATATATCCAGGGAAGCGTAATTCATGTAAACGGAGGAATGTACGGTGGATGATGCTTCCTTTAAAACCCGGGTTCTTGATCTTATCCCTCAGCAGCGGCCGTTCAGGTTTATAGACGAAATAGTCGAGTTGGATGAAAACAAGATCACTGCGGTCTACAGGTTCAGAGAAGACGAATACTTTTACAGGGGTCATTTCCCTGATTATCCTGTAACGCCGGGTGTGATTCTGATTGAAACCATGGCCCAGGCAGGAGTGGTGGCCCTCGGCATTGCCATTCTTTTGCACCAGCAAAAAACGGTCTCGGATATCAAAAAGATGAAGACGCTGTTTACCATGGCGGAATCCGTGGAATTCACGGGGATGGTAAAACCCGGGGAAAAAGTGGTCATTTCAGGGGAAAAAGTATATTTCCGCAGGGGAAGTATCAAAACAAAGGCCGGAATCGCGCGGGAAAACGGCGAATCAGTGTGTACCGGCGTGCTTATGGGAACAGGAGTAAAACTCAATGAATAACAGGGTTGTAATAACCGGAATGGGGGTGGTTAGTCCCAACGCCATCGGGCTTTCCGATTTTGAACAGGCGCTTCGGCTGGGCAGATCAGGCATCAGGTTTGTTGACAGGTTAGAGGAACTCAAATTCGCCTGCCGCATCGGGGGCATTCCGCAGGGCTTTGACGAAGCCTGCAGCAGGTATTTTGAGAATTTCAGGCAGCAGTCCTTTCTGAGCGAAACCATAAGGTATGCCGCTGTCTCCGGAATGGATGCCTGGCAGGATGCCGGATTTTCACTGCCTTCCAATGAGGATCCGCCTGACTGGGATACCGGCACTGTATTCGGGTGCGGCATCTCTGACATGGAGGTGATTGCAACCGAAGTGGTCCCCACGGTGAACGCGGGCAAGGTTCGCAGGCTGGGCACCCGCGTGGTGGAGCGCGTTATGGGCAGCGCCACAAGCGCTCGGCTTGCAGGCATTCTGGCTCTCGGCAACCAGGTAACCTCAAATTCCTCAGCCTGCAGCACCGGCTCAGAGGCCGTGGCGGAAGCCGCCTGGAGGATACGCACAGGTCGTGCAAAGAGAATGATTGCAGGGGGTGTTGAAGGTGCTTCTCCCTATACCTGGAGCGGCTTTGATGCCATGAGGGTTCTGGCGCGCAAGTTCAATGAAACACCTGAAAAGGGCTCCAGGCCCATGAGCGAATCAGCCGGTGGCTTTGTGCCGGGCGCGGGATCCGCCGCTTTGATTCTGGAAGACCTGGAGACAGCTCAGGCAAGGGGTGCGCGCATTTATGCCGAGGTGCTCGGCGCCATGGTAAACTGCGGTGGGCACAGAAACGGCGGTTCCATGACAGCTCCCAATCCTGAAGGGGTCCAGCGCTGTATAAGGGGCGCGGTTCAGGATGCAGGAATCAACGCCGCGGAAATAGATGCCATAAACGGTCATCTCACAGCCACATTTGCTGATCCCCACGAGGTTAAAAACTGGTCTCAGGCCCTTGAAAGCGGCCCCGGCGATTTTCCCCGGATCAACTCAACCAAGTCCATGATAGGCCATTGTCTCGGGGCTGCCGGCGCCATTGAAACCGTTGCCTCTGTGCTTGAACTCGACAGGGGCTTTCTGCACCCTTCTATCAACTGCGAAGACCTGCATCCGGAGCTTTCGGAGTTCGCAGGCAGCGTGGTCCGCGAGTGCATGGAGGTGCCTGATCTTAAAACAATTGCCAAGGCCTGTTTCGGCTTCGGGGATGTAAATTCATGCCTGATACTTCGGAAATGGGAAAATCAATAAAGGCGGCCTTTACAGGCGCACCAGATATGAGCATAATAATAAATACGGAGGAAAGAAAAATGGATAAAGAAAAGATTTTCAACGATGTGGTAAGCATAATCAAGGATTATGTAAAGGAGCCTGCACGCCTTGAAAAAGTGGACATGGACACATCCATACTCGATGACCTAAAGGTGAATTCCGCAAGGCTGGTTGACATAATTATCCAGTTTGAGGATACCTTTGACATAGAGATCGAGGATGATGATGCAGACAACATCCGCACAATAGGTGATGCAGTAAACTACATTTCCGACCGCCTGCAGTCTGATCAGGCAGTGAAATAAATCATGGAAGATTCGATCAAGCGATCCCTGGATCTCCAGGAGACCCTGGGCCGGATTGCGGTTCTTTTCACTGCTCCCCTGATTATTCTTGCCATAAAGCTGGCGGGATACAGGGTTCGCAATCTCGGGGAGATCCGGCGCAGGATAAACAAGCTTATGCGGGGACACAGCGGGCCCTGGCTGATCTGCGCCAACCACCTGACCCTGATCGACTCGTTTATCATTGCCTATGCAATGTTTCCCGCCTACAGGTACATGCTGCATTTCAAGCTTTTGCCCTGGAATATGCCGGAGTACATGAATTTCAACCGCAACCGGCTGATCGGGGGATTCTGCTATCTCACCAAGTGCATTCCCGTGGTCCGGGGCGGAGACAGGGATGTGGTCAAGATCAGCCTTGAAAAGTGCGTCCGGCTACTGCAAAAGGGCGAAAACCTCATGATTTTCCCGGAGGGAACCCGCTCGCGAACAGGCAGGGTCAATACCCGGGATTACACGTACAACGTGGGCAGATGGTTCTGCAATATTGAAAATGTTCGTGTTTTGTGCGTATACATGCGCGGCGATCATCAGGACACCCACAGCAATTTCCCCAGGTTCGGGGAAAAATTTACAATGATGGTTGAACAATGCAGGCCTTATACAAACTTTAAAGGCCTGCGGGCTCACCGGGCATGTGCGGGCCAGATAATAGAACACCTTGCAGACATGGAGAAAAGGTATTTCGCCAGGCGTTGGCAATGATATAGTGGACCTTCGTGCTCCGGAAGCAGAGGGTAAAAGCGGGAATTTACGTTTTGTCCGCAGGGTGCTCACAGAGACCGAAAAACGATTTTTTGACCGCTCTGCCGCCAGTGACATATACCTTTGGGCTGCGTGGGCTGCCAAGGAGACCGCCTATAAGGCTCTTGTCAAGACCCGGCCGGATATTGCCTCCTGGCCAGGGCTCTACGAGACGGGCTTTGACTGCGATGATTTCCGGGGGATCTCACAGTGCCGGGGAGTGGTTGAAACAGCATCCTATTCGGTGCGCGTGATGCTGTGTATAAATGACAGCTATATACATTGTATCGGCAGCGAATCCGGCGGGGTATCTGTTGACGAATTATGCAGCGGCGTGGACGAAATCGCGCCTGACCGGCGGAATCCGCAGGGGCAATCCGAGGCGGCCAGGCACGCGGCCATCCGAAGCATAGCCCGGCTCACGGAAATCAGTCCGTCTGATATGGAGATTAAAAGACACAGAGGCAAAAGGGGCTTTGGCCCGCCTTTGGTATATATCAGCAAAAAACCCACTGGCGTTGATTTGAGCTTAAGCCATCACGGAGGGTTTGCAGCGTTTGCATTCACACTGCAGGGTACTTGCCAGGCCCGGTGAGTGGCTGCACCTCAGGCCGCGAAGCGAAGATATGGATGAAAATAACTACCGCGCACGCCATTAATTTTTTCGAGGTCAACGAAAGCCTTGAATTAAGGCCCCGGGGACTGGTCAACCTTTTGCAGCAGGCTGCAATGCTTCATTCCCGCAGGGCCGGATACGAAGCCCCGACCCTTATGAAAAGCGGCCGGGCATGGATCCTGCACCGCATTGCCATAAATATCTCAGAACTCCCGGTTTTCGGAGACGAGGTGGAGGTGGTTACCTGGCATAAGGGAAGCAGGGGGTTTAAGTCGTATCGGGATTTTGAGATTATCAGAAACGGTAAAAAGCTTGTTTCCGCAACCAGCCTTTGGCTGTTTATAGACCTTGAGCGCAAAAAAATTCTAAAGGCCCCGCAGGACGTGATAGAATCCTACACTGTCGAGCCCGCCGACGCCACGGATACAGACATAGACAGGTGGAAACCGGTAAACGGCTTTGAACCTGAATCAACTGTAACAATTGCCATCCGCGCCTCTGACTATGACCCCCTGGGGCATGTAAACAACGCCCTTTACTTTGATTACCTGGAGACCCTCACGGAAAGCGCCTTTAAAGCCCCTTGCGGAATGCGGCAGATCATAGTCCAGTTCAACAGGGAAATCTCAAAAGGCGTTGCCTCAGTTCAGGCGGGGTTGAAAACCCGCGGGGAAGGCTATATATTTAAGATCACCTCGGGTTCCGGAAATAATGCAACAGGAGAGTTTTATTGACAAAAACAACTGGTCACAGAATTGATAAGGCTTTAAAAAGTCTTTTTAATTAGCCCTGAACCTTTTTGGTGATTCTTATGATGACGCCCGAGCAATACGAACAAAGCCTGCGCAAGCTCAATCTGGTTGTCTACATGTTCGGCCGGCGGGTTGAAAATCCGGTTGATCATCCGGTTATCAGGCCTTCTATGAATGCGGTTGCCAAGACATATGAACTTGCGCACAGGCCCGAGTACGAAGAACTGATGACAGCGAATTCCCATATAACAGGCGAAAAAATAAACCGGTTCACCCATATTCACCAGAACACAGGGGATCTGGTAAAAAAGACAAAGATGGGCCGCCTGCTGGGTGCTCATACCGGGTGCTGCTTTCAGAGGTGTGTGGGCATGGACGCCTTAAATGCCCTGTCCATAGTAACCCATGACATTGATGAAAAGCACGGGACCTCATACAAGGACCGGTTTTTAAAATACCTGGGCTATGTCCAGGAAAACGACCTCACCTGTGACGGCGCCATGACAGACCCGAAGGGAGACCGTTCCCTTCCCCCCCATCAGCAGCCGGACCCTGACATGTACATGCACGTTGTGGAAGAAAAACAGGACGGCATAGTTGTGCGCGGTGCAAAGGCTCATCAGACAGGGGCGGTAAATTCCCATGAAATAATTGTCATGCCCACAATTGCAATGCGGGAGGCGGACAGGGAATATGCCCTTTCCTTTGCCCTGCCCAGCGATGCAGAGGGTATTACCTATATAATGGGCAGGCAGTCCTGTGATACCAGAAAGATTGAACAAACCCTTCTTGACACAGGAAACCCGGCCTTTGGCGGACACGAGGCCCTGGTGGTATTCGATGACGTGTTTGTCCCATGGGAGAGGGTGTTTATGTGCGGAGAGCACGAATTCGCAGGCCCGCTTGTGGAAAAGTTCGCATCGTATCACCGCCAGAGCTATGCCTGCAAGTCCGGAGTTGGCGACGTATTAATCGGTGCGACCCAGACAGCCGCAGAATACAACGGCGTTGAGAAGGCATCACACGTCAAAGACAAGATCATAGAGATGAATCATCTCAATGAAACCTTGTTCTGCGGATCGCTTGCCTGCGCCTCAGAGGGCCATAAGGAGCCCAGCGGCACCTATTGCGTGAACACTCTTCTTGCAAACGTGTCCAAGCAGAACGTAACCCGTTTTCCCTACGAGATCGCAAGGCTGGCCCAGGACGTGGCAGGCGGCCTCATGGTGACCCTTCCTTCAGCAGATGATTTTGATTCTCCTGAAACAGGCGCCTGGCTGGAGAAATACTACAGGGCAAATACTGATGTTTCCACTGAAAACAGGCGAAGAATTCTGCGTCTTATCGAAAATCTTACCCTGGGAACCGCTGCGGTGGGATATCTTACAGAATCCATGCACGGGGCCGGCTCTCCCCAGGCCCAGAGAATAATGATTGCCCGCCAGTCCAATATAAGCCGGAAGCAAAAGCTGGCCCGGCGTCTGTGCGGCATTAAAGACCGGGATTGATGCCTTCCGGCACCCGGAATTATTCTGACCGGGTCAGGTTGACGTGAACCTGGATGGGGGACTGGGTTGCCTCGGCTGCCTTTATGCCTGTAAAGATGGTGTTGAAAATGCTTTCTGTCAGGGATGTCAGGTTGCCGGGTTCCCCCAGAAGGCTTTTTCTTGTTACAAGGTGTTCGATGGTGCCCCATATCATGGCCCGGATCATGTATGGCTCTATATCAGACCTGAACTCATTGTTCTGCATGCCTTCTTCTATCACTTCTGTATAATTTCGGGCTGAATGCTGAACTATTTTGTAGGACTCTGTCTTTAAAAAATTCGGATTTCCCTTCAATATCAGCATTACCACCGTGGCGTAATCCGGGTTGTTGTCGTAAAGTGCAAGATGACGGTGGATAAGAAAGCGCAGCTTGTTTGCCGCCCCCTGTATGTAGGGAAGTATCTCCCGGTTTTTTTCCTGGTACTGCCTTATTGTTTCCGCGGGTATGGCAAAAAGCAGGTCTTCCTTGGATGAAAAGTACTCATATATGGTGGCTTCAGAAACTCTGGCCTTTTTTGCGATATCTGCAACCGTTGCCGCCTGAAACCCCTTGCGGGCAAAGATGTGTTCCGCGGCCTTTACTATTGCAGCCCCTTTCTTGGGGTTTTTGGGACTTTTGGCCACCGGCCTGGATGTCTTTTCAGTCATCTTCCTCTCACCTTATGGTTAAAGTGTTCACCTCCGTTAACACGTATTTCAGCATATTAAAATCAGGAAGTTCATGTCAAGGTAATTTTTTTAGTGTCATAATAAAAAGAGTTTATTTTTTCAAATTTCACTATGATTTTGCCAAAAATAATATTGACAGACTTGGGTCGCTTCGATACCTTTTAAAACAATATATCGCTTAATCCCTTGAAAATCCTGATGCCCGATACGGGCTTACCACCATGTGCGCGGGAAGAGGGCAGGGCTATTCCGTGATATGGGTAAACATGATGCACAAAAGCGCATAATAAGGAATATATTCAAGTCAGGGAGGATTAAATGGCTGTAAATTCGGTATTCGTTATAGGCGCGGGTCTTATGGGCGGAGGCATTGCCCAGGTATGCGCCCAGGCTAAAATGGATGTCTGTGTGATGGATAAATCAGAGGAGGCACTGAAAAAAAGCCTGGACAATATTTCCTGGTCTGTGGGCAAGTTTGCGGAAAAGGGAAAAATTTCAGAGGATGCGGATACGGTTATGGGGCGCATTAAAACCGTATCAGACCTGACCGCCGCAAAAGACGCCGATCTGGTGATTGAAGCTGTGTTTGAAAACCTGGAGTTAAAACAGCAGATATTTTCCGACCTTGATTCTGTCTGCGGTGCGGATACGCTGATAGCCTCAAACACCTCGGCTATTCCCATAACTGAACTTGCTGCCATGACATCCCGGCCGGAACAAGTCCTGGGCATCCACTTTTTCTCCCCTGTTCCCATGATGATGGCTGTGGAGGTAATAAAAGGGCTTTCCACCACTGATGAAACCTCTGAGGCAGGAAGACAGTTCGTGGTTGAAATCGGCAAGGAGCCCATCATGGTCAACCGCGACGTGGCAGGATTTGTAATAAACCGCATCAATTTTCCCTCCACAATAGAGGCCATGCGCCTGGTGGAAGAAGGCGTTGCCACCTGCGAAGACATTGACAAGGGCATGCGTCTTGGCTCCGGCCGTAAGATGGGAATATTTGAAACCGGTGACATGGTGGGTCTCGATGTGACCTACGGCGCAATGATGGCCTGCTACAAGGAAACCGGCGACCCGGGGTTTTATCCGCCGCTTTTGCTTAGAAGAAAGGTGAAGGCCGGACACCTGGGCAGAAAAACAGGCAGGGGATGGTATGAGTATAACCCGGACGGCAGCCGCAGGAAGTAATCTGCAGAAAACAAGGAAATGACTCATTACAGGATAAACCAGAAAGACGTTTTTTTATACTAAAGGAGCAGCTCGGGCTTCACAGCTCACCCACCGCTGCACTGGCATTCGGGTCCAAAGACGGCTGCATGGGCTATTTGTGCGGAGAACCCAACCGGGGCCTGGCACACATGTTCCGGATGATGAACTCTGCACGCATCAACACGGTCGTTTCGGGCATGACCCTGGGAAGCACGGCGTAT
>JAWLEU010000097.1:0-8965 GCA_041685965.1 Desulfosalsimonas sp.
CGACACTGGCACCATCCGCAACGCGGTAGCAGATGCAGGATCTGATGATTTCAGAGAATCGGCAGGCGTCGGGCTTCGCTACATAACCCCCATAGGGCCTATAGGCGGCATGTACGGATGGAAGCTTGACAGAAAATCAGGCGAAAGTGCCGGTGCATTCCACTTTAGCATAGGCTATACTTTCTGAACAAAATCCAGCCGCTGCCGCGTGCTCCCGCCTGAGCAGCACACCCCTGCCGTGCAAAACAGGGTTTGATCATTTTATCTTCCTGGCCGTAAGCACCACGTTAGCAGTGAAAAGAAGCAGCGCCCCGATCCAGCCGGCTGCTGAAAGGGGAGGATCCGCGGCAACCACCGGGCCCAGAACCGCAGCCAGCAGAATCCTGGTAGATGAAATGATCCCCCCCTCCACTGCGGTTACATACCTGAAACCCAGGGTAAGAAGATACTGTCCGCCAACCCCGAGAACAGAGCACAGTGCCAGGTAGTAGAGCTCCCGGAAGTCAGGGGCAAAGATCTGCCTGAAAAACAGCGCGTATATTATAACTGAGCCGAGCCCGAACATGTAGAAAAGAATGGTTTCAGAATTGTGATACAGGCGGCTTAGGTTCAGGTAAATAATGGCGGCAGCTGCACTTACACCGGATGCAAGCCCCCAAAGACTTTCCAGGCGGAGCTGCATACTGCCCGGTGAAAGGATCAGCCAGATGCCTGCAAATGCAAAAATTACCATAACTGCGGCCACAGGGTCCCTCTGGTCGCGCAGCAGAATCCAGGAAAAAAGTGCCAGGAACACTGGATAGGTCATGTTTAAAATGTTGCCCTCTGCAAGCGAGGTAAGACCCACCGCCCTGTAAAAACAATATACCGCCAGGCAGTTGAAAACCGTGCGCCCGATGAGCAGATCCATGCGTCTGACCTGAGGACCCTTTCCCTGAACAGCCAGCACGCAGCAGATGATGAAAAATCCCAGCAGAAACCTGGCAAATACGAAAAACGAGGGCTCCAGTGTGACCTCGTCTCTGGCCCATCTTATCACGGCGGTTGCCAGATAAAAACAAAACGCCGAGGCAAACACGCTCAGGCTGCCCAGGATCTGCACTGTCCGGGAACTCTGCCGCCTGTCATAGGGAAAATGCTCAGCCATTGCCTTCTCCGGGGGGTTGAAAAGTCACGGTAAAAGATTATAATTGACATAACACATAATAAAAGTAAAGAATGCAGGATCTGCAGTGCGATCAGGAAATAAAGACTGTAAGCAGAAAGGCGGAAATGAAAATAGCAGTACTAAGCGATACGCATGACAATATCTGGAATGTCCGCAGGGCACTTGAACTAATATCACGCGAAAATGCTGAACTGATAATTCACTGCGGAGACATCATTGCCCCTTTTGTATTCAAGGAATTCACCGCTGCAAACATAGCCGTCCACTGCGTGTTCGGCAACAACGACGGAGACAAATACCTTTTGACAAAAACCGCGGACAGCAGCAAAGGCATGATCACTCTTTACGGAACACTCGGCGAAATCAACGCGGGGGGCTTTTTTATTGCCTTTACACATGAACCCGGGTTTGCTGAAGGACTGGCTGCAACAGGAAAATACGACCTGGTCTGCTTTGGACACACGCACACTGCCGTACATAAAAAAACCGGCGGCACTATCCTTCTCAATCCCGGAGACGTGATGGGCAAGGAAGACGACGCCGGCTTCTGCATCGTGGATACCGAGACACGCGCAGTATCCAGAAT
The DNA here is from genome assembly GCA_041685965.1 of Desulfosalsimonas sp. Classification (GTDB taxonomy): domain Bacteria; phylum Desulfobacterota; class Desulfobacteria; order Desulfobacterales; family Desulfosalsimonadaceae; genus Desulfosalsimonas. Next base: position 1,755 of record JAWLEU010000097.1, read on the forward strand.
CACACTTGAATAGAACCTGCTCCTGATTATGCGGATCCTGAAACTGCTGATATGTCTGTCTGTTTTTTGCTGCCTTGCCGGCAACGTCCCTGCATGGGCTGAAAGCGGGGCTTTCAGATATCAGCAAGTAAAAATGGCGGATAATGCAGCACCTGTAATGAACCTCGCGGGTTTCAAGACAACCCATGTGATTTCAAAGCAGGAAACCCTTCTCGACATTGCCAGGGATTACGGCCTTGGGTTCAACGAAATAGAGCTGCTTTACCCTGACATGGACCCGTGGCTGCCCCCTGAGGGCGAAACGATTGAAATACCCATGATGTGGGCACTGCCTCCCACCCGCCATGAGGCAGTTGTGATAAATATTCCGGAGATGAGGCTTTACAGGTTTTTCCCCGAACACAACCTTGTAAAAACCTATCCCATAGGGATAGGACGTCAGGGCATGGACACGCCTATAACAGATACAAAAGTTGCCACCCGTATTAAAGACCCTGACTGGACAGTTCCTGCTGAGTCGCGTGAAAATACGGAACTTGCGGTAGTCCCCCCCGGCCCCGCAAACCCGCTGGGCAACCGCTGGATAGGGCTTGCCGTTGATCAGCTCGGAATTCACGGCACCAACTTTGCCTGGGGTATAGGCAGAAGGGTCAGTCAGGGGTGCATCAGGATGTATCCCGAGCATGTGGAAACATTTTTCAACGAGGTTTCAGTGGGAACCATGGTTGAAATAATTTACGAACCTGTTAAAATTGGTATAAGAGGCAACAAGATTTTTGTTGAAGTTCATCCAGACATCCATGGTATATTTCCGGATATGTACGGGCATGCCGAATCTCTTTTAGACGAAAGTGCGCTGTTGGCAGATGTTGATCTGGAAAAGCTCGGCAGAGCGGTTTCAGAACAAAACGGCGTACCCCAACCAGTGGGAATTATCGCAAAACCCCTAACCAAGCATGAAAAAGGAGGCGAAAAATGACAGCAGGCATCAGGAAAAAGACTTTCTGGATCATTATGGCAGCACTCGTGGGCGCAGCAGCACTCATGACATCGGGCTGTGCCACCACAGCCCAGGTGGAAGACCTCGAAAGCCGAATGGACGCGGTTGAGCAGCAGGCAAGCGACGCTGAAGCCGGTGCTGACAAGGCACAGACAACCGCAGAAGACTGCTGCGAGGATGTCACAGATGACGTTGAAGCTGCAGAAAAGGCTGCATCAGACGCCGAGGCCTCTGCAGACAAGGCTGAAGAAGCCGCAGACAAGGCAACAAAAGTTTTTGAAAAACAGATGGAAAAGTAACAGCCGGGAAATCTTACCTGCCGGCCCTGCATGAATTTTTGCGGGCCGGCAGGCCCCCCTGCATTTTCCGGGGTGCATTCAGCCGGTTTTAAACTCCCGGGTATCCCCGCAGATACGGTGCTGTAAGGGATATTTCGGAGGCGGCCACCTCCCCGGGACTGCCGGCGGCTACCACGGTGCCGCCATCCCTTCCCCCGCCGGGCCCCATGTCAATGATGCAGTCCGCAGCGGCAATCAGGTCCATGTCATGCTCTATTACAACCACTGTATCACCGCGGTCCACCATTCTCTGCAGCACTCCTGTCAGCTTTGCCACATCAGCCATGTGAAGCCCGGTTGTGGGTTCATCGAGCACGTAAAACCCTCCGCCCGAAGACCTGGCTGTGAGTTCCGCTGCAAGTTTCATTCGCTGGGCCTCTCCTCCGGAAAGAGTGGGGCTCGGCTGCCCGAGCCTTACGTAACCCAGGCCTATTTCTGATAAAAACTTCAGACAACGCGCAATCTGCGGAAAGGCGGAGAAAAATCCCAGGGCCTCATCCACGGTCATCTCCAGCACCCCTGCTATGGATCTTTCCTTGAACCTCACCTCCAGAGTGTCAGGATTATACCTGCGTGCCGAGCATACGTCGCAGGGAATGTGGACGACCGGCAAAAGAGGCATCTCCACTCTGTGCCTTCCCTGCCCGCCGCATGATTCGCATCTTCCGCCCGACACGTTAAATGAGAACCTTCCCGCGCTGTATCCCCGGGCCCTGGCCTCGGGGGTGGCCGCAAAAATGCGGCGGATTTCATCCATCACCCCCACGTAGGTGGCTGGAACAGACCTGGGAGTACGGCCGATCGGGGATTCATCCACCTCTTTTACGCTTTTCACGTTTCCGGCGCCTGAAAGCCCCTTTATCTCATGCGGCAGCCTGCGCCCTGAAACAGCAGCCTTAAGCGCCCGGAAGACCACATCGCGCACGAGTGTGGATTTGCCGGAGCCGCTGATCCCTGTCACGCACACAAGTCTGCCCAGGGGAATATCCACAGAGACGTTTTCCAGGTTATGGCAGGTGGCCCCGGTCACCCTGAGGTATTCGCAGTCACCAAGGCTGCGCAGTTTGCCCCGGTACTCTTTGCCCGGGTTTTTAAGCCATTTCCCTGTCACGGAATCCCAGGCCTTTTCAAGGGCCTTCGGGGTTCCCTGTGCAACAAGGTGTCCTCCGTTAACCCCTGCGCCGGGACCCAGGTCGATTACCCTGTCTGCAGCCCTGATTACCGCATCCTCGTGTTCAACCACCACCACGGTGTTGCCCCTGTCGCGTAAATCGCGCAGGGATGCAATCAGGGCCTCTGCATTTCGCGGATGAAGACCAACGGTGGGCTCGTCGAGTACGTAGCAGACCCCTCGCAGATTGGAGGAAATCTCGGCCGCAATTCTCACCCTCTGGGCCTCGCCGGTGGCCAGGGTTCCGGTGGCCCGGTCGAGTGTAAGGTAACCCACCCCGAGGTTTTCCAGAATACCCAGCCTGGTACGCAGCTCCGGCAGGACCCGGCTGCTTATTTCCCCGCTTACCTGGCCGAGGGTATCCATCCACGAAAGAACGTCTGAAACCGACATGGCTGACACGTCGCCGATATTATAAGCACCGATTTTCACTGCAAGTGCTTCAGGCCGCAGGCGCGTTCCCCTGCACGCGGGACAAACCTCTGCCAAACGGTTTTCGCCTTTTTCAGGCTCATCAAGAATCCCGCTCCCATTGCATTTGCTGCATGCGCCGAATTTCTGGCTCCAGGTAAACAGCCGCGGATCTGCCTGGGGAAGGCCTGCCCCGCATCCCGGACAGGCGCGGCGGGTGGAATAAAAATGATCCGGCCCCGGATCCTGCCCGGCCGAAGTCACTATAATTGCACCTGTTCCTGCTGCAAGCCCTGTTTCCACATAAGAGCGAAGCTGCTTTTGTCCCTTTTCATTTAAAACAGTCTCGGCCACCACTGCTTCCACGTCATGGACAGAGTAGCGGTCAAGCGCGGGCACAGACTCTGAGCGGTATATGCGCCCGTCTATTCGCACCCGTTCAAATCCCCGGGATGCCGCCCGCTTTATGACATCAGCGTGAAATCCCTTGCGCCCGCGCACCAGTGGTGCAAGGATCCTGATTTTTTCGCCCCCGGTCCTCTGTAAGATCCTGCGGGTGATTTCACCCGCATCAGCAGTCTGGCCCGGCACACCGCAGCTCGGGCAGAAAGGCGAGCCAATGGCTGAAAAAAGCAGCCTGAGATAATGATACACCTCAGAGACCGTGCCTGCGGTGGACATTCCCCCTGCCCGTGAGACTTTCTGCTCCAGGGCCACGGTGGGAGGCACCGAGGCCACCCTGTCCACATCGGCCCTGGCAAGAGACTGCATGTACTGGCGGGCATAGGCAGGCAGACAGTCAAGGAAACGCTCGCGGCCTTCGGAATAAAGAACATCGAATGCAAGGGTGGACTTGCCTGAGCCGCTTACCCCTGTTATGCACACCAGTTTGTTTTTCGGGATGTCAACTGATACGTTGTCCAGATTGTGCTCCCTTGCGCCCTGGATCTGAATCGCCTTGTTACCTGAGGATCTTCGTGCATGAGCCTTCTGCCTGCCGGGCTTTTGTCCGCCTGATGAGGCCTGTCTCAGGGCTCTGCCGGTGAGCGTGTCTGCCTGTGCAATTGCTTCAGGCTGACCGGTGCCCACGATCCTTCCGCCGCGGTCTCCGCCTTCCGGGCCCATGTCTATTATCCAGTCAGAGGATCTCGCAAGGTCCATGTCATGCTCGATTGCAACCACGGAATGCCCTGTTGCCACAAGTTTTTGAAGGGCGCGCACCAGGTCTGCCACGTTGTCAGGGTGCAGTCCGGTGGTGGGTTCGTCCAGGAGAAAGAGCATGTTCTTTGCCTGTGCGGCCTCAGCCAGGTGCCTGGCAAGCTTCAGGCGCTGGGCCTCGCCGCCTGACAGCGTGGGCGCTGCCTGTGACAGGGACAGATATCCGAGTCCGATATCAATCAAGGGCTGCAGAGCCCCTGCAATCCTGCGGTTGTCTGAAAACAGGGCTGCAACATCGCCGGCAGGCATGGCAAGGACTTCCGCGATATTGTATCCCCTGCACCGGACGTCGAGAACCATTGACCTGAACCTTCGGCCGTCGCATCCGGGACAGCGTATGTAGACGTCAGGCAGAAACTGCAGTTCCACGCGCTCGTGGCCCGCCCCCTCGCAGTGAGGGCAGGCGCCCGCGGCAGTGTTGAATGAAAAGGACGATTTTGAATGCCCCGCCTGTTTTGCCTGGGGGGTTGCGGCGAAAGCCGTGCGCAGAGGATCGAGCACGCGCATATAAGTGGCCGCATTCATGCGGGCATTCCTGGAAAGGGGGGATTGATCCACGAACACGACATCGCCTATAAGATCCTCTTCTTCCACTTTCAGGCAAGAGCCCGGCTCCATTACCTCGAGACCTTTCTGCCTCCGCAGATTTCTGTACAAAACGTGATCCACAAGAGTGGATTTACCCGATCCGCTTACACCGGTTATACAAACAAGCATTCCAAGCGGAATGTCCACTGTAAGATTGTCCAGGTTATGTTCGCCTGCTTCGACCACACGAAGACTTTTTTCCCTTTTAACCGGGCTCTGCTCCCGCCTTTGAATGCCAAGGCCGTTTTTGAAATAAAAGGCAGTCTTTGAATCCCTGCGATTTAAAAGCCCGTTCAGGGTTCCCTGATGCACCACGCGGCCGCCTTCTGCGCCGGGACCCGGGCCCATGTCTATTATCCGGTCCGCTGTTTGAATAAACGCGGGATCATGCTCCACTACCACCACCGCGTTTCCGGCTTGAGCCAGCCGTGAGAGCACGCCTGCCAGCCTGTGCTTATCCCTTGGATGCAGCCCCACAGACGGTTCATCCAGGACATACAGGGTTCCTGTCAGCGAAGAGCCCAGGGCGGCAGCCAGTGTAACCCGCTGGGTTTCTCCGCCTGACAAGGTCCTGGACTGGCGGCCCAGGGTAAGGTAGCCGAGTCCCACTTCGCATAAAAAGCTCAGGCGGCCTGCAATTTCTGAAAGCAGCATGCCCGAGGCCCGGTCTGCGGCTTTGCCGCGGTGTTTTCTGAAAAAGGACTCTGCCTGTTCAATCGGCATCTGCTGGATTTCTGCAAAATTTTCGCCCGCAAAACGAAACAGAAGGGAGCCGGGCTTGAGCCTCGCCCCGCCGCAGGCAGGGCAGGTGAGATACCTGCGGAATCTTGAAAGATAAATCCTGGCGTGCTTTTTGTATCTGCGGTTCTGCAGCCAGTCGAAAAAATCCGAAATCCCGTACCATGACCCATCCCCCTGCCAGATCATGCGCCTGGTTTCTTCATCAAGCTCCTGCCACGGGGTGTCTTCAGAAAGCTTTCTGCGCCTCATCCAGGCCGTGAGATCGCCCTGGCATACAGAGTATGTGGGGGTCTGGAAGGGCCTGATTGCGCCTTGAGCCACACTCAGACGCTTGTCCGGAATTACAAGGTCAGGGTCGATGTCTATTATGCGGCCGAACCCGTTGCATGTGTCGCACGCGCCTATGGGATTGTTAAAGGAAAACATTGCTGCAGAGGGCTCTGGATACTCAATGCCGCAGTAGGCGCAGTGAAGAAAGGAGCTGAACTTGAAGGACTCTTTTCGCTCCGGGACTACAACCTGCATGTGGCCCTTGCCGAATGACAGGGCGGACTCGATTGAATCCACTATCCTGGTTCTTCGCGAGGGCTCTATTTTAACCCGGTCCAGCACCACTTCAACTGACTCTCCGGACCCGTACTCAAGGACCGCCTCTTCTACCCGCAGGGGACTTCCGCCTTCCATGACCCTTGAAAAGCCTGCTTTCTGAAGTGTTTCGCGCACATCACCCGCATCTGTTTGCCCGGCCGGCCGCGTAAAACAGATCAGGGCGTCAGTGCCGGCAGCCTTTTCAAAAAGCGCGTCAAAAACCGACGAAGGAGTGTCTGGCACCACGGGTCTGCCGCATCCCCGGCAGTGAAGAACACCCTGTCTTGCAAACAAAGAGCGCAGGTAGTCGTCAATGGATGTTATGGTGCCCACGGTGGAGCGGGAGGTGAGAACCGGAGATGTCCTGCCTATGGATATGGAGGGAAGGACTCCCTCGATACTGTCTGCGTCCGGCCGGTCCAGCCGTTCGAGAAACTGCCTTGCATAGGGTGAAAATGTTTCAACATAACGGCGGTAGCCTTCTGCGTACAGCACCTCGAATGCAAGAGATGACTTGCCCGCCCCTGCAACCCCTGTCACAACGGTGACCGCGCCCACAGGAACGCTGACTGTTACCTCTTTCAGGTTGTTCTGCCGCGCGTTTACAACGCGGATGCTGTCTTTGCTCATTGAATTTGAAACTCCGGGGTACTCGCTAAATATTGTTTCCGGGCATAATTAGTGCCTGAACGAAAACCAGGTTTTCGTTCAGGAAATCCGAAATCCGAAGCTCGAAATCCGAAACAATGACCAAAACCCTAAATGCATCAATGACAGCAACATCCTGTTTTAAGCTGTTGGTTTTTATCATTTGAACATTCTATATTCGTATTTGTTTCGGATTTCGGATTTCGATATTCGGGTTTTGGCTGAACAGGGTTTTCGTTCAGCCACTAATTAGTCAGATACGCTGATCTTTCCGGCATTTGCCGAGGCACTACTGCCAGCCCCCATCATTCTTGATTTTGCACGCATTTGACAACCCGGATTTAAAATTTTATTTTATTTTATTTATATATCCAGCAAATGATTTCTTCCAGGCTGTCAAAAGCAAAATACTGCTGCAACCTGAAACCCAAAATTTGCCAAGGAGATGACAATGGATACCGGAAACACCTATGAAGTCAAGGACATTTCTCTTGCCAGCCAGGGCACC
>JAWLEU010000098.1:0-8894 GCA_041685965.1 Desulfosalsimonas sp.
AAGGTTGAAGACAACCAGCGCAACCGTGAGATAAGCGCACTTTTTGACAAGCTGTTCAGTGAACTCACGGATATGATCCAGCAGAACTACGATGACCTTGTGCCGAGTCTCATGCAAATGCCGCCAGTTGACAGAACTGTGCCGGTAACAGAGAACAAAAACACCGGCGAACCTGTAAAAATAGTTGTAGACGAAGCCCTTGAGGAGCCTGCAGACCGGATTCTTCCCACTGCTGAAGTCGGTGCCCTGATTGAAAAATTCGATGAAATAGCACTGGGGCACTGCTTCTGCAGGCATCATAAGGATTTAAGCGATGATCCCTGCAGCCAGACGGATTTGAGGGAAACGTGTTTTACATTCGGCAAATCTGCAAGATACACGACCCAGCAGGGGTTTGCCAGAATGATTTCAAGGCAGGAGGCACTTGATGTGCTCAAGCGGTGCGAAACAGACGGACTGGTGCACAAAGCCTATCATCCCAATTTCGACATTGAAAAACCCGAGACCAGCATATGCAATTGCTGCAGGTGCTGCTGCGGCAATTCCGTTGAAAACATGATAGCTCCCATCGCCAATGCAACAAATTTTCTTGCGGTAATCGATAATGAACTCTGCACAGGATGCGGCACGTGTGTTGATAAATGTCATACCGGCGCCGCGTTTTTAGACGATGAAGGCAAGGCCAGGCGATCCGAGGATTTATGCATAGGCTGCGGCGTATGTGCTGCATTTTGCCCGGAAACCGCTGTTTCTCTTGTTGAAGTGCCCACAAGAATAGTGAGGATCCCCCCGCGGAAAAAAGCCTCATAAGCAGTGGCGGCTTTGCCTGCCGGGGGCAAAATATTTTTTTCCGGTTAGACAGTATGAAATTGCGCGTCTGACAGGGGCCGGATAGAAGACATGTACAACTCGTTTTTCGGATTCCGGGAAAAGCCTTTCAAGCTTGTGCCCAACCCGGATTATCTGTATTTGAGCAAAAGCCATGAAGAAGCTCTGGCCCACCTGAGATACGCTGTTTACCAGGGCGAAGGCTTCGTGGAGATCACCGGCGAGGTGGGCACAGGCAAGACCATGCTTTGCAGGGCCTTTCTCGAAGACATGGCCCCTGAGGTTGAAACAGCCTACATCATCAATCCCCGGTTGAGTGCAAGGGGACTTTTGCGCGCCATTAACAGCGAGTTCGGTATTCGCTCGGATCATGCCACAGCCAAGGAACTTATCGATGAGTTAAATGCCTTCCTGATTAAAAAAAAGAGCCAGGGAAAAAGCGCAATCCTTATAATAGACGAGGCCCAGAACCTCGGCAGAGATGTGCTCGAACAGCTGCGGCTGCTGTCCAACCTGGAAACCACCAGGGAAAAACTGCTCCAGATGATCCTGGTGGGCCAGCCGGAACTGAGCCGGATGCTCGATACCCGTGAGCTGAGGCAGCTTTCGCAGCGCATTTCCCTTTCATGCAGTATTTCGCCCCTGGTCTTCAGGGAGACCAGGCAGTATATAAACCACAGGCTTCATGTGGCCTCTCCGGGACCGAGGGTTTATTTCACAAAAGGGGCGCTGCGCCGGATATACCGCTACTCCGGTGGAATCCCGCGTCTTATTAATATTGCCTGCGACAGGGCCCTGCTGCTGGCATTTTCCCGGGGAATACACAGGATTTCGGGCCAAACAGCGAAATCCGCAATAGCAGAGCTTTCAGCGCGCACCCGCCTGCAGGCTGCCTGGCAGAAATCCTCTCCCCTGCCTCTAATGATGTTTGGGATACTTGCTGCAGCCTTTATCATGACCCTTTTTTTTCAGCTGGAAATGGTTAAAGTGGCCGATGTGTCAGGCTTTATCCGCGGCAGCGAAAAAAAAGCTGATGCATCATCTATTCAGACAAAGCAGACAGTGGAGTTGAATTTTGACGAGCCTGTCATCCCTGATAAAACCCCGGAGGAACTTTTTTGGAGTTCCGGGGAGGACTCCCTGTCTGAAGCGGTCTCTCACGTTATTTCCCTGTGGAGAAATGATGTAAATATGCCTGACAGGGAGGGTAAAACCGTTGAAGACTACATAAAACAGGCTGCTGAAAACCACGGCCTGGAGGTATATGAGGCGGAAAAGGATCTTTCGCTGATCCGTAACCTGGATCTTCCTGCTGTTTTTTGCTTTGAGCACCCTGCAACTCTTTCCAGGATTTACCTGGCTGCCCGGAAAGCGGGGGATAAACACATTGTGTTTTATGATCCTGAAACCGGAAAAAACAAAGGCGTGCCCCGGGAATTTGCAGGAGGCTTCTGGACCGGCAGGGCATATGTCTTATGGGAAAACCCCAGGGAAATCGAGGGCGTGATAGGCAGGGATGCTGACGGGGATTCAGTGGCGGGGCTTCAGCTTCTTTTGAAGGCTGCCGGCGGCAGTGGTGTAGAAGTGACAGGTGCTTATGATGAACCAACCCGTACCGCCATAAAAAAAATACAGGCAGGCAAAGGCATACCTGTTGACGGCTTCGCGGGTGCACCAACAAAAATAGTATTGTACCGGCTGTCAGGCACAGCAGATGAGCCGGGGAGTAATTGAAAGGGAGTCAAAAGCTTGAGCTCCATCCTTGATGCCCTGAGAAAACTGGAAACCCAGGTAGAGGCTGACTCGCATCAGGTGCCTTTTCACCATGGCAAAGGCGGTTTTGCCGCCTTTGCCGGGAATACCCAGGCACGGCCGGTTTTTCTGGCTGCAGCCGCAGTTGTTGTGCTGTTTGTTTTCGGTGCTGCAGTATGGCACACTGCGGTTGTTGTCTCAGGCAGCAAAGAATCCGGAACTTCACAAGCAGGCGTGCGGGAGCAGGATCTGCAGGCCAAGACCGGGGATGAGACTGATGCAGGCCGGAAAAACCCCGGCAGCCGGGATTCAGCCAACCCGGAACCGGCAGTCATACCCCCTCCGGCAGACCTGCCTGAAACAGTTGAGGCAGCCGGTAAGGCCGCTTCAGCGGAGCAAACCGAGCAAAAGGGCCCGGAGCCTGAACCCGCCAGGGCAAATGATTCTGAAAGCCGCTCTTCTGAATCATCTCAGCCAAACACCGAATCTCAGGCAGATCCCGAGGTTATGAAGGGCGGCCCTCTTACCCTTCAGGCTGTATCCTGGTCAAGTTCACCTCAGAAGCGATTTGCCGTAATAAACGGAATGATATGCAGGGAGGGCGACCGTGTTAAAAATTACCGAATCCGCCTTATCACCCCGGAAGGTGTCAGGGTATCAGAAGGGGGCAGGACACGGCTGCTGGTTTTTAATCAACATTGAAGCCTTCTTTTGCAAGTTCTTCTGCTGCTTTTTCCCTGCGATCCCCCTGGATTTCAATAACACCGTTTTTAACGGTTCCGCCGCTTCCGCACCTGGTTTTCAGGCGTCTGGCCAGTTGTTTAATTGCATCCTCGTCCATGGCAAGCCCGGAAATCACTGTAACACCCTTTCCTTTTCTGCCTTTGGTTTCCCTGTAAACCCGCACCTTGCCGTCACCATGCGGCGGTTTGCTTTTTTGCCCGCATCTGCATTCTGCAGCAGGCTTATTGCAATCAGGGCACATCCTGCCATGTTCGGTTGAGTAAACAACTCTGCTGTTTGAATCTTTTTGCCGTGACATAACCTTCCATCCATTTAAATTCGAAAAAAGCTTCTCACATAACCCGATGTTTTTGCTGGAAGGAAACCCTGCGGTCGGGATCAGTTTTTTCGCTCCTGACCGCAAGCGCTCAATGTCGCTTCAAAAACCGATCCCGACCTTGGGTTTCCTTGGAACTCCGAAAATTTCTATAACCAACAAATGATGAAAAGTTAATAAATTATTGATTTTACTTAACACTTAATCACTTAAAACTTAACACTGCCTGCAAAAAAGGCTTTTTACAGGCTTATCAACCTTGAACCTTAATTCTATCATGATTTTAAAGCCTGTAAAAAGGAAGTTACATTGAATTTTGACAGAATCGTAAAAAGTAAGTTTTTAGATGGCGCCGTAAAAAGTTTAAGATCAAGGCTTGCGCGATTCCGAAGAATGCAGCGTACTTAGCCGTACGTGAAATTCTGAGGAATCGCGCGTAACGCAGATATTGGACTTTTTACGGTGCCATCAATTTTCAACGTTTTTTTAAAAACATGATTATATTATTGCAAAAACGATGAATCCGAAAGGACCTCCATGTACCTCGCAAGAATGAAAACCAGCGGGAGAATCCGTTATTATATACGCCAGAGCGTGAAAATCGATCAGGGCTATGAAAGCCGTGAACTTTTTGATCTGGGAGAAGATCCTGCTGAATATATAATATATCCGGGTGCCGGTCCGGGATTTTATTTTGAGGAACAATTGTGCGACAGCTTGTCAGATCAGGGCTGTGACCCTGATCACGAAGAACTTGAAAAAGTTTTATGGCCCTTCCTTGACCCTGAGACCCGAAGGGTGATCGAGGCTTTCACCCATGAAACCTCTAAAGGCGGGCTGCGGCGGCAGGCGGCAGAGGAGGTTAAAAGGTGCGAGACAGAGTCTTTTCACATTTTTGACATGCGCAGAATCCATTTTCTGCGCTTCGGAGAGCTTGATCAGTCAAGGATTTATTCAGTACCAAGGAAAATATACCGGCCTCTGCTGAAAAAATCCAGAGATGAGCTCGAACAGCAGTTTATGGAAATGGAAGGGGTGCTGGGCGAGCACGAGAAGAAAAACTACACCTATGTTATATTTGATGTTCCCGCCTGTTTTTCCGGCCCCCTTGCCCGGAAGTTTCCCGAAGCAATTGATCAGCAAAAGGCGGATTCATGCTTCATGGACGCGCTGTGCAGCCTTAACACGGATGAATCCTTCTGGGCGGACCTCGGAGTTTCTGATACCTTAAACGATTATCTTGTAAGGTACGCGTGCTGGTTTTTTGATTCTTCCTTTGACGGCAGCAGTTATCTCGAGGACCTGATGTGGCAGTTCAAGGCGCGGCATCACGGCTACAGCCCGCCGAAGCCGAAAACATCAATGCCGGTTGACGAGGCTGCGGCGGTATTGGGGATCTCCCGGCAGAGTCTTTCAGAGATGACCGTAAAAGACCTTGGCAGGCAGTACCGGGAAATGGCAAAAAAGCATCATCCTGACCAGGGCGGAGGCCATGAAGCCTTTATCCGGCTTAACCGCGCTTTCGAGCAGCTCCTGCGCAGTATAAAGGCAAAATCCGGCACCGGATCACGATACACTGCGCGCAGGGGTTAGCGCCGATAGAAAAGAAACTCATCAGGTCTTGACAACCAGTACAACCCGGTTTATTTAGTTCGTACACGAACAAACTCAAAAACCGGATAATGAGAATGCAAAAACTGCCTGACGATCTGCCCGAGTGCATGATCTTTCTGCTGGGCAAAGCCTATCAGAAGGCTCATAACAGTTTTAAAAAAAGGCTTAAACCTTACGGGCTGACAAACATTCAGCATCTGGTCCTGGAAGGGCTTTGGTATAAAAACGGAATGACGGCAACGGAACTTTCCTCTTTGCTTATGCTTGATAAGGCCACTCTTTCCGGAGTACTGGAGAGGATGGCTGAAACCGGCTGGATAACCCGGGTCCCTGACTCAGAAGACCGCCGGATTCACAGGGTGTATCCTTCCGAAAAAGCAAATGATATTAAAGAAGCTCTTATAAGGGAGAGACAGGAGTCAAACCGTGAAATCCTGGAGCGCTTCTCCTCTGAGGAACGAGTTGTTTTAAAGCGTTTGCTGCGTGAACTCATCTGAGTTAAGCACTGGTTTGCTGCCGGGTATAAATTTTGTATACAAACATTATGAACATCATTTTAATTTTTAAAAGGAGTGTTTATGCTGCTCAATCCAAAGAAAGAAACATTTGAGCACCTGGACCCGAGATCCAGGGAGCTTATGAGAAAGACCATCGAGTATTTCGAGTCCCGGGGCAAGGAAAGGTTAAAGGAAGATGCCCACGAGCGTCGCTGGTATAAGGATTTCATTGATTTTTTAAAGGAAAACGAGGTGTTTGCAACACTTCTTACCCCGCAGGAGCATGCGGTTGACGGCGATCCTGACAAGCGCTGGGACACCTTCCGAAACTGTGATTTCAACGAGATCCTTGCCTTCTACAATCTTTCACACTGGTATGCATGGCAGGTGACCATACTGGGCCTTGGACCGATCTTCATGGGAAACAATGAAGAGATCAAGAAAAAAACCGCCCGGCTTTTAAAAGAAGGGGGAATTTTTGCGTTCGGGCTTTCCGAGCGGGCCCACGGCGCGGATCTTTATTCCTCTGAAATGTCGCTTACGCCTCTGGCAGAAGGCAAATACGTGGCAGACGGGGGCAAGTACTACATAGGAAATGCAAACGAGGCCTCACTAGTCTCCACGTTCGGCAAGAACTCTGAAACAGACGAATACGTGTTCTTTGTGGCAGACCCCCGGCACGAAAACTACGAACTGGTTAAAAACACGGTGAACTGGGAAGGATACGTGGCTGAATACAACCTTAGCGGCTATCCTGTCACAGACGAGGAAATTCTTTCCACTGGAAGAGAGGCCTGGGATTCGGCCTTAAACACAGTAAACGTGGGCAAGTTCAACCTGGGCTGGGGAGCCGTCGGGCTTGCCACACATGCGTTTTACGAAGCTTTAAATCATGCGTCTCACCGCAATCTTTACGGAATGTATGTCACTGACTTTCCCCACATAAAGCAGCTTTTTGTAGACGCATACACGCGCCTTGCTGCAATGAAGCTTTTCTCCCAGAGGGCCACCGACTACATGAGATCAGCCTCGGCAGATGACAGAAGGTATCTGCTTTATAACCCGATTACCAAGATGAAAGTTCCCACCCAGGGCGAAGAGGTCATCAACCTGCTCTGGGACGTAATAGCGGCCCGCGGGTTTGAAAAAGACGTGTTTTTTGAGCTGGCAGCCAAGGACATCCGCTCGCTTCCCAAGCTTGAGGGAACAGTGCACGTAAACATGGCCCTTGTCATCAAGTTTATTGCCAATTACTTTTTCAATCCCGGCGAATTTCCTGAGATTCCAAAAAGGAACGATCCGGCCGATGACACGTTTTTGTTTAATCAGGGGCCCACAAAGGGTCTTGGAAAAATCCAGTTCCACGACTATAATATCGCTTATAACAGCGTGGATATGCCCAATGTAAACATATTCAAGGAACAGATTTCCGTATTCAGGGACATGCTTGCAAATGCTGCACCCGACGGAGAGCAGGCCAAAAACATAGATTTTCTCCTGGCGGTAGGAGAGCTTTTCACCCTGGTGGCATACGGCCAGCTCATAATTGAAAAATACCAGATTGAAAAATTCGAAGACGACCTGCTTGAGCAGATATTTGACTTCATGGTTCGCGATTTTTCAAGATACGCCCTGCAGCTCTATTCCAAGCCTGATACATCGGAAAAACAGATGAAGTGGTGCCTGGACATGGTGCACAAGCCGGTTGACGACAAAAACAGGTTCATGCGCTTTTGGGATAAATACGTCTACGCCCTGAGAGATACCTACGAGATGAATCCTTAAAAAGCAATCTACACCGCCGTGGCGGTATTTTTGCAGAAAGGAAACCCTGCGGTCGGGATCAGTTTTTTCGCTCCTGACCGCAGGCGGCAGCCGGTTTTATTATACGCTTTATGAAAAGTCCTTAAAGGATCCGTCTTTTATCTCCTGTGCCGGGGTCAGGATGTCTAGACCGTATCTTTCCTTTAACTTTTCCAGGCATCCCGTTATATGGTCCGGCTGCATGTTTACAGCCAGGGCAAAAGGGCCGGCAATGGCCCGGGTTCCGAAGATCATCGCCTGATCGATTTCTCCGGTGGAGCCTGCAATACCTTTCCTGTAGAGCTTTACTGCCTGGTTTGCCTGGATGGAAAGAAAGTGAAGCATTTTCAATTCAGGATCTTCTGCGGGGTCGCCTATCTTGGCCCTTCCGTACCGCCAGAAATAGATACCTTTTCCGGTTTTCATTCCCAGTTGGTTTTTTGCAACTTTTTTTCGTATTACCATTCCCGGGGTGTAATCAGGAGAAAGTGTTCGTGCGTAGTATTCAAGGGTGTCCATGAAAACGTCCAGGCCTACGTAATCCGCCAGTTCAAACGGTCCCATCGGCATGCCCGCATTTTTCACTGCAAGGTCCACCGAGGCGGGCTCGATTTTTCCCTCATCCAGAACAGCGCTTAAAAGAGCCTGGGCCGGAGCGTTAATCCTGTTTACGATGAAACCTGGCGAATCTTTCAAAACCCTGACAGGCACCTTTCCGCATCTTTTTGCAAATTCGCATGCAGCGCTGATGTATTTTTCTTCTGTTATTTCGCAGCCTGTTACCTCCACGAGCTTCATTCGGTTTACGGGATTAAAAAAATGCATTCCGATAAAACGCCCGGGATTTGTCACGCTTTGGCTGATTTCTGCAATGCTAATGGCCGATGTAGTGGTTGCAAGTATCGCATCCTTTGGCGCATTATCAGATATTTCCCTTAAAATCTGCTTTTTGAGGTCCATTTTCTCAGGCACGGCTTCGATAACAAGCTCCGCGCCGGATACTGCTTCTGGCAGTTTATTTATTATCTTAATGCGGTTTTTTAAGACACCGTTTTTTTCCTCTGCGCTTATTTTTCCCTTTCCCTCCAGAAAATCAAGGTTTTCTCCTATGCCGGCAATGGCCCTGTTTATAATCTCCTGGTTTATATCCTGGAGTGCCACCTTAAACCCGGCTACGGCAAGCACCTGGGCTATGCCATGCCCCGCCGCCCCTGCACCTATAACCGCGATTTTCTCAATGTCGTGAGCCTTCATAACACCTCCTGCTGCCTGATTTCCCGCCCCGAATATGTTTATTGCCTCCACCGGGCAGCCCGCGGCAGCGCCGCGTAAAAACAGCT
>JAWLEU010000099.1:0-8853 GCA_041685965.1 Desulfosalsimonas sp.
GTTTTCGGCATGGCGCTTAAATATGGAGAATGCCTGCTTTCACTGAATTACCGCACAATTCACCCCGACGGAGTGGTGGGCGCCGGTCCCATGTATTACTTGGAAAAGGGGCTGGGGCAGAAATGGCTCGGGGTTCTTTTCGCGGTATTTGCCGCGGTGGCTTCCTTCGGCATAGGAAACATGGTTCAGGCCAATTCAGTTGCAGAACCGGTGCTGACTTATTTCGGAATTCCCAAGCTTGTCACGGGCCTGCTCATAGGAATCCTGGTCTTTCTTGTCATTGTAGGGGGCATCAAGCGTATCGGGCAGGTTGCAAGCCGCCTGGTGCCTATAATGGCGATATTTTACGTCGCAGGCTCCCTGGTTGTGATATTTGCAAATATCAGCGAGGTGCCTGCAGCCCTGGCCATGATATTTACAGACGCCTTTACAGGCACGGCTGCCACAGGCGGATTCGCCGGAGCCGCTGTGGCCCAGGTTATACGTTTCGGTGTGGCCCGCGGAGTATTTTCAAACGAGGCCGGCCTGGGAAGCGCACCAATCGCCTGGGGTGCTGCCAAAACGCGTGAACCGGTTCGGGCCGGACTGATTTCCATGCTCGGCCCCTTCATTGACACCATTGTAATCTGTACCATGACAGGCCTGGTTATCATTCTTACCGGCGCTTTTACCTCGGGTGAAACAGGCGCTGATCTGACCGCAAAGGCATTCAACATGGGGCTTCCGGGCCCGGGCGGATACATCGTGGCAATAGGCATTATATTTTTTGCCTTTTCCACTGCAATCACCTGGTCTTATTACGGAGACCGCTGCATCGACTATCTTTTCGGGCAGAAACTTGTCATGCCCTACAGAGTTCTTTACTGTCTGCTGCTTCCGGTGGGCGCCTATGTTGAACTGGCAACGGTATGGACAATTTCGGATATTTTCAATGCCCTTATGGCCTGGCCCAACCTGATAGGGCTGATTTTTTTAAGCCCGGTAATAATCCGTTTGACCAGGGAATATTTCAGTGATGACAAGCGGGTCTATCCCAACAGGTAGCACCGGCAAACCGGTCTCTTGACTCGCCCGGCCCAAGCGCCTATCTTATTTGTAATAACGGGTTAAAAAACCCGGAAAACAAAAAAGAGAGAGTGCTATGAACCTTGAGTTTATAATAGCAGCCGTGGCAATGGCCGGGCTTCTGATCGGGCTTTACATAATGGAAAAGCGCAGTAATGCAACCCGCAACCCAACGGAAGAGGAAATACTTTTTTTCCTGGCCAGGGCAACTGAAACGTCTGAATTCGAGCAGTTCAGCCGCGCTGCCGAAGCATGGGGCATATCCGGACAGAAGGTTGAGTCAGATTTTAACCGCTATCTTTTCAGTCTGGCCCTGCCTTATTATGTCCGGGACTACCTAAGAAAGGCCGTGGAATCTGATCCTGCCCTTAAGGGCCCGGCGTCCAGGTGTTTTACCGGCACACTGCTGCCAAAGAAAAGCTGCGGCAGGTAAATATAGAACCATAGCTGATGAGGCCGGCAAGGCATTGCTGCGTAAAGGTAAAACCCCGTACTGAAAAGAGTGGAGGTCATGGCTGCGAATCGCGAAAATCTTCTGGAACTGCTTGTGGATGCGCCGTGGTGGGTCAGTGTTCTTATTGCCGCCGCGGTATTCGTGCTTTTAAAGTTCGTATTGCCCGGGGTATTCACGGGTCAGTCCCTGTCAGGAGCATTGGCAGGCGGGCTTTCTCAAGCCGCCTGGCTGATCGCCGTAATTGTTCTTATCCCGGCCCCTGTTTCCGCCTACAATACCTGGAAGAAAAACCGACTGTTAATCGGCGAGGAAGACGCCTCTGCAATTTCGAAGCTATCGCGAAGGGCTTTTGCCCAGTTAGTCGAAGATCTCTATTCGAATAACGGCTATCGGCTTGAGCAGAATGCGGATCCGGTGGACCAGGCGGAAGTCGACATTATAGCGGAAAACCGGGAAGAAAAAGTGCTTGTTCAGTACAGGCATCATAAGTCCGGCCGGATAAACGAGCAGGCAGTCAAGGCGATGATAGACAGGCTGGAAAATGATGATGCCCGGCAAGCTCATATAATTTCTTGCAGCGGTTTCACACCGGAAGCTGTAGAACTTGCAGCCGATACCGGCGTCAAGCTTCTGGATTCCGAGGATCTGGCTGAGATGATAAGCAGGGGGCAGACAAAAGGGACCGGTATCGGTTGAAGCCAGCTGCTGCCGGCCGGACTGTACAGGAGGCGCATATGAATTCCCAACTTGTTGATTTTCTATCCAGTGTCCCGCCCTTTGACGTGCTTCCAGAGCATGAGCTGCGCAAAACGGTCCAGGATTTAACCAAAAGCCACCGCTACAGGGACATGGTCCTTTTTGTGCAGAACAAGACTGTTTTGAACTATGTTTATATCCTTCTCGAAGGCAGGCTGGAAAAATATATCCAGGAGGATAACGAAAAAACACTTGACGGTAACCTGGAAGAAAAAAGCATATACGGCGGCCTGTCCATCCTGTTTAACAAGGGGGTCTCCATCCGGACTGTACAGACCCTGGAAGACAGCACCTTTTACTGCCTGCCAAGGGAGAGGTTCCTGGAGCTGTGCTCCGAATACCCGGAATTCACCAGTTTCTTCACCGAGCAGTTCAGCGAGAAGATGCTGCAGAAGCCTTATGTATCTTTAATAGCTCAGGCTCCGCAAACCCGGGAAACCGCGGATCAAAGCTTTTTGAACCTCACTTTGCAGGATATCTTTTCCAGGGAGTTTGCCTCCTGCAGCATGGATAATACCATCCAGGAAGCAGCACAGATCATGACCAGCAGAAAAAGAAGCTCGGTTGTGGTCATGGATGCAGACGGCAAAAGCACAGGGCTTTTAACCGATCACGACATGCGAACAAAAGTGGTGGCCCGCGCCTATCCGGTGGACCGGCCGGTCGGCGATATTCTCGGAGGCCCCCTGATTACCATGCCCGCACAGTCCCAGATATTCGAAGCCATCATGCAGATGATGAAATACGACATCAAGCACCTGGCGGTAACAGACAGCGCCCGCAACCTGCTTGGCATTGCCACGGAGCAGGACCTGCTGCTTGCCCAGGGCAGGTCTCCGGTCTATCTCATGCGGGAAATCCAGCTTGCAGATACTGTCCAGGATCTCAAGGCCAGGCACAGGCAGCTTCCCGGCCTGATGAAGTCCATGATAGACAGCGGTGCAATAGCCAGCCACTTAAACCGGATAATAGCCGAAATCTCCGATGCTGTGCTCAAAAAGATCATCGGCTTTGCCCTGGAGCAAGAAGGCGAGCCGCCGGCTGAGTTCGCCTTCATGGTCATGGGAAGCGAGGGGCGAAAGGAGCAGACCCTTAAAACAGATCAGGACAACGCCATAGTCTTTAAGGACGTGCCTGCAGACAGGGAAAAGGAGGTGCAGGCCTACTTTCTGCGACTGGCAGATAAAATATGCTCCTGGCTTGACGAGGCCGGCTACTCCTTCTGCGAATACGATATAATGGCCAGAAACCCGAAATGGTGCCAGCCGCTGCACAAATGGAAGCAGTATTTCCGCCAGTGGGTACACGAGGCAGACCCTGAATCATTGCTTCATTCCAGCATTTTTTTCGATTTCAGGCTGGCCTACGGGCAGGAGGATATCATAAGGGAGCTGCGCAGCAATCTTTTTCAGACTCTGTCAGGGTGGGTGGGGTTTTATCGCCATTTTGCGGAAAATGCCCTGTATTTCAAGCCTCCCCTGGATTTTTTCGGCAACCTGATTCTTAAAACCAGGGACGGCCGCAAAAACAGCCTTGACATCAAGACCCCCATGCGCCTGATTGTGGATTTCGCACGCATTTACGCGCTTCAAAACAGGATAGAGACAACAAACACTCTGGACCGGCTGGAAGAAGTCCAGCTCAAGGGGGCCCTGGAAAAACAGGACTACGAGGAACTGGCCCTTGCATACGGCTTTTTAATGCACATCCGCCTGTCGCACCAGGTGAACCTGCTGGTGGAAGAAAAGCAGGCTGCAGACAATCTGATTCAGCCCAACAAGCTCACCCATATTGAGCGACAGTCCCTGAAGGAGGCATTCAAGCGAATCAAGATAGCCCAGGGCAAGATGCGCATGGACCTGACTCAGGACATCGGCATTACCTGATCCCTTTTAGGTCCCACGTATTTGACCTGTTCAGTGGCCTGTCTCGCCTGCTCGAGGGTGTATACGCCCTTGTTCTGCAAAAGCGAAACGAGCTGGAGAAATATCTCTGCTGTTGTAAGTGCGTCTCCCATGGATGTGTGCCTGGAATGCATGCGTGTGCCCAGTCTTTGTGCTATGCCTTCAAGGGAGTGGTCCTTTTGGCCCGGGTGCACGTATAAAGAAAGCAGAAGTACGTCCAGAACCGGATTTGAGAATTTCAGTCCTATGTTTTGTTCTTTTAACTGCAGGAAGGTAAGGTCAAAATCCGCGCAGTATGCCACAAGGACAGAATCCCGGGCAAATCCCCAGAAATGCGAGAGCACCTGTTCAATACCAGGTTCATTTTTTACCATCTCATCGGTTATGCCGTGGACGCGCGTGGATTCGTGGCCTATGGAGCGATTGGGATTTACAAGGCGGTTGAAGCTTTCTCCCGGTACAATACGCGAGTTGAAAATTCTGACCCCGCTTATGGATACTATCTCGTCTCCGCCCAGGGGATCCAGGCCCGTGGTTTCAAGGTCGAACACTGTAAAGGTAAGCTCTGAGAGCCTGCGGTGGTCCAGCGGAGAACCTTTCTGCTGCCTGTAGAGAAGCTGAAAATCGTAGGTGCAGGGCCGGGAATTGCGCAAAGAGGCCGGCCCCTGCATTTTAGGGTCAAAGCCAGGCAGGGCTGTGCCGTTTATGTAAGAGCCTTGCCCGCGTTCTTCGAGAAGGCAGTATTCCTCATGGGAATGCAGGAAAAGGGCGTAGCCGAGAATTCCGTCTTCCTGGTCCTGTATACATACCATCTGGGCCGGAATATCCCCGCCGTTCCGACCGAGCCGCAGATATGACATGGGTTCCTGTACGTGTTTTTCCATCTGATCATGAAGATCCTGCATGGCAGCGGAAATGGATTCCTGATCCAGAAACGCTGACAGTGATCTGCCCAGCCCCAGAGAAACCCTTGAATCGTGTCCTTTTTCCCCGTTGTCCGCGTTGTTTCTGCAAAGCAGCTCCCCTGCTTTTTTGTTATACAAAAGAACCTTGCCCCTTCTGTTGCACACAACCACTCCCATGGGAAGGCGTGTGAAAAGCGAGGCAAGGGTTTCTTTGTCTTCCCTGAGGCCGGTATCTGCGGAGCCTTTTTCATGCAGCTGCTGCTGCAGGGCCTGGAGCCTGTCTGCGGCCTTGTTTATTTTCTGCACCATACCCCGCACCTCTTTGCCCTCCCGCTGGGCGATGATCCTGTGTGCGGGATTAACAGTGCTGATTAATTCTATTTCCTCGCTTATTCTGGAAAGCGGCATTACATAGCTCTGGAAAATCTCGTTTAGCAGGAATAAAAACCCCATCAAAACGACCAGGCAGATGATAAACACCAGGCCGAAAAATTCGCCCGGCGTCTGCAGAAGACTTGCCCTGGCCTCCTCCGGGAGCTGTGACCAGAAGTAAAAAAGCAGATAACCCAGAAGGGACAGCAGGACGGCGATTATGGCAAGGGACAGCACCCAGAATTTGCTCTTAAGGTCCATATTCGTCCGTTTCCCCCTGCCGGTTGCCGTATCTGTCTTTGTTGCCGCAAAATTGCGCAGTGCGGATGCGCGGGACAGGTTTTGTCAATTTAGTTGCCGGGCCGGCAAACTGCGCGCCGGCCCGGCTTTGCGATTAGTTTATATTATTGCTCTATCCCAGCAGGCCCATGCCTATTGCAATCACCCACAGGATTGAAAATGCCACTACGATAATCATCCATAAATCTTCGGGTTTCATGTGTATCCCTCCTTTTTTTTACGCTGAAGCGTTTTTTGCCGTCCTGTTAGGTTGTCTCTTCCACCACGATGTTGGGCTCGTTTTCAGCGCGCTTGATGGTGTGTTCGGTGATGCTCGACATCTCAGCCTTGAAAGCAAGGGCCCACATCATGATGATACCCAGGATCCACCATGTGATCTGCCAGGACCACACAGAGGGGAATCCGGCAAACGAGAACGCGTAATTTCCTAATATACACAGAGGTCCGATTGCAAATATGTACCACGCGGGCACCACGAACTTCATGGCATCCCGCCATTTGCGGCCGCTGGGGCTGGGTTCGTCCACGTTATCCAGCCAGTTGCGGAATTCCTTCTGCCGGTCCACCGTTTCCTGGGTGTCCTTGAGTCCCAGGCCGCGGCAAAGGTAAGCCACCAAAAGGCCTGTAAAAGTACCCCAGAACGCGCTGTGCATGGTCAGGGGGTTGGGCCATACCTTGTAGGTCAGAAAGACAGCTATCAGTCCTGCCAGAATACCTAAGACCGTGCCGTAGGAAGGCCAGCGGAAGCCCCAGAGTGTTCCCAGCAGAGGCACATACATCACAAATCCGAATGCCGTTGCAAGGGCTCCCAGAATGACCAGCGCGGCCTGGGAGTTAAGGCCCACAGTCAGGGCTATTATGGTAATAATTGTTACAAACAGTCGGTTGACCCATATCTGCTCTGCATGCCCGCCTTTTTTCTTGCGTATTTTAAGCCACCAGATGTCTCTTAGGAGCATGGAGCCGGCAGTGCCGATATAGGGAGCTGCAGTTGAGTGCATTGCCGCTATCAGCCCGATAAACGTTATACCAAGAAGGAACGATGGTATGTAGTTTGCCATGAGCTGCGGCACGACGTCACTATCCTGGGTCAGGGACAGCTCTCCGGCATTGTCAAGTATTACAGCTCCGAGGCCCTGGAAGGCGGTGAAGAAAAACAGGGCAAAGCCCACGATAAAGGTGGACATAAACACCTGCTGCCAGGCAAAGGGCCTGGGGTTCTTGTTTGAAAACTGCCACATGATAAATGCGGGCGAGGACTGAATTCCCATGAGAGCAAACATGTAGGTCAAAATCATCACCCCTGTCCAGGTTGATTCGCCCACAGTGAATTCTATTATAGATGGCACCTTCAGGTAATCGTCACCCAGGTTTGCCACCTGTTCGCTCATTGCGCTCCAGCCGCCGAGATGTGCCAGTGTAAAGGAACCCACCAGGATTATGGCTGCCACCAGGAGCACGAACTGGATCACGCCCACCCAGGTGCTTGCCTTCAGGCCGCCTGTGACAACATAGAACCAGACAATGCCTGCCATGATAAGGGCCCCATACAGAAGCGGCATGCCGGTAACCCACTTGAAAAGCGCTGCCGCGGCCATAAGCTGCACTGCTGAGTAAAACACACCGTAAAGAACTGCTGTAATAACCACCAGGTAGCGCACGCCGTCATTGTTGTAATAATAGGCAAACATGTCACCCGGGGTTACAAATCCGTACCTCTTTCCCGCCAGCCAGACTCTTTTGGCAAAAAAGGTTCCGGTAATAGGAATGGTAAGAACATAAAATGAAGCAAAGGCGTATGCCAGACCCGCGCTCCAGATAAGGCCGGGATGGCCCACCGTGGTCCAGCCGCTGAACGAGGCCGCGGTTGCAGCCATCAGAAAGGCGATCATGGGGATCTGCCTGCCGCCCAGGGTGTAGCCGGAGGAGGTTTTTTCAGTGAAATACCCCCTCAGACCCCAGTAGAAACAGTAAATAATGTAGAGACCAAGAAAAATCCAGACCCACGTTGTGTCGACAGCAATGTCTTCCATAACTTCCCCCCCTTTTTTGTTGTTTGTTCCCGGGCCCGGCCGGCCCGGGAACAGGACTTAAAAAACAACGCTATCCCTGGACCTTCTGGCGGATTTCCTCCACGACTTCAGGATTCGCCAGAGTGGTCACGTCGCCGACATCCTTGTAGTTGGAAATTGAAGCCAGAATCCTGCGCATGATCTTTCCGGAGCGGGTCTTGGGCATGTCCGGAACGATGTAGACGTTGGCAGGCTTGGCAATTTTTCCGAGAACATTGGATACAGTGTCAGAGACCTTCTTTGCTATGTCTGTGGTGGCCTCGACTCCGGGTTTTAAAGATACATACAGATCAGGCACTGTGCCCTTGATTTCGTCAGGCACCGGCACGACAGCAGCTTCGGCCACTTCATCAGTGTTGAGGGCCGCAGACTCGATTTCCTTTGTGCCCAGCCTGTGTCCTGAGACATTGATAACGTCGTCTATCCTGCCCAGGATGCGCACGTATCCGTCCTCTGCCATAACAGCCGCATCACCGGCCATGTAGGGCCAGTCTCTCCAGTCAGTGCTTTTGGGGTCCTTGCAGTACTTGCCGTAGTAGCTCTTGATATAGCGTTCCTTGTCTTTCCAGATGGTCTGGAATGATCCCGGCCAGGGGTTGCGGATGCATAGATTGCCGGCTTTGCCGCATCCCGGCTCGAGTTCGTTGCCGTCGTCATCGAGTATCACCGGATGGATGCCCGGTAGACCGGTCCCAGCGCTGCCCGGTTTCATGGGCTGAATCGCGGGAAGGGTGCTGCAGAGGAATCCTCCGGTCTCGGTCTGCCACCAGGTATCAACTATCGCAGCCTGGCCCTTGCCCACCACTTCGTAGTACCAGCGCCATACTTCGGGTTCTATGGGCTCGCCCACGGTGGTCATGTGCTTGAAGTGGTAATTGTACTTTGCCGGCTCGTCTGCTCCCACCTTGCGCAGGGCCCTGATTGCGGTCGGCGAGGTGTGGAAAATGTTTACGTCAAGTTCTTCGGATATCCGCCAGCAGCGGCCCGGATCCGGGTAGGTGGGAACTCCTTCGTAGATAACCGTG
>JAWLEU010000100.1:0-8774 GCA_041685965.1 Desulfosalsimonas sp.
GGCTTCATGAATCGTTCCATGAGCCTTAAGCACATGGCGGTTGTGGGGTGGGTACCGGTGCCGAAGGCCATGCCGGGGTCCAGTTCTATTACTGTCTCATGGTTCTGCGGTGAGTAGTCTCGCCAGGTGGGTTTGATCACGATGCCTTCGGAGATTTTTACAGGGTGAAAATGTGCTTTCCAGGATTCAGCCCAGTCCTGTTCTTTTACCTCGCTGTATGACACCCTGTACCAGGAAAAAAGTGTGCCGCCGATTTCCGCGAGCCTTTGTTCCAGCTGCCGCCGGCTTTCATCCAGCCTGTCGTCTGCCGGAAAAAAACCGGTTACGGAGTGGTTTTGCGGTGCGGGCAGTGCGTCATCGGCCCAGTCCAGTTCCGGGTCTTCCCCTGGGTTTTCGGTTATCACTCCCGTGAGCCCTAAATCATAGAAAATGTCCGCGATCAGCACAGAGGCGGTCTCCGGGTCCCCGGCCTCAAATATCACGCTTGTTTTTATCCATTTCATGTTCATGTGCGGTGTTTCCGGTTTTGTTTTTATTTACGATTCTACCTGATATTGCCCCCGGCGTGAAAATTCAAGGTTTTTTTACCGCGGCAGCCGGACTTGCGGGTTTTGGTGCTTGACTGGGCAGGGGGGAATTGATAAATACCGGAATATTATGCAAGACGATTCACCAAGATATAAACGTCTCCGAGAGACCATGGTAAAGAACCAGATCGAGGCCCGCGGGGTCAGCGATCCGAAGGTCCTTTCCGCCATGGCCCGGGTGCCGAGGCATTTGTTTGTAAACGAGGCTCTAATGGACCAGGCGTATAACGATCATCCGCTTCCCATAGGAGAGCAGCAGACAATTTCCCAGCCCTATATAGTTGCCATGATGACAGAAGCCCTGCAGCTCGACGAGGACGACAGGGTCTTAGAGATAGGGACCGGTTCCGGATATCAGGCAGCAGTGCTTGCAGAGATCGCCTACAGGGTATATACCATTGAACGCAACCGCACCCTGTATCAAAATGCCCGCAGGGTGTTTGAGCAGCTGGGCTACTACAACATCATCCCCAGGTATTCAGACGGCACCGTGGGATGGCGCGAGGAAAGCCCGTTTGACGCAATCCTGGTTACCGCGGGGGCCCCGGAGATTCCCAAGCCCCTGGTAGACCAGCTTTCCATGGGCGGCAGGATGGTCATTCCGGTGGGGTCGTCTTTTTCCCAGACAATGGTCAAGGCCGTAAAACAGGAGCACGGAATTCACCAGAGCGAGCTGGGGGGATGCCGTTTCGTGAGACTGCTAGGCCAGTACGGGTGGAAAGACGATTGAGCCGCAAGTCCGAGAATTCTTCCTGGAAATCTGCTTTTTTTTCCTCCCCTGGCCCTGATTCGAGGCTTTCCGCGCTTATGCTGGCGTTAAAGGGCGCTTTCATGGGCGCGGCAGACACGGTGCCCGGCGTTTCAGGCGGCACCATTGCCCTGATCACCGGCATATACGAACAACTTCTCGCGGCAGTAAAGTCTGTAAACTCGAAGATGCTCGGCCGCCTGCTGCGCCTGGATTTAAAAGGCGCAATGGCCGAGGTCCACATCCGTTTTATCCTCTGTCTTTTCTCCGGAATCGCAATAGCTGTTGTAAGTCTGGCCAGGCTGATGAACCACCTGCTGAATCATCATCCAGTGCCCACCTGGAGCCTTTTTTTCGGCCTGATCGCAGCTTCCATCTGGTCAGTGGGACGCAGGGTGGAGGACTTGTCCGCGGCTGCAGCAGCTGCATTCTGTATCGGAGCTGCCGGTGCTTGGATCATAGTGGGCCTGGTGCCGGCCCGGACCCCGGAGACTTACCTTTTCGTGTTCCTTGCAGGCATGCTGGCCATATGCGCCATGATACTGCCCGGCCTGTCAGGGGCGTTTATACTCCTTATACTCGGCAAGTACGAATTCGTGATGGCTGCTATGAAAAACCCGTTTGCCGGCTCGAACCCGGCGATGCTCGGGATGCTTGCAGCCGGGTGCGTGGTGGGATTGGCGGGCTTTTCCCGGGTGCTCAAGTTTCTGCTCGACAGGTATCACAACGCGGCCCTTGCCTGCCTCACCGGCCTGATGCTTGGCTCCATGCGGAAGATCTGGCCGTGGAAGGAGCCCGTTCTCATGGAAAGGGTTCACGGAGAGCTGATGGTTATAAAGGAAAGAAATGTCCTGCCCGGAGAATTCTGGCCCGAAGCAGCCACTGCTGCATTGCTTGCCGCTGCCGGCTTTGCGCTGGTTGTTTTGCTCGACCGGCTGGGCCGGGGGGATGCGGAGGATTGACCCGCGGCTATTTGCTGCCGTCCAGGGGCACGTTGAAGTACTCCTCGAGTTTTTTCTGCACCGGCGGCGGTACCATGCTTTCTATGTTGCCTCCGAATTTTGCCGCCTCCTTGATAATCGAGGAGCTGGTAAAGATCCAGCGCAGGCCCGTCATCAGAAATACCGTCTGGACTTCCCGGTTGAGCCGGCGGTTCATCAGGGCCATCTGGAATTCGTATTCAAAGTCGGATACCGCACGCATTCCTCTTAGAATTGCATGAGCGCCCCTCTGCTTTGCGTAATCCACCAAAAGGCCGTCATAGGAGGCTATTTCGATGTTTGGAAAATCCTCAAGTGACTCAGCCAGCAAATCCTTTCGCTCCTGTATGGTAAACAGCAGGCTTTTTGCGGGATTTTCAAGAATGGTTATAATGATCCGGTCAAATATCTTCAGACCCCGCTCTATTATATCGAGGTGCCCGTTGGTGACCGGATCGAATGAGCCGGGATAGATAGCGATTTTTTCCATTCGATTAATCCTGTTTTTCGAGGTTTGCGCCCAGCATTGCCCCTGTGTTTTGGCGGGGCCTTACTCCTTCGGCTTTATGCCTGCTACCACATGTGACATGAAGGTAACAAGTGTTTTTCCGTACCTGCGGGCATCGAATACTTCAAGTCCGGCCATTTCAGCGGGCACGGGTTCGGAGGGCTGATGCTCAATAACCACAGTTGCGCCGGGTGCCAGTGCGCCGCTTTTTAAAAGGTTTTCCAGGGCCGGTGACAGGGCCTCGCTGTTATAAGGCGGATCCATGAAAACAAGATCAAAGGCTGAACCCAGGCCTGCCAGGGCCTGGGGGCCGCGCAGCAGATCCAGGCACAAAACCGCGGCCCGATCCTGAGCCCCGCAGGCTGAAAGGTTTCTTTTGATCAGCCGGGCGGTTTCCCGGTTTGCCTCAACGAATACCGCGTGCCTTGCGCCCCTGCTAAGGGCTTCTATTCCCATGGCCCCGGTTCCTGCAAACAGGTCAGCCACCCGGGCGCCGTGAACCATGGAAGCGCAGATATTAAACACGGCTTCACGCACCTTGCCGGAGGTGGGCCTGGTTTTTGCCCCCTGAGGCGCAAAAAGTTTTCTTCCCTTGAACTCGCCGCCTATTATCTGCAAGCTGATTTATCCTGTCTGCTGCCTGTTTGCTGTTGACATTGAAAATACTGCTGAATTTAAAATTTGAACCCGGCAGTCTTGTTAAGCAGGCCTTATTTTCTTGTGCACCTTTTTTACGTATGACTTGTCCACTCCGGCCTGTTTGGCGGTCTCGGAAATATCGAAATCACAGTACTCGAGCCTGTGAGCCACGAAGGCCTCCTCAAAGGCTTTCTTGGCGTCTTTCAGCCTTCCGTAGGAAAAAAGGGAATATAAATCGGTTTCCTTTTCTGTCAGGGTTCCGTTATAAGGGGCCGGGATGTCACTGTTGTCTATAACGTCTGTTTCGGTCATTATGTCTAAGCGTTCGATGAGGTTTTTGAGCTCGCGGACGTTTCCGGGCCAATGATAATTCTTTAAGGCCTCGAGTGCCTCTGCCGTCATTGTTTTGGCAGGTGTTCGGTTGTCTTCGGCTGTCTTGGATAAAAAAACGTCCACCAGTGCTGGTATGTCATCAATGCGCTCGCGCAGAGGGGGCACGTATATGGGCACAACGTTTAACCTGTAATACAGGTCTTCCCTGAAAGTGCCTTCGTCAATGGCCTTTTTCAGATCCTTGTTTGTGGAGGCGATAACGCGCACATC
This sequence comes from Desulfosalsimonas sp., assembly GCA_041685965.1. GTDB lineage: Bacteria > Desulfobacterota > Desulfobacteria > Desulfobacterales > Desulfosalsimonadaceae > Desulfosalsimonas. The sequence continues at coordinate 4,066 of JAWLEU010000100.1, forward strand.
AAGAGGTATGGTTCTTCCCCCGCCCAGCCTTTGAAATTGTCTTTCCTCAAGAATGCGCAGTATGGTGGCCTGGGTTTTCAAGCCCATGTCGCCGATTTCGTCGAAAAAAATCGTTCCGCCGTGGGCGAGTTCGAACTTCCCGTGCTTTTTGTTTACCGCACCGCTAAAAGCCCCTTTTTCATGTCCCAGAAGTTCGCTTTCCAGGCCCTCGTCTGAAAGGGCTGCACAGTTTACATCCACAAGGGGGTTATCCGAGCGGGGCGATAACTGGTGAATGGTTCTGGCCACCAGTTCCTTGCCGGTGCCGTTTTCTCCCGTAACCAGAATCCATGCATCCGAGGGGGCGGCTGTGCCCACCTGTTTTTTCAGCTCCACGGTGGCAGGGCAGTGGCCGGTGATTGCATATTTCTCAATGGTTTTTTTCCGCAGAAACCGGTTTTCCTCCTCAAGGCGCCTGAAGTTCAAGGCATTATTTATTGCCACGATTACCCTGTCTATGTTAAGCGGCTTTTCAATAAAGTCATAAGCCCCCATCTTGGTGGCATTCACGGCTGTCTCTATGGTGCCGTGCCCGGTTATCATGATCACCTGGACATAGGGATACTGGGATTTTATTTCCTTTAACGTTTCGATTCCGTCAAGTCCGGGCATCCAGATGTCGAGCAGCACCAGGTCCGGGGCCTGTTCTTCAATGCGCTGCAGGGCTTCATAACCGTTTTTTGCGGTTATGGTTTCAAATCCTTCATCCATAAGGATGCCGCTGAGTGACTTAAGGATGGATTCCTCGTCATCTACTATCAGAATGGTGGGAAACATAGGATTCTGTCCTTTTTATGTTTCGGATTTATTTTTATTGAACCGGCAGTTCAATGATAAATTTCGCCCCCTGCGGGTCGTTGTCCTCTATGGTTATTCTGCCCTGGTGGTCTGCCACAATGGTGCTTACAATGGCCAGCCCCAGGCCCATGCCGGATTTTTTCGTGGTGAAATCCGGTTCGAACAGATAGGGCTTGTCTTCATCAGGGATGCCGGAGCCGGTGTCAGCCACGGCAATCCTTACGTTTTCTCCCGCCTCGTCCATATCCGCCCTGATGGTGACGCTGCCGCTGTCCTTTATAGCAGAGATCGCATTGTCTATGAGGTTGATCAGGATCTGCTTGATCTGCTGCCTGTCAAGGTTGAGCTGCGGCAAGCCGCTTTGTACCTGCACTGAGAATTTGATTTCCTGGTGTCCCTCCCGATAAAGGGCAACTGATTCATGTATGATCGGGCCGACATCGCAGGGAGCGGGCTCGGCCGTGGGGAACCTGGCAAAAGAGGAAAATTCGTTTACAAGGTTGCGGATCAGGTCGGTGTGATCTATTATGGTCTGGGTGCATTCATCGAAAACCGGGTCGTTTATCTCCTTCTGGTACTTTCGCTTAAGCCGCTGTGCTGACAGGGAAATGGGGGTGAGCGGGTTTTTGACCTCGTGGGCTATGCGCCTTGCAACTTCGCGCCAGGCTGCCATGCGCTGGGCTTTTTCCAGTTCGGTCAGGTCGTCGAAAACCATCACTATGCCCATGTGTCGGCCTGATTCGTCCTGCAGGGCATTGAAGTTGACCTTGAATGTCCTGCGCTGACCGTTTACCGAGAGATTCAGCGACTTTGAGAAGCTGTCTTCGGAATACTTTGAAAAACGTTCCGCTATTTCAGCAGCCAGCCTGGGATGCGGCTCCTGCAGCAGCTGGCGGTAGTTTTCGTTTATCACCTCAGAGGCGCTTATCTGCAGCATCTGCTCTGCAGATGCGTTTATCGTGGTGATTATGCCGTTTGCGTTTATGGAAATCACTCCCGTGGAGACATTGTTTAAAACGATTTCCATGTAGCGCCGCCGTTCCTCTATCTCCATGTTCTGCTCGTAGAGCTTTCTTGCTGAGTATTCAAGCTCCCTGCGGTTAAACCGCAGTTCCCGGGTCATCTTGTTGAATGAATCAACAAGGGTTTTCATTTCATCGTCTGCGACCACGTTGATGTTGTATGTCAGGTCTCCTTCCGCCACTTTCCTGGTTCCCTCAGCCAGCTCCATGATAGGTATGGTAATGGAGCGCGACAGGTACATGCCCACCCATATGGCGCAGAATACCACCAGCATTCCCACCACTGAAAGCGTGATGTAATAGGTCATCCTGATGGGCTGTTTCAGCATTTTGGTCTGCTGGTATTCTTCAAGGCCCCTGGATATCGATTCGAGATGTTCGGCCATGTCCGCGGGCAAAAGCACGCTTATTACCACGAACCCCCTGGCGTTGAGGTCCTTTGCGCCGAAGGGGACCGTGGAGATGTTGCGGATAAGTTCGCCGTGGGACAGCAGCTCAGAGGTGGAAGAGGTCTTTTCGGATACCGTCATTGCCTTTTGCAGATTGTCTATATCGAGTTCCTTTAGTGCATCCCTGGGCATGCGGCCGGCAGTGGAGTAGCTGAGACGTTTGAAATTGCTGTCGTATACTTCCACCGCGTCCAGGTTGAATTCCCTTTGTACAATCTGGATGTAATTGTCCAGCTCGGATTCTTTCTCTGGATCCAGAAGTTCCCGATTGTTGACCTGGTAGGCGGCTTTTTCCAGATAGAAGCGATTGTTGTCCTCCACGTGCTTATACATGCTTCTGCCCACTGCAAGGGAGTCGTCAAGGGCCTGCTCAATCGGTACCTGGAACCAGAATTCTATACTGGTGGTGATAAAATGCAGCGAAAAGGCAAAAAGAACCGCCGCCGGCAGAAGGCTCAGCGACAGAAAGGCGGCCACCAGCTTTGTTCGAAGCTTGGTGCCCGGAATCCTGCTGCGCCTTTCGTAGAAAAGCTTGACCACATTGCGGAAGACCAGAAATATCAGCAGGATTATGAGAAGCATGTTGATGTTGATTAGTATGAACATCAACAGCATGTTGGATACCGGCATGTTCATGCCGCTCATCATGGGCCTGATGATCAGATACGACAGCAGGCATACGGCGGCCAGCACAACGCAGATTATTATAAAGTCCCTTTTCCTGCGGCCCCGGTCTGCTGCGATATCCGGAGGTCTTGGAATGGTGAAGCGGTTCGGTCTCATGTTTATTCAAGCACTCTTTGCAGGAAAAGTATTTAAATGATTATTCCGGGCTTTATCAATAAACAAATTCAATGCTGTGCCAGTCTGTTTTAAAGTCCCACATAGAGACAAAAAAGAAGATATAGTCCAGGTAAAAGGGAAGCTCCACCTTGTCGAGCTCAGCCCTGGCCCTGATGCGGTAGCGCTTGCCCTTTTCTATTTCCCCGATAGGTGTTACGGGCAGGCTTTTTATTTCAGACATCCACTGCCGGGCCTCTTCAAAGGATTCAGTGGTAAGCTTTCTGTCGTCTTGCCAGGAACGCCTGACCGTGAACCGGTTTTTAAGGTTCTCGTACTTGATGTTATGGGACACTGTTTTCTCTGCTATGGTCCTGTTGGGAAGAAACAGCGGGGTTATCTGTTCCAGGATAATTATGAAGGAAAACGATGTGGGGATTCCGTTTAACACGGCCTGTTCCATCTTTTCGGTGAAAGCGCCTTCCACCCTGAGAAAGACAAGCAGGTTGTCTCCGGTGTTGCTTGCCGCCATGTCAGCGAGACGGGCTTCACGGGCCCAAACCTCGGCCGGGGATAGGGCTGCGAGCAGAAAAAGAACTGAAAGCAAATTTATAACAAGGAAGCGTCTCGCCATTTTTTCTCCGGAAACGGGATCAGGATCTGTGCAGGAGTTATCTGCCTGAGTTTAAGGGCAAACCGCGGCGGCGTCCATTGTTTCGATGGTGGCGGTTTTCCAGGATTTTTTCTGCCTGAAGAAGTTTTTAAGAAATTCATGGTTGAAGTTATGCCCGGACTTGTAAAGATTTATGCGGCCCAGAATCGGCAGCCCAAGCAGTGAAAAATCCCCTATGCAGTCCAGGATCTTGTGGCGGACAAATTCGTCAGGCCATCTCAGCCCCTCTTCATTTACAATCCCGTTTTCGTCTATTGCAACCGCGTTTTCCAGCGAGCCGCCCCTTGCCAGGCCGTAGAATTTTAAAAGCTCCAGTTCATGCATGAACCCGAAGGTCCGGGCCCCGGAAATCTCGGATTCGAAGCGGTCATCATTGAGCTCGATTTCATAACTCTGGCGCCCGATGGCCGGGTGGTCGAAATCGATGGTGCAGGAAATGATTCTGCAGTCATCGGGATGGATGGAAACCGACTTGTCCCCGTGTTCCAGAGTGATCGGGTTGCGGAGAGTGAAATAGAATCTTGGGGAGTCCTGGTTCACGATGCCGGCCTCTCGGATTGACCGGGTAAACACGGCAGCGCTGCCGTCCATTATCGGAAGTTCATAGCCGTCCACCTCCACCATGGCATTGTCTATGGAGAGCCCTGCAAGAGAGGCCATCAGGTGTTCTATGGTGGATACTATGCACCCGGCTTCCCCGATTACCGTGGCAAGGCTGGTGTCAACAACCCTGTTGAAGTGGCCTGCCACCACGGGTTTTGCCGGCAGATCCACTCGTTTGAATCTTATTCCGAAGTTTGGGAGTGCAGGGTGTACGGTAAGGTTTACTGTTTTTCCTGAATGTACGCCCTGGCCTGTAAATGAAACCGGTGCGGCAAGGGTCCGCTGTCTTTTATATAGTCCCATGGGGATTTGCTGTCCTGTTGCATTATATGTATCTCACAGAGA